>NZ_CP071870.1:311906-623813 GCF_017569205.1 Propioniciclava sp. MC1595
GGCCTCGGGCGCCAAGGCGCTCGCCGACGGCCTCGGCCTCGCCTCGGCGGGGTCGGCGCAGCTGCGCGACGGCGTCCGGGCCGCGAGCTCGGGTGCCGACCAGCTGGCCGGCGGGGCGTCCCAGCTCGCCGACGGCACCCGGCAGTGGGCCGACGGTGCCGACGCCTACGCGACCGGCGCCCAGACCTACGCCGACGGCGTGGC
Organism: Propioniciclava sp. MC1595; assembly: GCF_017569205.1. Lineage (GTDB taxonomy): Bacteria > Actinomycetota > Actinomycetes > Propionibacteriales > Propionibacteriaceae > Propioniciclava. The sequence continues at coordinate 312,111 of NZ_CP071870.1, forward strand.
CACCTACGCCGACGGCGTCACCCAGTACACCGGCGCGGTGAACGGCCTGCTCACGCCGCTGCGCGCGGCGCTGGACCGGATCCCCGAGTGGGCCGGCTGGCTCGAGGAGGCCGCCGCGTCGGTCACCCAGCTGACCGAGCGCGCGATCGCATTCGACGCACGCGTCCAGGCCTTCGTCGCGGAGGCCCGCACCTGGGTCAAGGAGGCCATGGGCCTGGCCGACGACGCCGCCGGCGTGCGCGCCGGCGTGACCGCCGCGGCCGAGCGGGCGGCCGCGCTCGCGGCCGGCACCGGCACCTGCCCCGAGGGCCTGTCCGAGGAGGCGTGCACCGCCTACCAGCAGGGCGTGGCCGCCGCCGGTCAGCAGGTCGCGGACGCCCTCGCCCCGGTCTCCACGGACGCCGGCGACCTCGCCGTGCAGGCCGTGGACCTGAAGGACGCCGGCACCGCGATCCTCGCGCTGCTCGACCAGATCTCCGCCGCGTCGACCGAGATGGTCGCGTGGGCGCCGCGGGTCCAGGCCGAGCTCGAGGCCCTGCAGGGTTCCATCCCCGAGGGCACCCCGATCGCCAAGGCCGAGGTGCTCGCCCTGCTCGACCAGTTCATCGGCGCCGGCACCCAACTCTCCGAGGGCGGGCACCAGCTCGCCGACGGCGCGACCCAGCTCGTGGGCGGCGCCGACCAGCTCGCCGGCGGAGCCCGCGGGCTCGCCGACGGCACCGACGCGTTCGCCGACGGCGTCACCGGCCTCGCGGGCGGGCTCACCCAGCTCAGCGGAGGCGTGGACGCCTACACCGGCGGCGTCGACCAGGCCGCCGGCGGCGCCCGCCTGCTCGCCGACGGCCTCGGCCAGCTGTCCTCGGGCGTCGACCAGTACACGGGCGGCATCGACCAGGCCGCGGGCGGGGCGTCCCTGCTCGCGGGTGGCCTCGGCCAGCTCGCCGACGGTGCCGGCGCCCTCGCGGACGGCACCCAGGAGCTCGCCGACGGAGTCGCCTCGGGCGCGGGTGACATCCCGACCTACACCGAGGCCGAGCGCGACCAGCTCGCGGGCGTCGTGGCCTCGCCGGTCTCGACCGACGGGCTGTCGTCGCTCGTGCGGCCGAACCTCGCGTGGGTGAGCCTGCTGCTCGCCTCAACCCTGTGGGTGGGCGCGCTGGCGACCTTCGCCGCGCTGCCGGGCCTGTCGCGCCGCGCCGCGCTGTCGACCGCCGGGACCGGCGCCCTGTTCGGGCGCGCGTTCCTGCCGGGCCTGGGCATCGTCGCCGCGCAGGCGGTGCTGCTCACCGTGCTCGGCGCGGTGGCGCTCAAGCTGACCTGGGGCGAGGGGGTGCTGCTCGGCCTCGTCATGCTCGTCGCCGGCGCCGCGTTCGCCGCGGTCAACCACGCGCTGGCGGCCCTGTTCGGCAACGGCGGGCGCATCGCCGCCCTGGCGATGGCGCTGGTCACGGCCGTGACGGCCACGACGTCCACCGCGCCCGGACTGTTCTCCGCGCTGCGGTCGCTCTCGCCGGTGTCCCCGGCGCTGGACGCCGTGCGTGCGGTCTCGACCGGCACCGGGGTGGCCATCCCGGTCTTCGTGCTCGTCGGCTGGGGAATCGTGGCCCTCGGGGCCGCCGCCGCCTCGGTCGCGCGCTCGCGGACCGTGCCGCTCGCCGCGGTGGTGAAGGGCTAGTCGTTGGGGGCGTCGCCGGTCGTCCCGGCGGCGCCGTCCTCCGTGGCCTCTTCGTCGACGTCGGCGGCCTCGGCGTCCGCCTTCGACTTGGCCTTCTTCGCGGCGTCCTTGAGCGCGACCGAGCGCCAGAAGTCGGACTGCGTCGGCATGCCGTACGCCCGCGCCGTCGTGTCGTGCAGCTCGATGACCTTGTTGTACAGCCGCTCGTTGAAGCGCGGTACGGTCTCGCCGGGCAGGGCGCGCATCGGCGGGCCGAACACCACGTGCACCGTCGGACGCCCCGGTACCGGCAGCTTCTGCCCGTACGGCATGGCGGCGTAGGCGCCCACGAGCGCGATCGGCAGGACCGGCACCTCGTGCTGGATCGACAGCGCCGAGACGCCCATCTTGAACTTGGCCATCGCGCCGGTGCGCGAGCGGGTGCCCTCGGGGAAGATCAGCAGCGGTACGCCGTCATCGAGCAACCGGCCCGACAGGCCCGCGTGGCCACGCATGCCGCCGCGGTCGACGGGGTAGGCGTTGAAGAAGATGCGGGTGCCCAGGGCGGAGGTCTTCTTCTTGAAGAAGTAGTCGGCGGCGGCACCGGCGGCGAGGTTGCGGGACAGTCGGCGGGGGAGCGCGCCGTAGATCACCGTGGTGTCCACGTGGCTGGAGTGGTTCGCGATCACGATGAAGGGCGCGTTCAGCTCCTTCAGGTGGCGATCGCCGTGGATGTGCACCGACAACGCCGACCACACGTACGGCTTCATGATCAACTGCTGGGCCACGAAGCGTGCGATGGCCTGCGGGGTGTCTGAGTACTTGCCCAGATCGTCCTTGCCCACGTCAGGTGTCTCCTCGCTGTTCGACGCTGCCATTGTGCACCACCGCGGCGCCGTCGGCGCAGGTCAGGTGCGCATGCGGGCGGCGCGGGCGCTGATCGCGTACACCGCGCGCCGGGGGGCGTGCTGCAGCGCGAACGCCGCCAGCTTCCACCGCTTGGTCGGGATGCTTAACACCTTGCCGGCCTCCGCGTGGGCCAAGCACTCGCGGACGCACCGCTCGGCGTCCACCCACACCCAGTCGGGGATGCCCGACGCGCCCATGCCCGCCCGCTGGTGGAACTCGGTGCGCACCCAGCCCGGGCACAGCGTCGTGACGGTGACACCGCTGCCGGCGAGGTCGCCCGCGAGGCCCTCCGACCAGACCTTCGTGTACGCCTTCACCGCCGAGTAGCCGCTCTGGGTGATCCACGCGCTGAGCGAGGCGACGTTGATGATGCGGCCATGCCCCCGGGCGCGCATCGCCGCGCCCGCGGCCGCGCCGAGCACCATCGGGGCGACGGCCATGACGTCGAGCGCCTGCTCCTGCTGGGCGGTGTCGGGGTCGTCGAGCGTGGTCGTGGTGCCGAAACCGGCGTTGTTCACGAGCAGGTCGATCGGGTTGTCGGGATCGGCGAGGCGGTCGGCCACCGTGGCCACCTGCGCGCGGTCGGCCAGGTCGGCGCCCAGCACCTCCACCCGGACGCCGTGGGCCGCGGACAGCTCGGCGGCCAGCGCGTCGAGGCGCTCGCGGTCACGCGCCACGAGGACCAGGTCGTCGCCGCGGGCGGCCAGCTGGCGGGCGAACTCGGCGCCGATGCCGGCGGTCGCGCCGGTGACGAGGGCGGTGGTCATGTGTTCAACCTACCCGGGGACGCCGAACCGCCGCCGCCACCCGAGGGTGACGACGGCGGCCGGATGTGAACGGCGGAGGATCAGGCGACGACGGCCTTGACCTCGCGCGCCATCTGGAGCTCCTCGTTGGTCGGCACCACGAGCACCTTCACCGGCGAGTCGTCGGTGGAGATGAGGCGCGGCTCCTTGGAGCGGACGGCGTTGCGCTCGGCGTCCAGGTGGAAGCCGAGGTTGTGCAGGCGCGTCACCACGGCCTCGCGGATGGCCGCGGCGTTCTCGCCGACGCCGGCGGTGAAGGCCACGGCGTCCACGCCGCCGAGGATCGCCATGTAGGAGCCGATGTACGACACGAGGCGGTGCACGTACACGTCGAGGGCCAGCTGCGCGGCCTCGTCACCGGCGGCGGCCTTGTCGCCCACGTCGCGCATGTCGTTGGAGCCCGACATGCCCAGCAGGCCCGACTTCTTGTTGAGCAGGTTGTCGATCTCGTCGATCGTCATGCCCGAGCGGTAGAGGTAGGCGTGGATGCCGGGGTCGATGTCTCCCGAGCGGGTGCCCATCATCAGGCCCTGCAGCGGGGTGAGGCCCATCGAGGTCTCGACCGGCTGGCCGTCCTTGATCGCCGAGATCGAGGCGCCGTTGCCGAGGTGGCAGACGATCATCTTGAGCTCGTCGTAGGGCTTGCCGAGCACCTCGGCCATCTTGTGCGACACGTAGTTGTGGCTCGTGCCGTGGAACCCGTAGCGTCGGATCTTCAGGCGCTTGGCCGTCTCGACGTCGATCGCGTAGCTGTACGCCTCGGCGGGCAGGTGCGCGAAGAAGGCGGTGTCGAAGATCGCCACGTGCGGCACCTCGGGCAGGATGTGCTGCGCCGCGCGGATGGCGGTGATGCCCGGCGGGTTGTGCAGCGGGGCCAGCGGCGAGAGGCGGATCAGGGTGTCGATCACCTTGTCGTCGATGAGCACGGTGTGGTCGAACTCGTCGCCGCCGTGCACGGTGCGGTGGCCGACGGCCTTGATGTCGGCCATCTTCGGGCCGTGGGCGTCGAACATCGACGTCATCGCCGCGAGGGCCTCCTCGTGGTCGGCGAAGTCCTGGGTGACCGTGAACTCCTCGCCGCCGACGGTGTGCTCGAGCGTGCTGCCCGTGCCGCCGATCTTCTGGATGAGGCCGGTCGCGATGACCCGCTCGTCGGCCATGTCGATGACCTGGTACTTGATCGAGGACGACCCTGCGTTCAACAGGAGGATGTCCATGCTCATGGGTGGCTCCTAACCCCGGGCCGCGACGCGTCCGGACTCGTGGGTGGTGCAGGGGCCGGACCCCGTCGTCCGGCCCCTCGGGTGGATCAGTTGTTCTGCGCCTGGATCGCGGTGATGGCGATGGTGTTGACGATGTCGTCCACCAGCGCGCCACGCGACAGGTCGTTGACCGGCTTGTTCAGGCCCTGCAGGACCGGACCGACCGCGAGCGCACCCGCCGACCGCTGCACGGCCTTGTAGGTGTTGTTGCCCGTGTTGAGGTCGGGGAAGATGAACACGGTCGCCTGACCGGCCACGTCCGAACCCGGCATCTTCTTCGAGCCGACGTCGGGGTCGACGGCGGCGTCGAACTGGATGGGGCCCTCCACCTTCAGGTGCGGCGCCCGCAGGCGGACCAGGTCGGTCGCCTCGCGTACCTTGTCCACGTCGGCACCCGCGCCGGACGAGCCGGTCGAGTACGACAGCATCGCCACGCGCGGCTCGATGCCGAACGCCACGGCCGTCTGCGCGGAGCTGATCGCGATGTCGGCGAGCTGCTCGGCGGTCGGGTCGGGGTTCACGGCGCAGTCGCCGTACACGTCGACGCGGTCGGACATGCACATCAGGAAGCTGGAGCTGACCACCGAGACGCCCGGCTTGGTCTTCACGAACTCCAGGCTCGGGCGGATGGTGTTGGCGGTGGTGTTCGCCGCGCCCGACACCATGCCGTCGGCCAGGCCCAGGTGGACCATCATCGTGCCGAAGTAGCTCGGGTCGGCCATCTTCTCCTTGGCCTGCTCGACCGTGACGCCCTTGGCGGCGCGGAGGCGCATGTACTCCTCGGAGAACCGCTCCACCAGCTCGGGCGTGGCCATGTCGATGATCTCGGCACCCTCGAGCGAGTAGCCGGACGCCAGCGCGTGGGCCTTCACCTCGGTCGGGTCGCCGAGCAGGATGATGTCGGCCGTGCCGCGGCGCAGCACGATGGACGCCGCCTCCAGGATGCGGTCGTCGCCCGACTCCGGCAGCACGATCCGGCGCTTGTCACGGCGGGCCATCTCGTTGAGCTGGTACTCGAACATGACCGGCGTGCGGATCTCGGCGCGGTCGACGTGCATGGCACCCAGCAGGGCGCCGGCGTCCACGAACTCGGAGAACAGGCGACGGCCCAGCTCGGTCTTGCGGTCGGAGCTGGTCATCATGCCCTCGAGGCGGAACAGGCGCTCGGCCGTGGTGTACGTGCCCAGCTCGGTCATGGCGATGGGCAGCTCGTGCGGCACCGACGTGATGAGCTGCTGGATCGAGTGCGGCACCGCGTAGCCACCGGTCAGGATCAGGCCGGCCAGCTGCGGGAACGCGCCCGAGGTCTGGGCCATGAGCAGGCCCGGGATCATCTCGGTGCGGTCGCCCGGCATGATGACCGTCGCCTCGGGCTCGAGGCGGGCCAGCAGGTTGGGCAGCGTCATGGCGCCGACGATCACGGTCTGGCTGTCGTGCTGCAGCATGTCGTCGCGCCCGACGATGAGGCGTCCCTCGACGGCCTTGACCTGCGCGCCGAGCAGCGGGGCGGCGAGCACCCGATGGTCGGGGATGACGCCGGCCACGACGTCGGGCCAGGCGGCACGGACCGCGTTGGCGTACTCGGCCTCGTGGCCGGTCGGCACGCGGGTCGGGATGACCGCGATCGTCGTGGCGTGGTGCTTCTTGAGCTCCTCCAGGGAGCTGCGCGCGTACTGCACGACCTCCTCGGGGCTGCGGCCGCGGGCCGAGACACAGAAGGCGACGGGCGCGTTGAGGTTGGCGGCGATGCGGGCGTTCAGGCCGAGTTCGGGGGCGCCGAGGGCGTCGCGGTAGTCCGAGCCCAGGATCACCACGGCGTCGAAGTGCCCGGCGACCTCGCCGTAGCGCCGCACGATGGTGGCCAGGGCCTCGTCGGCGTCGCGACGCACGTCCTGGTACGTCACGCCGTACGACTCGTCGTACTCCTGCTGGACGGCCGGCTGGCGGAGGAGCGCGGTCAGGATCTGGTCCGGTTCCGTGCCCTTGATGATCGGCCGGAACACCCCAACCGACTCAACCTCGCGCGTCAGCGCGTCAACGATGCCGAGGGCGACGACCGACTTCCCTGTCTGGCCCTCGGGCGCCATCACATAGATGCTCCGAGTCACGGGGTCAGGTTACCGGGCGTCGGCGTCCAGCGCGCATCGCGCTCGCCCCTCGTGGGCCGCCGCCCTCCCTGGCTCACTGGAACTCACGGTTCTTCCGCAGGAGTTCGAGGATGGGCTCGCTCAATGGCTTCGCCAGGATCCAGCGTTCCCCGATGTACCAGACCGAGCAGAACAGGATGAGGAGCAGCGCGACGTTGAGCCCCGTTGCTGTGAGGCCGCCGACGGGACCCATCGCCAGAGTGGTGGCCACGAGGGACACGACGATTCCGACAGCCAACGCCCACAGAAGGGATCGGCGTAGGACCTGTGCGTAGGCCCGACTGATCTCGCGCGTGTCAGCCCCCCAGTGACGCAGGATGCCCATGTCGCGCCGGGCGAGTCTCACGTACGTACGCCAAGTAGCCAGGAAGTAAACTCCAGCTCCGAGGAACAGGATGGACGCAAGGGTCAGCGCCGCGGTCACCTGTGCGGAAAGACTCACGTCCAGATCATTGAACGCTGCCAGGGCATAGCGCGGCGCAAAACCGGCGGCACGCAGGCGTTGCGCAACTGGCTCGACCTGATCCAGTTGATCGGGGACCACATGGACAGCTCCGACCAGGGGCGTCATGGGTAGTTCCCCAGCATTCCACCGAGCGAGGACGCCGTCCCAGTCCTGCCCGAACGACAGTTCGGTGATGTGTCGAAAGGTGTCTTCGCGCACCAAGATGATGCCCTCAGTGTGTCCGCCCAGAAGGTAGGTTGCCGCATCTGGGTTGGGGACGGCCTCCAAAGTGAGCCCGATGGTGCGGGAGTCGTGAGCCGTGTAGCCATCGTCGCCCACCTCCACCACGGGGATGCGCAGAGAGGTTGCCCCCGTGGAGCCGTCAAGGGCGAAGGCGACCGTGGCCGGGGTGTCCGGGAGGCCGAAGAGGCGTGAGCCATCGTCGTCGACTCCCAGCACGTGGCGGACCCGGCCGCGCTCGTCCTCCACGCCTCCACCCAGTTCGAACTGGACGGCCGTGAACCCGGGAACCTGGGTTCCAACGGCAGCAACTGTCTCAATGGACTGCACGGCGGCGCGGTTGAGGGGCTGCAATCCATCAGTCCCGAAGGACTGTGTCACCGTCATCACGCGGGCCAGAATGTTGTCAGTGAAGTCCGACCGAACTCGCTGGAGGCTGTGTTGGGCCACTGAGAGAACAGATACCAAGGTGATGGTCACGCCGACCAGGAGAAGGGTCGCGGTCGTGAGGTAGCGACGCGAGCGAGTCACCGCGATTGTCAAAGGGCTACGAGACACGGAGACGTCCATCCTCGAGATCCAGTCGCGTCCAATCAGGGGAGGGCCACGGGATCTCGGCATCGTGGGTGGCCACCACCAGGATTCGGCCCGGGTGCATGTTCCAGAGACCTTCGTACACGCGGCGCCGGTTGTCCACGTCCAAGTTCGCAGTGGGTTCATCCACCAGGATGAGTTCGGGTTCGGAGAGGCGGAGCGCGGCCAGTTCCACGCGTCGTCGTTCACCGCCGGACAGGGTCGCGACCTTCGTGTCGACGAGCGAACCCACGTGGAGTTCATCGAGGTGGGCCAGGCCCTGTGACCGTGTCAACACCTGGTTCAACTTCGCCCACGCGATGATGGCCAAGTTCTCGAAGGCTGTCAGCTCGCTGAAGAGAAGGTCTTCCTGGATGAGGTAGGCACGTGAGGCGGGTGCGGTCACTTTCCCGGAGTTGACGGGCACGTAGCCGGCTAGAACGTTGAGGAGGGTGGTCTTGCCGGCTCCGGAGGGGCCGCGCAGGACATACGGTCTCCCCGGAGTGAACTCCTGGTTGAGGTCCTGCAGAACGTTGCGCCCTCCAAAAGTAACGCTGACTCCTTCAAGACGTGCAGTCACCCTTCGACCTCTTTCGTGGAGCCGTCGAGGTAGACGGTGGTGGTTGTGTCGTCCCACGTGAAGTCGATGATTGATCCCCGCGCAAGCTCGCGCGACGCACTCGTCGAGGGGTTGACGCTGGTCAGGGTCAGATCGCCTTGGGAGTTGGGAGCCAACGCGAGGACATCCCCCCGGTCTTCGCGGAACGTGCAGTGGTAGTCACAAGGCAAGGGCGCGGCGCTTCCGGGGACGGTGTCCTCGACCACGAGACTCCCGCGCCAGGTGGCCAACCGCGGAGTCTGGAGACCGCGCTGCTCGACGGCTAGATCCCCCCCGCCGAGCGAGGTGCTGGCCAGAAGGTAGCTGCTGTCGTCCACGGGGTCAGGCATGGTGACGAAGATTCGGTCACCCAGAATGGCCCCTCTGACCGCGCTGGCGGGTAGCTCGGTCAGCGTCGTCAACTGTGTGCCGCTCCATGACATCAGTACGGCGCTGGTCGGGGCTCCACGTTCATCGTGGCCGACCCGCTGAAAAATGTGATTCACGTCGGACGAGACGACGGGAAACAATGCTTCACGGGGTCCGAGTTCCAACAGGGTCGTCAATGACTCATTGGTTCGATCGATCAGCTTGAACCCGAATTTCTCACTGTCACCGCTGGTCAGAAGTCGGCCGCCGTTTGGGAACTGATACTGAAAGGTCTGGGGTGGTTGGTCCCCGTTTTTCACTTCAGTGCCATCCCCCATGTTGTAGAGAATGACGCGGTTGGTTGAGTGCCTGAACAGAAAAACATGGTGGGCGGGCGCTTGACCTGGAAGCCCCTGAATCGGAGCAGCCGGTGCCGAAGTGCATGCGGTCAGCAGCGTGGTGGTCACCATCATGGCGACCACCACGCGACGGAAGTTGATCACTAGGCTGAAGCGATGATCTGCCAGTTCCGCGCGTCCCCGCGGAACTTCACGTACGCAGTGTTCTGGATCCAAACGGTGTTGGACCGGTAGTCCTGCTGCGGAGCCACCACCATGTTCGAGCGGTAGGAGGCGCTCCGTGCGCCATTGGTGTTGAACCAGTACTTGGTCTGGGTCACCGACTGCCAAGAAGAGCTGGCGCTGGCGCCCACGGAGGAACCGACAGTGAGGCTCAGCGATGCGGAGTTTCGCAGGGATGCCCCTGCGGTCCAGGCTCATGTGGTTGAGTCTCCTGTATCCATAATTGGGGGCTCCTAGACGGTAGAGGATGGCATCGCGCACTGGCATCCGTCGAAGGTGTCAAGTTGAAGCATCAATCTAGTACTTAAGGACGACACGATCGACGCCTCGGGGTCGGGTCTTTCCTCGACGCCTGCCATGCATGCACCTCGGGCATTGACCCGTCGGGGGTCGTCGGCAAGGTCAAGGGCACCATCGGCCGCCGGGTGGACCCCGAGTCCCGGTCGAGGTCATTGGGCCTGTGGTCCCAGGCCTGGGTGGAGGTATCCCTCCGACGCCGAAGATCCCGAAGTCGTTCACGCCGTGTTTGCGCAACTTGCCCCCTGACGTCACCCGTCATGCCCATACTGAGTGTGAACGCGCTTTCATTTAGACGGGGTGTCCGGGCTGCTGCTGCGCGACCCGCGCAACCCCACCTACGGGCTCCTGCACAGCCGCCTGCAGCAGGAGACGACCGACGCCGAACTGCAACTGGTGACCGTCGTGCCGTCGGTGGCCCAGCGCGCCGAGTTCGAAGCCAGCAGCCTGCAACGCCTGCTCGGGCTGCGCGTGGGAGGCCTGTTCGTGGCCACCGGTGTGCTGCAGTCCGACCTGCTCACGCCGTTCCTGTCCGCGGTGCCCGTCGTGTCGGTCGGACGCGTGGAACTGGACCCGCGCATCCACGCCGTCTCCTACGACGAGGACGCCCACGGCGCCCTGCTCGCCGACCGGGTGGTGGCCCACGGCCATCGGCGCGTGGCCGTGCTCGTGACCGGCCCCGAGGTGTCGACGGCCGAGAACCGACGCTCGCTCGCGATCGTCACGCGGTTGCAGGAACGGGGCGCCGAGGTGCTGGAGTTCGAGGCCCACCAGTTCGGCGTCTCGGGCGAGCGCGACGACGAGATCATCCGGGTGGCCCGGGAAGGTGGCGTCACCGCCGCCATGTTCCCGAGCGACTGGCGGGCCATCCACTTCCTCGAGATCGCGGTGAAGGCTGGCGTCCGCGTGCCCGACGACCTGTCGGTCACCGGCTGTGACGGCATCGCGCCCGGCCTGCCGTTGTTGGGGTTGGCGACGATTCGCGTGCCCGTCGAGACGGTGGCCCGCCGCGGCGTCGAGGTCATGCGTCAACTCATGGACGCCCCCGAGCCGGTCCGGGCCCGCCACGAGTTGCACCGCGGTTACCTCATCGACGGGACGACCCTGTCGGTGCCGCCGCTGGCCGGCGCCTGAAAGGTGACGGACGGCTTGGTGAGCGCCGACCGACAGAAATCGCCTGCCTCAGAGGAGCTCGCGCAACCACTCCACCTGGGCGGCATGGGAGGCCGCGTCACCGGGGGTCTCCAGGATCGTCGCGGTGTTCGCCTCGCGCACGACCTCGACGAGGAACTCCGGGTCGACCTGGCCCAGCCCCAGCACCTCGTGGCGGTCGGCACCTGAGCCCGCGGCGTCCCGGGAGTCGTTGAGGTGCACCAGGTCGATGCGCCCGGTGATGCCCTTGATCGTGTCGACCAGCCCCGACGGGTCGAGCCCGCCGGCGTGCGCGTGGCAGGTGTCGAGGCAGAAACCGACGTTCTCGAAGCCCTCGGCGCCGGAGATGGCGTCCCACAGCTGGGCGATGCGGTCGAGGTGGCGGGCCATCGCGTTGGCCCCGCCGGCGGTGTTCTCGATGAGGATCGGCACCTCGAGGTCGAGCCCCTCGATCGCCTTGCGCCAGTTGTCGAAGCCGACCGCGGGGTCGTCGTTGGCCGACACGTGCCCGCCGTGCACGATGACGCCGCGGGCGCCGACCTCGGCGGCCAGCTTCACCTGGCGGGCCAGGATCTGGCGGCTCGGGATGCGGATGCGGTTGTTCGTGGTCGCCACGTTGATCACGTAGGGCGCGTGGATGTAGAGGCCCACGCCGGCCGTGGCGGCGTCCTGCTTGAGGCCCTCGGCGCCGCCCGGGTGGTCGACCGCGTGGCCCTTCCAGGCCTGCGGGTCGCCGATGAAGGTCTGCATGATCGAGAAGCCGCCGGCGGCGGCGTGGGCGAGCGGGTCGGCGTCCGCGTGGGCGCCGACGTGGAAGCCCTGCTGGGTGGGGGTCACGACTCGAGACCGCCCAGCACGTCGATGGCCTCGTCGACCGACTCGGCCGGCACGAGGAGGTGGTCGTGGTAGTAGCCGGCGAGCACGTTGCAGGAGATGCCGACCCGCGCCAGCGCCGTCGAGACCGCCGCGGTGATGCCCACCGAGGTCAGCGACGTGTGCACCTGCAGCGTGATCCACGCGAAGACGCCCTCGTACTCCCAGCCGTGCTCGTCGGCGGTGGACTGGTCGACGACGAGCGTGATGCCCTCGTCCTCGACGATGCGGGCGTACGCCTCCACCTCCGGCGGCGTGGGCAGCGTGACGTAGACGAAGGAGCCCTGGCGCACGCTCGGGCGCAGCGCGCCGAGGATCTCGTGCAGGTTGGTGAGTCCGGCCATGGCAGCAGTGTAGGGAGGTGGGAGTCGCCGCGAGTGGCCCCTGATCCGTGCGCCGGACGCCGTGGGCGTGGGAGGGTGGACCCACTCCACGATGACAAGGACGTACTCGCCATGGACACCTCGCACCTCGCCGTTCGTTTCGCCGAGACCGCGCGCACGCACGCGTCGCGCCCGGCCACCCGCATCAAGTCCGGCGACGGGTGGCGGGTGCAGAGCTACCGCGAGCTGGCGATCCGGGTGAACGCGCTGGCCGCACACCTGGTGGCCCAGGGCGTCGAGGCGGGCGACCGGGTGCTGCTGCTGAGCAACAACCGCCCCGAGTGGAGCATCGCCGACCTGGCGCTGCTGACGATCCGGGCGGTGCCGGTGCCGATCTACTCGACGAGCACCCCCGAGCAGGTGCGGCACATCGCCGGCGACTCCGGGGCCGTCTTCGGCTTCGTCGAGACCGCTGCGCTGCTGGGCCGCCTCACCGAGGTGTGGGACCAGCTCGACGGCCTCCGCGGGGTGTGGACCTTCGAGCCCGCGGCGTCCGGGGACGACCGGGTGCGCACGCTGGCCGACGTCCTGGCCCAGCCGGCCGGCGACGACGCGGTCGCGACCGTGCAGCAGCGGTTGGCCGAGGCGTCCGGCGACGACCTCGCCTCGATCATCTACACCTCGGGCACCACGGGTGAGCCGCGCGGTGCCGCGCTGACCCACCGGGGCTTCACCTTCGAACTCGACGCGTTGGACGCCTTCTTCGACATGACGCCCGAGGACAGCTCGCTGGCGTTCCTGCCGCTGTCGCACGCGCTCGAGCGCGCCTGGACCTACAAGGTGCTCACCGGCGGCTGCCTCAACACCTACGTCGCCGACGCCCGCACCGTCGCCGAGGCGTTGGTCGAGGCCCGGCCCACGATGTTCGTGTCGGTGCCGCGGCTGTACGAGAAGGTCTTCCTCACCGTGCACGAGCGGGTGGCGGCCTCGCCGGCGAAGAAGAAGATCTTCGAGTGGGCGATGGGCGTGGGCGCGCAGAGCCAGCACGCCTACCGCAAGGGACGCCAGCCCTCGGCCTGGCTGAAGGCCCAGCTGCCGATCGCGGACAAGCTGGTGTTCTCGTCGATCCGGGACGCCCTCGGCGGTCCCAAGACCGTGATGGCGTGCGGCGGCGCCCCGCTGCGCAAGGAGATCGAGGAGTTCTTCTCGGCCGCCGGCATCTTGGTCTCGCAGGGCTACGGCCTGACCGAGGCGTCGCCGCTGGTGTCGTTCAACTCCCCGGGCGCGTTCAAGTTCGGCACGGTCGGGCGCGTGGTCGTGGGCGGCGAGGTGAAGATCGCCGACGAGGGCGAGATCTGGTACCGCGGCTCCAACGTGATGCAGGGCTACTGGAACCTGCCCGAGGCCACCGCCGCCGCGGTCGACGACGAGGGCTGGCTGCACACCGGTGACGTCGGCTACGTCGACACTGACGGCTACCTGGTCATCACCGACCGGATCAAGGACATCATCGTCACCTCCGGCGGCAAGAACATCGCCCCGGCGCCGATCGAGGGCATGATCCTGGCCGACCCGCTGTTCGAGCACGCGGTCGTGCTGGGCAACAACCGCCCCTTCGTGACGCTGCTCGTGCGCCCGTCGCTGCCCCACCTCGAGGAGCTCGCCGAGCGCCTCCAGGTGCGCTTCTCGGACGCCGCGGAGCTGGTGAACTCGCCCGAGGTCACCGAGGAGATCCGCCGCCGCGTCGCCGCGCTCACCGAACGGCTGCCCAGCCAGGAGCAGATCAAGGACCTCCGCGTCGCGCTGGAGGAGTTCACGATGGAGAACGGCCTCCTGACGCCCACGCTGAAGGTGCGCCGCCGCCAGGTCGAGGAGCGCTTCTCGGCGCTCATCGAGGACATGTACGCCAAGGTTCAGGAGCGAAGGGCCCGCCGCGGGCACTAGTTCTCTGCAACGCTGGGGCCATCCGCCGCGTGGATGGGGGTGTGACCCTGGTGGAGGAGAGGCCCGTGACGCTGCAGGGCGAGGGGGCGGACACGTTCGAGGAGTACGTGCGCGAGCGCTCCGTCGCGCTCCAGCGGTTCGCGTACCTCGTCACACGCCACCCCGAGGACGCCCGTGACGCCGTCCAGGACGCACTCATCGGCCTGTGGCCGCGCTTCGCCGAGGTGCGCGCGCGGGGTGACGTGGACGCCTACGTCCACCGCTCGATCGTGAACGCCTCGGTCTCGCGCTGGCGCCGCACGCGCCGCTCGACCCCTGTCGAGGCTCCCGAGGACCTGCCGCAGGCCGCGGAGTCCGGCTTCGAGGACGAGGTCGCCGACGCGGACGCCGCCTGGCGTCTGTGCGAGACCCTCGGTCCCGACCAGCGCGCGGCCGTCGTGCTGCGGTACTGGTCGGGCCTGACCTTCGCCGAGATCGCCGACGTGCTCGGCTGCGCGGAGGCCACCGCGCGCAGCCACGTGCACCGCGCGCTGACCCGGCTCCGCACGCAGTTGCTGGAGGACCCGCGATGACCGACCACGACCGCGCCGAACGCGCCCTCGCCCGGGCGCTGCGCGAGCACGACCGCGACCACGACTTCGCCCCGCTCGACCCCGAGGGACTCAAGCACGGGATCGCGGTTGCCGACCCCCCGCGCCGTCGGGGACCCTGGATGGGGCTCGTCGCGGCGGCCCTGGTGCTGGTGCTGGCAGTGCCGTTCGGGGCGTCGCTGTTGTCCTCGATGTTCAACGCCGGGTCGTCGGCGCCGAGCTTCGAGGCCCGCCCGGCCAACGCTCCCGCGGCGGGTGGCGCGGCCCCGATCGACCAGGCGGCCGGCGGTCCCGAGGCAGCTGGGAAGCCGGCCTCCGCGGACGACCGGCCCGCCCCCAGGCCCGGTTGGCGCTGGGAGTCGATGTTGGACGCCGCCGTGCAGGTCCCCGTCGATTGGGGCCACGACTTCGCGCCCGGGTCCGACTGGTGCGCCGAGCCCGGCTACCAGCGGCCGTCCGCGCCGTTCGTCGACCGCAACCCGCTCGGGCGGGCGACCCGGAACATCCTGTGCGACGCGACGGTGCCCAACGAGCTGCGCCAGACCCACCTCACGTGGCGACGCGTCCAGCCGGGCGACACCGACAACGCCGTGGAGGCGGACCCCGCCGGCGAGTGGCTCCGCGTGAACCGGGTGGTCGGCTCGGCGTACCTCACGGTCGAGGTCCCCGCTGAGCAGATCGACCTCGCCGACGAGATCCTCGGCAGCGCGGAGTTGTTCGCGTACGACCCGCGGGGGTGCCGCACGTTCAGTCCCACCGGGTTGCCCGACCTGGGCGCGGTCGCGGACCTCGCCACGGCGTCCGAGGTCGTGGTCTGCCAGTACGGCGGGCCCGAACGGCCGAACCTCGTCGGGTCGTACGCCCTCACCGGCGAGCAGGCCCAGGGCGTCCTGGACGCCGTGCTCGCGGCCCCCGAGGCCACCGACCCGCCGCACCCGACCTGCGCCGACACCGGGAACTGGCTGGTGCTGCGGTTCGACGGCACCCGCGAGGTGCGGCTGAACATGGACGCCTGCAGCGCTTTCGTCCTCGACGACGGGGTCACCCGCCGGACGCCCACCCGCGCCACCTGCGGCGACCTCCTCGTCGGCCCGCTCTGGCTGGCGACCCTCGACGAGGCGACCGACGTCTGCCGCCCGGTGCGCTGAGGGTCAGGCCTCCGGGTCGTCGAAGGTGTTCACCATGAACTGCGCCGCCCGGACGAGGTACTCGCGCAGCTCCGCGTCCTCGGCCTCGGGCAGCGCCAGCGTGTCGACGGCTGCCAGCATGTGGTGCAGCCAGCGGTCGCGCTGGGTGGGGGTCACGATGAAGGGCGCGTGCCGCATGCGCAGGCGCGGGTGCCCGCGGGTCTCGCCGTAGGTCTTGGGCCCGCCCCAGTACTGCTCGAGGAACATCCGCAGCCGGTCGTTCGCGGGGCCGAGGTCCTCCTCGGGGTACATCGCCCGCAGGGGCGGGTCGTTCGCGACGCCCTCGTAGAAGCGGTCCACCAGGGCCTTGAAGGTCGGCGCGCCGCCCACGCGGTCGTAGAAGCTCGTCGTCACGTCGGCCATCGTGCCACCTCAGCCGAACAGCGCCGGCACGTCGACCAAGCCCCCGGACGCCTCGAAGTCGGCCCGCACCGCTGCCGCCAGCGCGTCGTCGCGCAGGTACTCCAGTGCCACGGCGGCCAGCCCGTAGGCGCCGTCGGCGACGGCGTCCATCGCGGCCGAGGAGCCGGTCGCGTCGGCGAACGTGCGGGTGTGCAGGGCGACCCCGGCCGGGGCGATCGCCAGCAGGGGGTGGATCCCCGGCACGCGGACGCTCACGTTCCCGAAGTCGGTCGAGGCGGCGGTCGAGGCCGGGACGCTGCCCAACGGGAGCGCGCGGCGTCCGCGATCGGCCTGGGCCGCGACCCAGCGCTCGGTGAGCGGGCCGTTGGTGCGCACGGGCAGCGAGGCGGGGTGGGCGTCCCAGGCGAGGTCGACCTCGACGCCGGCCATGAGCGCGGCGCCGCGGGCGATGTCCTCGACGCGGGCCGACAGGGCACCCAGCCCGTCGATCCCGGGGGAGCGCACGTACAGGTCGAGGGCGGCCGCCTCGGGGATGATCGAGGCGCGGGTCCCGCCGTCGGCGACGATCGCGTGCACCCGGTCTCCGGGGGTCATCTGCTGCCGGAACAACCCGATCCCCGTGTAGAACAACGTCGCGGCGTCCAAGGCGTTGCGGCCCTTCTCGGGCTCCGACGACGCGTGCGCCGCCACCCCCGAGAACGTCACCCGCGCCGTGCGCCGGCCGAGCCACACGTGGTCGGCGAGGTCGTGGGCGTAGGGGTGCAGCATGATCGCGGCGTCGAGGCCGTCGAAGGCGCCCTCCCGGGCCATGTACTCCTTGCCCGTGTGGCCCTCCTCGGCGGGCGTGCCGAGCAGGACGACCCGGCCGGGGACGGCGTCCGGGTCTGAGGCGGCGAGGCGGGCCAGCGCGAGGAACGCGCCCACTCCGGTCGCCGCGATGACGTTGTGGCCACACGCGTGCCCGATGCCGGGCAGGGCGTCGTACTCGGCCAGGATCGCGATCGTGCGCCCGGTGTCGCTCCCGACCTCCGCCCGCACGGCGGTGTCGAGGCCGTGGACGCCGACGCGCGGCTCCACCCCTTCCGCGGCCAGGAGGGTCGCGATCCGCCCCGCGGCGCGGACCTCCTCGAAGGCGGTCTCGGGGTCGGCGTGCAGCTCACGGGCCAGCGTGGTGAGGGCGGGCTGGAGGTCGGCGACGGCGTCCGCGAGGGGTTGGCGCATGGAAGTGACCCTAGTCCCGGCGTCCGGTAGAGTGAGCCGTCGGTGCGCCCGCTCGGGTGCACCGATGCATGAGAACCCTCCTGCCCCGGGAGATACCCGTGGCCGTCAAGACCAGAGGAGGTGGGGATACTCACATGCGCAAATACGAGATCATGGTGATCGTGAGCCCCGACGTGGACGACCGTCAGGTCCAGGGCGTCGTGGAGAAGCCGTTCGAGGCGTTCAAGGCCGCCGGTGGCACCGTCGACAACGTCGACACCTGGGGCCGTCGTCGTCTCGCGTACGACATCCAGAAGAAGTCCGAGGGCATCTACGTGGTGCTCAACGTGACCGCTGAGCCGGCTGTCGTCAAGGAGCTCGACCGCCAGTACACGCTGAACGAGCAGATCATGCGGACGAAGGTCATCCGCCCCGACCTGCACCACTGATTCTTTTCCCCAGTCTGGACGCCGACTCCTTCCGTTTTGTCGGAGGCGGCTGACAGAGTGGGAACCGAATCGACACACGTCCGAGAATCGGAGACATCACATGGCAGGCGAGACCATCATCACGCTCGTGGGCAACCTGACGGCTGACCCCGAGCTTCGTTTCACTCCCTCCGGGGCGCCCGTGGCGAACTTCACCGTCGCCTCGACGCCGCGCACCTTCGACCGCACCACCAGTGAGTGGAAGGACGGGGAGGCCATGTTCATCAACTGCTCGGTGTGGCGTCGGGCCGCGGAGAACGTGGCCGAGTCGCTCACCAAGGGCATGCGCGTCATCGTGCAGGGCCGGCTGAAGAGCCGCTCCTACGAGACGCGCGAGGGCGAGCGCCGCACGGTGTTCGAGATCGATGTCGACGAGGTCGGTCCCTCCCTGCAGTTCGCGACCGCGAAGGTCACCCGCTCGGGTGGCGGCGGCGGTGGCGGCGGCAACTGGGGTGGTCCCCAGCAGCAGGGCGGCTCCGGTGGTGGCGACCAGTGGTCGTCCAACCAGGGCCAGGGTGGGGGCTACGGCGGCGGAGGCCGTCCGCAGCAGCAGCCGGTGAGCGACCCCTGGGCCAGCGCCCAGAGCGACGAACCCCCGTTCTGATCCACCCTTTTCCACACACGTCATTCCGGCATGAGCCGGGCTCACGAGAGAGAGCACCACAATGGCCCCACAGCGCAAGCCTGTGAACAAGAAGAAGATCGCTCCGGCGAAGTCCATCAAGATCGGTCACATCGACTACAAGGACACCGCGACCCTGCGGAAGTTCATCTCCGAGCGCGGGAAGATCCGCGCCCGGCGTGTGACCGGCCTGTCCGTCCAGGAGCAGCGCAAGGTCGCGATCGCGATCAAGAACGCCCGCGAGGTCGCGCTGCTGCCCTACGCGTCCACCGCTCGCTGAGAAAGGAAGACGAACAGATGAAGCTCATTCTCACTGCCGCCGTCGACCACCTCGGCATCGCCGGTGACGTCGTCGAGGTCAAGGACGGCTACGGCCGCAACTACCTCCTGCCCCGCGGTCACGCCATCAAGTGGACCCGCGGTGCGGAGAAGCAGATCGAGGGCATCAACCGCGCCCGCGAGGCCCGCACGGTCCGCGACAACGAGCACGCCGTCCAGCTGCGCACGCAACTGGAGGAGCTCGCGGTCGAGGTCCCCGCGCGCGCCGGTGGCGAGGGTCGCCTGTTCGGTGCCGTCACGGCCGCCGACATCGCGTCCGCGATCAAGAAGGCCGGCGGCCCCGCCGTCGACAAGCGCTCGGTCCAGATCGGCAAGCCGATCAAGACCGTCGGCGAGCACAAGGTCGGCGTGAAGCTGACCGACGCCGTCGTCGCGCACCTGCCCGTGAAGGTCGTCGCCGCCTGAGCGGCGCCCCACCCAGGCACCTGACCGGCCGGTCCCCTCGGGGGCCGGCCGGTTTCCTTGTCCGTGGAGGTGGATGCCACCCCGGCGCAACGAACCGGACGCCCCGGGCGTGGAACGGGCATGAGCACCACGACCCGCCTCCTGGCCGCCCTCGCCGCCAGCGCCATCCTGCTCACCGGCTGCGGCACCGCGGAGAGCCCCTCGATGGTCGAACCCGCCGGCGCCCCCGCCCCCGCGCAGCCCGCGGGTGGAGTTGCCGACGGCCCCGTTCGTGGCGAGTCCAAGCCCGCCGACCAGGCCGAGCCCTACCAGACCGGCGTCCAGCGCCAGATCGCACGGTCGGCGTCCCTCACGCTGGTGGTCGACGACGTACAGGCCTCGGCCGAACGCGTGCGCGCGCTCGCGGCCGCATTGGACGGCTGGGTGTCGGAGGAGTCGCTGGCCCTGACGGGCGCCGACGGCATCCGCGGCCCGGTCGCCGGCTCGTGGATCACCCTGTCGGTGCCGGCGTCCCGGCTCGACGACGCGATCGCGCGGGTGGGGGAGTTGGGCACGGTCCGCGACCGGCAGGCCAGCGCCCAGGACGTCACCGACGTCGTCGTCGACCTGGATGCCCGCATCACCAGCCTCGAGGCGTCCGTGAAGCGCCTGCAGGAGCTGGTCGGCCGCTCCGGCAGCGTCGCCGACATCGCCGCGGTCGAGCGCGAGCTCGCCACCCGGCAGGCCGACCTCGAGGCCATGAAGTCCCAGCGACTGTACTACGCGGGCATCGTCGAGCGGTCCAGCCTGACGATCGCGCTGATCACGCCGACGCAGTCGAGCTCCACCAACCCGATCCAGACCGGGTGGTCGCGCGGGTGGGCCGCGTTCCTGGAGTCGGTCTCCATCCTGATCACCGTCGTCGCGGCGATCCTCCCGTTCGCGCTGTTCGCGGCCCTCGTCCTCGTGCCGCTCCTGCTGTGGCGCCGCGCCCGTCGTGCCAAGGCCGCAGACGTGCCCCCCACGACCGGCGACGCCCCCGACCCTCGCGAGGAGGGGGCGGCGGCGTCACGCGAGTGAACCTGCGCTGCAGAGCCCTACTGCGCAGCCTCTCCTCCTAGAGGTCCAGAAGAAGTCCGAGCACCTCACGGATCTCACCGAGCACCACAGGACCGACGTTCCCGGTGTTCGCATGGATGCGGGCCGTCGCGATCGAACGGACATGCTGGCACTGCGCCGATGACACGGCTGCCAGACCGTTGGTGTCGTCGGGCTCGATGGCCACCTCGGCGCTGCTCCGTCGGATCGTTCGGGTCAGGGGGACGACCTGTACGACGTTCGGGACGCCTCGCAGGATCCTGCCAGCCGTCACCACGACCGCAGGACGCCTCAGGCCGGCCTCGCTCCCGATCGGTGTGCCCAGGTCGATCTCGACCACGTCACCCGGCGTCAGCATCCAGCCACGCCGCTTCGTCGCCCCTCAGGTCGGCGCCGAGGTCACGCGCCATGGCGTCCTGCCTCAGCGCCCGGATCGCCTTGCTGACGGTCACATCGATCGTCTCGTGGCGCTCAGCCGCAAGCCGGGTCACGCTCGCATGGGTCTCCCGACTGATGCGGATCGTCGTCGTTTCGGCCATGGTCACCATCCTAAGACGTGTAGACGAATCAGTCTACCGCACGGGACTCCGCCGCGGCCTCGCCTAGCGGTCGGCTCCCGCGTCGACCCGCTCGGTGGGGTGGACGTGGGACCGCGCGAGCCAGACCGCGCGGGCGAGCAGCCCGATGGCCAGGCCGACCCCGAGCACCGTCCACAGCCACCCCTCGGCGAGGAAGATCAGCACCATCGCGACGAGGGTGGGCACGAGGTACATGAAGGTCCACACCACGTAGCCGCCGAAGGTCGGCATCGTGACCCCCGCCGCGTCGGCGACGGCCTTCGTCATGAAGTTGGGCCCGTTGCCGATGTAGGTGATCGCGCCGCAGAACACCGATCCGAGCGAGATCGCGACCAGGTGGCCCTCGGGCACACCGGGCATGCCGAGCGCGGGGTTGGCGGCGATGCGCGGGTCGCCGGGCAGTTGGGCGGCCATCTCGAAGAACGTCACGTAGGTGGGCGCGTTGTCGAGCACCGCCGACAGCCCGCCCGAGAACACGAAGAACGTGATCTTGTTCAAGGGAAGCGACGGAGCCACCTGGGCGAGGTACTTCAGCGCGGGCATCATCGTGAGGAAGATGCCGATGAACAGGGCGGCGACCTCGAGGATCGGCGTCCACGTGAACTGGTTGAGGTGGAACCGCACCTCCTTGTTGCCCAGGAGGAACGACAGCGCGGCGGCCGTCGCGAACGCCAGCTCCCGCCACGGGACGAACTGGTACCACGCCGCGTGCCCGCCCTCGATGGCGTGCAGGTCGATCGACGGCACGAACGCCACCGCGAGGATCACCATGGCGAAGAAGACGAAGTTGATCTTCCCGGCGATGCCGAGCGGGGTCTGCTGGGTGTCGTCGAGCGTGATGGCGGCGGCGTCCTCGCGGGCGTACGCGCGGCGGTCGAGCCCGTAGTAGGTGGCCAGCAGCATCGCGTTGACGAACAGCCACTCGGGGAACAGGTTGAACGTCCACTCGAACGGCACCCCGCGCAGGAACCCCAGGAACAACGGGGGGTCGCCCAGCGGCGTCAGCAGGCCGCCGCAGTTGGCCACGATGAGGATCGTGAACACCACCGTGTGGACGCGGTGCTTGCGTTCGCGGTTCGTGTTGAGCAGCGGCCGGATCAGCAGCATCGCCGCGCCCGTCGTGCCGATGAACGAGGCGATCAGGCCCCCGACGGCGAGGAAGATCGTGTTGTTGCGCGGCGTCGCCCGGATGTCACCGGTCAGGAAGATGCCGCCTGACACCACGAAGAGCGCCAGCAGTAGCATGATGAACTGGAAGTACTCCACCAGCGCGTGCACCACGCTCGACCCGGCCCCCGACGCCAGGAACCAGATCGCCACCGGCACGCCCAGCACCAGTGCGACCGCGAGCTTGGTCGAGTTCCTCTCCCAGGTGTGCTCGACGGCCGGCACGAGCGGCAGCACGGCGATCGAGGCGAGCATCACCACGAACGGGATGATGCCCCACCACTCGACGACCATCGTCGGCCTGCCTCAGCCCTCGCGCGGGCGGGTCTGGCCGAACGTGAAGCCGGCGATCGTGCTGGAGGGCGAGATGAAGCTCGTCACCGGGTTCTCGGACGCCTCGGGCTCGGCCTCGTCCGCTGCCGCGGGCTCGGGGCGGGGCCCGGGCTCGGTCGGGCGCACGGGGTCACCCAGGGCAGCGCGCAGGGCCTTGTCCAGTTCGTCGCGCACCTCGACGCGGTGCTTGCGGGTCTCGGCCATGGCGGCATCCTAGCCTCGCCCGGCTTCCTCGCAGGTCACTCCCCGTCGGCGTCGACGGTGGGCTCGGCCGTGGCGGTGGCTGTGGGGGCGGCTGTGGCTGTGGCTGTGGGGGCGGCGGTCTCGACCGGGGTGGCCGTCAGGGTCGGTAGCGGCGCCGAGGGTGGGGGAGCGGGGGTGGACGGTGCGGGCGACGGAGCCGGTGCGGGTTCCGGGCTCGGCTCAGGGCTGGGCTCGGGGGTCGGGGTCGAGGGCGGGTCAGCCGGTGGCGGCGTCGACGGGTCGGCGGTCGGCGTCGTACCGGGGTCGACCGGGTCGGGCGAGGGTGTGGTGCCCGGGTCGCTGGGGTCGGGTGTTGGGGTGGCGCTGGGGTCGGGTGTCGGGGTGGCGCTGGGGTCGGGTGTCGGGGTGGCGCTCGGGTCGGCCGGGACCAGCGGGACCTCGTCCAGGTCGGGAAGCGGGCCGGACTCGCCCGGCGGGGCCTTCGGGATCGTGCCCTTGGGCTTGTCCTGCTGGGCGCCCGGCGTCCACGGCACCATCGGGGTGTTCAGCCGCAGGAACGGCGCCCCGGACAGGACCGCGCGCGGGTCGACGAACGCGCCGTTGACGAGCACCTCGAAGTGCAGGTGGCACCCGGTCGACAGGCCCGTCGTGCCCGCCAGGCCGATCTGCTGGCCCTTGCTGACCTTCTGGCCGACCGTCACGCCCAGCACCGACAGGTGCGCGTAGCGGCTGCTCATCCGGTCCTCGTCGATGGTGCCGTGGTCGATCTCGACCAGCAGGCCGTAACCGCCGGCGTTGCCGGAGCGGGTGACGGTGCCGTCGGTCATCGCGACGATCGGGGTGCCGCAGGCGGCCGTCATGTCGACGCCGTTGTGGTTGCGGACGTAGTTCAGGATCGGGTGGAACCGCGGGCCGTAGGGCGAGGTGATCGGGCCGGGCACCGGCGACACGTACGGCGTCGCGAACAGGGCGGCCGCGTCGCCGAGTGGCGTGCCCGCGACCAGCGGCAGGTTCAGGTTCGTCAGCGGGATGCCGCCGGGCGCGGTGGGGACCCGCACCGCCGGCGCGAGCACGTCGGAGAAGCCCAGGGGAGTCGCGGCGCGGGAACGGGCGCGGGACGCGAGCGCGTCGGCGTCGGACCACATCGCGGCGCTCGTCGACCGCAGCTCCACCACGTCGTCATGCGTGTCGGCGAGGACGGCGGGCGTGGCGGTGACGGTGGCCTGCACGGGCAGCACCCCGGCGAAGGGGACCGTCAGGCACGCGGAGGTCGAGAGGGCAGCCAACAGTACGGACGGACGCCGACGACGTCGTCGAGAGAATGGCGTGGGGCCGCCATGTGCGCTCTGCATCAATTTCCTCGTGGTCACCCGGGTGGGGAAGTCCCCGGTGGCGAGTGATCCCCTCAAGCCTATGCCTGTTTCCGCCGTTGTCCAGAGGCGATTGGAGAACTGTGGGTGACGATTCGGAGACGTCTGGGTTTCTCAGGCCGAACGGATGGACGCCGGGGGGGTGGGTACGTGTAGGGTTCAAGTCGGTTGAGGTTGGTAGTTCTTGCGTGCGGCACCCCGTTGGCAGAAGTTCGAGCGTCACCCACATGCCTCCGATCCCGGGGGTAGCACCACATCACGAAAGCAGGAAACATGGCCACCGGAACCGTCAAGTGGTTCAACGCCGACAAGGGCTACGGCTTCATCTCCCCCGACGACGGCTCGGCTGACGTCTTCGCCCACTACTCCGCCATCAACTCGCGCGGCTTCCGCTCGCTGAACGAGGGCGACAAGGTCGAGTTCGAGACCGAGCAGGGCCCCAAGGGCCTCCAGGCGACCAACATCACCCCGGTCTGATCTGAACAGCACCACGCCGGACGCCGCGACCCCCGGGTCGCGGCGTCCGTCGTTCCCGGGTCACGCGGTCCTGCTCGTGGGCGTCCCCCCGCTCGAGGCGTGGGTGCGCGAGCGGACGGCGCACTACGACGAGGGCTTCGTCTCCGCCGACCCGGCCTTCGCCCACGCGCACGTGACGGTGCTGGCCCCGTTCCCGGTCGGTGCCACCGATCGGGCCGCGGCGGTGGCGTCCGAGGTCAGGGCCTTCGACTACACGCTTCGCCGAGTGGCGACCTTCCCCGACGGGGTGGTCCACCTCGTGCCCGAGCCCGACCGCGGGTTCCGCGCACTGACGGACGCCGCCCGCCGCCTGATGCCCGAGGTCGCGCCCTACTGGGGCCGGTTCGAGCCGGTGCCCCACGTGACGCTGGACCGGCTCGGCCCGGGCGTCACCGAGTCCTCGACCCGGGACGCCGTCGCCCACCTCCTGCCCTGCCGGGCACGGGCGTCCGAGCTGCTGCTGACGTGGTGGGAGGACGGCGGCTGCCGGGTGCTGGGGCGGTTCCCGCTCAGCTCGTGAGCCCGAGGAACGCCGCGAGTGGCGACGTAGGTGTAGTCCGGCAGGCCGTGGGGGCCCTCGTCGGGGAACGTGAGCGCTGGGGACTCCGCGTCCAGCCGCAGCAGCAGCACCGCCGCGGAGATCTGCATGACCGCCCAGGCCAGCAGGACCATCAGGCCCGTCAGGACGAGCGCGAGCGGGTCCTTCCGGGTCTCCGCCTCGAGCAGCGTGTACGCCACCACGACCAGGGACGTGCCGACGCTGCCCAGCACCCAGGGTGACAAGGAAGGACAGTGCGCTGGCCTCTGATTCCCAGTCCCACTGTGGGGACAACCTGTGGACAGTGACGAGGGCGTACAACCCCGGGGAGGCTTCCCCGGGGGTATCGCTACCATCTGAATCCGCTTGTCAGGGGATCTTTGACTTGTTCACTGGGAGTTGTGCCCAGCCTTGTCCACAGGAGACGGGTCAGTCGGTGTAGGGGCCGAGGTCGAAGTCGTCCTCGTCGTCGAGTGCCTCGTGCTCCTCGGGCGGGACCGGCGACCCCGGCAGGCGCGTGATGAACTCGGCGCCGCCGCTGGGGGAGCGGCCCGCCTTCACCCAGCCGCCGTGGGCCTGGATCGTCTGGGCGACGATCGAGAGGCCCAGGCCGGAGCCGGGCGTCGTGCGCGCGTGCGACGAACGGTAGAAGCGCTCGAACACGTGGGGCAGGTCATCCTCGGCGATGCCGGGGCCCTGGTCGGCCACGCGGAACCGGTCGCCGATGAGCTCGACGGTGATCGTGCCGCCGGGCGGGGAGAACTTCACCGCGTTGTCGAGCAGGTTGGTGAATGCGCGCTCGAGCGCGTCGGGCTCGCCGGTGAGGTAGAGCGGCTCGAGGGTGACGTCCCACGTGATGCCGGGGCCGCGGCGCTTCACCCGGTCGAGGGCGCTGTTGATGATGTCGCGCAGGTCGACCGGTTCGGGCGCCGGCTGGACGCCCTCCTCGCGGCTCAGCTGCACCAGGTCGCCCACGAGCTGGGTGAACTCGCCGAGCTGGGCGGCGACGTCGCGCAGGATCTCGGAGCGCGCGCCCTCGGGCAGCATGTGCTGGCGCTCGTCGGCGACGAGCAGCTCGACGTTGGTGCGCATCGAGGTGAGCGGCGTGCGCAGCTCGTGGCCGGCGTCGGCGATGAGGCGCTTCTGGCGCTCGCGCGAGTTCTCGAGGGCGGTGAGCATCCGGTTGAAGGAGCGGCCCAGGTCGGCGACCTCGTCGTCGCCCTTCACGTCGATGGGGGTCAGCTTGTTGGTCTCGGTGATGGCCAGCACGGCGTCCGAGAGGTGCCGGATGGGGCCCATGCCGGACTTCGCGATGAAGTAGCCCATCGCGGCGGCGACCGCCGCGCCGATGCCGCCGAACAGCAGCAGCGCCAGGCCGGTGGTCTGCAGGATGGCCTGCTGGGTGGCCAGCGGCCGCCCGATCACGAGCGCGTAGTAGGAGTCGCCGTCGACCAGCGGCACCGCCACGATGCGCGTCGGGACCCCGTTCGAGTCGACGCCCGTACGCGCCGAGAAGCCCTGCGCGGTGCGGGCGATGGCGACCTCGTCGGCACCCCAGACGAGCGTGGTGTTGCGGCCGGGCTGGTTGATCGGGTGGGCGTCGGAGCGGACCAGCATGACGATGACGTTCGCCGCCTGCCAGGCGGAGGTGTCGATGCCGCCCATGTTCTCGAGGTCCTCCGACAGGGCGCCCGAGGTGATGTTCGCCACCTCGACCAGCTCGTTGTCGAACTGGTCGTAGACGGTGAGGAGGGTCATCGCGTACGCCGCGATGCCGGTGACCGCGACGGCGGCGGCCACCGCGGAGGCGATCAGGATCGCCAGGCGGTCCTGGAGCGGGCGGTTGGCCGCGAAGAGGAAATTGCGCAGTCGGCTCACGGGGCCGTCTCGCGCAGCACGTACCCGATGCCGCGCACGGTGTGGATGAGGCGGGAGCCGCCCTCACCCTCGGTCTTGCGGCGCAGGTAGCCGATGTAGACCTCCAGCGAGTTCGCCGTCGTCGGGAACTCGAACCCCCACACCTCGTTCAGCAGCCACGAGCGCTCGAGCACCTTGCGGGGGTGCTCCATGAACGTCTGCAGCAGGGCGAACTCGGTGCGGGTGAGGGAGATGCGGTTGCCGGCGCGGGTGACCTCGCGGGTGTTGAGGTCGACGCGCAGGTCCTCGAAGGCGAGCACCTGGCCCTCGGTGGGGGCGGCGTCCTCGGTCTCGGGGCGCGAGCGCCGGGTGAGGGCGCGCAGGCGGGCCATCAGCTCGTCGAGCGCGAAGGGCTTGGCCATGTAGTCGTCGGCGCCGGCGTCCAGCCCGTCGACGCGGTCGCCGACGGCGTCGCGCGCGGTGAGGACGAGGATCGGCACGTCGTTGCCCTGGCCGCGCAGCATGCGGGTGGTCTCGAGCCCGTCGAGGCGGGGCATCATGACGTCCATGATCACGGCGTCCACCTTGTGGGAGGACAGGTGGGCGAGGGCCTCGATGCCGTCGTTGGCGGATGCCACCTCGTAGCCGCTGTACTGCAGCGACCGCTTCAGCGAGTCACGGACGGCCTGGTCGTCGTCCACCACGAGGATGTGCATGGGGCCATCCTAACGGCGTTGCAACTCCCTCACCCGGGCCAGCACGCCGGGCATGGCCGCCTCGATGGAGGCGAGGGTGTCGTCGAATCCGGCCGCGTCGCCGTACCACGGGTCGTCGATGCCCGATCCCGGCTCGGCGGCGGGGTCGAAGTCGGTGAGCAGGTGCAGCTCGGCGTCGGGGGCCAGGCGGCGCATGCGGTCGAGGTGGTACGGCTCCAGGCCGATCACCAGGTCGGCGTCGGCGATGTCGGACGCCGTGATGCGCCGGGCGCGGTGGTTGCCGGAGGCGTAGCCGTGGCGGTCGAGGACCGCGCGGGCGCGCCGGTCGATGGGGTTGCCGGTCTCCTCGGAGCTGACCCCGAAGGAGACGAACTCGACGTCGGTGAGGCCTTCGCGCTCGGCGTGCCCGCGGGCGACGCGCTCGGCCATGGGGGAGCGGCAGATGTTGCCCAGGCAGACGAAGGCGACGCGCACCATCAGTTGTGGACCTCCCCGCGGCGGCCGACGAAGGAGTTCAGGACGAAGCTGACCACCGACACCATGAGGGCGCCCCAGAAGGCGCTCCAGGAGCCGTCGACCCCCCACGGGACGCCGAGTTGGGCACACACCCACGACGTGAGCATGAGCAGGGCGGCGTTGATGATGAGCAGGAACAGGCCCAGGGTGACGAGCAGCAGCGGCGAGGTGACGAAGACGAACAGCGGCTTGATGAGCGCGTTCACCAGGCCGAAGATCGCGGCCACGATGAGCATGGTGATGGCCGCCCCTGCGGGCTCGCCGGCGTAGTCGAGCTTGATGCCGGGCAGGATCCACGTCGCGAGACCGAGCGACAGGGCACTGACCAAGAAGCGAATGATCACGGCGTCCATCCTGTCACGTGCGCAAGAATGGCGTCCCCGGGAGGCCCCTGCACTGGCCCTGAACCCGGGTGACGCGAAAGGCTGCGACGGTGGGCGAACTGACCGGACGGGACTTCCTCAAGGAGGTGGACTTCACCCCCGAGGAGTGGATGCACCTCATCGACCTCTCGGGCGAGCTGAAGGCCGCCCGGCGGGAAGGCCGCGAGGAGCGACGCCTGAGCGGGAAGTCGATCGCGCTGATCTTCGAGAAGGGCTCCACCCGGACGCGCGCCGCCTTCGAGGTGGCCGCCTGGCACCAAGGCGCCTTCACCACCTACCTCGACCCGTCGGGCTCGCACATCGGCTCGAAGGAGTCGCCCGCCGACACCGCCCGTGTGCTGGAGCGCATGTACGACGGCATCGAATTCCGGGGTGCGCGGCAGGACACGGTCGAGACGCTGGCCGAGTACTCCTCGGTGCCGGTGTGGAACGGCCTCACCGACGACTGGCACCCCACCCAGTCGCTGTGTGACGCGTTCACGATGCTCGAGGCCTCGCCGAAGCCGGCCGGGGAGATCGCCTTCTCGTACCTGGGCGACTGCCGGTTCAACATGGGCAACTCGCTGCTGACCATGGGCGCGATGATGGGGATGGACGTCCGCCTGGTCTCGCCCCGCTCGTTCGCGCCGTCGGCCGATCTGGTCGACGCCGCCCGCGAGATCGCCGAGTTCACCGGCGCGCGCATCACCATCACCGACGACATCGAGGCCGTTCGTGGGTCGGACTTCGTGCACACCGACGTCTGGGTGTCGATGGGCGAGCCCAAGGGCGTGTGGGCCGAGCGCGTGCGCGTGCTGGCGCCGTACCGGGTGACCCCCGCCGTGATGCGGCTCGCCGGGCCGGACGCCAAGTTCATGCACTGCCTCCCCGCGTTCCACGACCTGGAGACCACCACCGCCCGCCTGGTGCACGACCTGACCGGCATGCGCGAGCTCGAGGTCTCCCACGAGGTCTTCGAGTCCGAGGCGTCCATCGTGTTCGAGCAGGCCGAGAACCGCCTGCACACCATCAAGGCCGTGATGGTGGCGACCCTGGCCTAGGGGGTTGGCGGCGCCCTCACACCACAGATGCGCCGCATACCTTCAGTTGCGCCGGATAGTGTCGCCCTCAGATCACAGATGCGCCGGATACCGTCAGAGACGCCGGCTGCACCCGGCGCACCTGACGGTATCCGGCGCGTTTGTTCAGGGGCGGGCGCGCTCGGGGTTCAGCGCCCATCGTTCAGCGGGTGAAGCCCAGGGCGGACTCGAACGCCCCGCGGATGCGGTCGCCCAGTCCTTGGACGTCCCAGGCCAGGCTCCAGCCCCAGTGGGTGGGCCACCACCTGCACTGGCGGATGAGCTCGTCGCGGTCCTGCTGCTCCCGCACCACCTTGCCGGCCGAGGACCCTCGCGCGACCCGCTCGTCGTACTTGCCTTCCCCGTCGACCTCGCCGACGACCCCGCGGTCGGGCCAACCGAAGTCGCAGTCGGCGATCCAGCCCGAGGGGTTCGACACGCGGAACTGCAGCGTCGGTGCCGGCAGGCCGGCGCGGTCCATCGTCACGCGGCTCGCCGACTCGGCCGCCGACTGGGAGCGCCCGTCGGCGAATGCGACCACTCTCCGCAGGGTCTCGACCCCGGACCGCCGGGCCGCCGCCTCGACGAGTCGGTCCAGTTCCGTGCGGGTCACCCCGCGGCGCAGGGCGTGGTCCATCGCGATGACCCCCCATGCGAACTGGACGCCCCGCGCCAGGTCCGCAGCCGTGCGGGACAGGGACGTCACCCGGACGCCACCCACCTCGGTCACGTCCTCCTCGGTCAGGGGCGCGACGTGGACGTGGTACCCCGACCGCTTGCGCCCCCGCGCGGGAGGGGGCACGGTGAGGTGGACATCTCCCGGGTCGTTGTCGGAGACGGACAGCCCGTGCACGATCGCTGCTGTCACGTGGGACAGCGCCACCGACGTCCCCTGGCGCATCAGGATGCCGCGCGCCCGGGCCAGGTGGGCGTCCTTGCCCGACAGCTCGCGGGGCTCGCCGTAGATGCTCCGCACCGGGCGGGCGAGTTCACCGTTGGCGATGGCCGCGCGCAGCCGTCGGTCGCTCCAGCCCTCCTCGCGAAGCTTGGCGATCGGGCGCAGCAGGTAGTCGTCCATCGGGCCAGCCCACCAGACGCTGCTCCGCGTTGGGGCGCCTTCCCCAGCCGGACAACAAACGGACAACACCGTCTCAGGTTCTTCTTGGGTGCATTCACCCGCTGGGGTGAGGCGCCCCCCTGCCGTGAAACGGGACGGTGGTGGTAACGACAAGCCGCTGAGTCAGCGGCATGAAAGGGGAGAACATCATGGTTACCCTCGGCATCATCCTGCTGATCATCGGCCTGCTGGTGGACACCGGTCTTCCGCTGACCTACATCGGACTCGCACTGATCGTCATCGGCCTGATCCTGAACCTCGTCCCGATGGGCGGCAAGCGCATCAGGGTCTGGTAACGACCGTCGATCCGGGGGGCCTGAGAAGACCTGCCAGACACTCCCCCGAAACAGAAGCGCCGTTCCCAGTCGGACGCGCCGGATGCAGCCGGCGCTCCTGACGGGGAGCGGCGCTTCTCTGTGCCTGTGCTCGGGCCGGGCCCGCGCGGGGTTCGGCAGGGGTCAGGACGCCGGGGCGAGTACCCCGAGCGAGGCCAGCCAGGCGCGGGCGTCGTCGGCGGACGTCCACTGGTGGGCGCGCCAGCCGTAGCGCTCGGCGGCCTCGACGTTGTGGTCCTTGTCGTCGAGGAATGCGATCTCGCCCGGGGCGAGCTCGAGCACCTCGGTCACCCGGTGGAACGCCGCCTTCTCAGGCTTGGCCACGCCCATCGCGGCCGAGACGAACCAGTAGTCGGCCTCGTCGGCGAAGTCGGCCTCGATCAGGCCCATGTCGAGGTTGAAGGGCGCGTTGCTGAGCACGGCCGTGGTCATCCCGGCGGCCCGTAGGTCAGCCAGCAACTGCCGGGGCTCCGGCAGGAGGCGGAGCCAGAGGTCGGCGTCCAGCTTCGCGAGCTGCTGCACGGTCTCGACGGCGGCCGGCTTGCCGAGCGCCTCGAGCAGCGGGCCCCAGTAGGCGGAGTCGGGCAGGCCGAGGTCGTAGTCGGTGCGGCCCTCCCAGTAGAGGCGGGCGAACTCCTCCTCGGGGACGCCGAGCAGGGCTGCGGGTTCGGCGGTGACCCCCTCGCCGGAGGCCAGCACACCTCCCAGGTCGAGGACGACGGCGCGGATCATGCCCCCACGGTAGTGGTCGGGGGCAGGGGGTCGCCCGGGGCCGGCGCGGCCGGGGTGGGGGAGGCCGCGGCGTAGGCGTCCGAGAGGGTGCGGTAGGGGCGCGACGCGAGGGCGCCGATGGTGACCACGAGCCCGACGATCGAACTCAGCACGAACACGAGCGCGATGCCGCGAGCGTCGCCGTCGCCGAGCAGCCAGCCCCACGCGGCCCGGCCCTCGGGGCTCTCCATGTAGGGGATGAGGCCGAACTGGGCGATCGGCCCGATCAGGAACGAGCTGATCGGGGCGGCCGCGACCTCGATGCTCTGGGCGAAGCCGAACACGCGTCCCTGCTTGGTGACCGGCACCACGCGCTGGAGGACGGTCTGCTCGGCCGCCTCGGCGAACGGGATGAGCGCCATGTAGACGAAGATGCCGACCGCGAGCAGCACGATCGACTCGCGGATCGCGAAGGTGCCGCCGATGATCCACATGATCACGTTGACGACCAGCAGCGTGCGCAGCGGCTTGGGGCCGAGGCCCTTCTTGCTGATGAAGGCACCGCCGGCGAGGAAGCCGAGGCCGAGGATGCCGAAGAGGATTCCCCAGGTCTCGACCGACACCAGCGACAGGCCGTAGGGGTCGAGCAGGGCCATGTAGACGCCGCCGATGAGGTTGTTGAAGGTGCTGAAGATGATCAGCCAGATCAGCGACGGGACCTCGCGGATGGCCCGCCAGGCTCCGGCGAAGTCGACCGGCTTGGGGGCGCCGTCGGCGTGCACGATCTCGGCCTCGGGGATCGCGACGGTGAGCATATGCGCGAAGGAGGCGAGGGTGAGGGCCAGCGCGATGACGAGCGAGGTGGTCATGCCGAGCTGGCCGATCGCGAGCCCGGCGATGACCGACGTGACCATGAAGCTGAGCCCGTTGACGATGCCGACCAGGCCGTTCGCGCGGTCGCGCTCGCCGTCGGGGATGAGCAGCGTGACGACGGTCGAGAGGGCGATGCCGCGGGCGGACTCCATGATCCCGCCGGCCAGCAGCATGAGCACGAACGCGACGAACGGGGCGCTGCCGATCGTGAGCAGGACCTCGCGCGGGGTGAGGAAGTAGATCGCGGCCGCGAGGGCGAAGAAGACCGCCGTGACGCCCTGCGCGGTGAGCATGACGCTGCGCTTGCGGGTGCGGTCGATCCACGAGCCGAACGGGACGCCGAAGATCGCGAAGCCGAGCATGTACGCCCCGCCGAGGATGGCGGTGATCATGACGTTGCGTGTCTCGAGGAACATCCAGAACACGACGCACTGCCACAGGAAGCTGGTGGTCAGGTTCGCGATGAACGTGTTGACCAGGACCTGCGTGAAGCTGCGCTGTGCCTCAGGGGCGGGTGGTTTCGGCACGGGGAAAGCGTACGGGACGCCGCCGACAGCCTGCCTTCCGTGCGCCCACAGCCTGCGCAACGCGGCAACCCTCTTCATAGCTACGGTTACGTAACTGTATGGTGGTGATGGTGACCACGAGTACGAACCCGGACGCGTCCGAGACGGTGGTGACTCCCGGCGGTACGCGGATCGAGCGGAGCGAGGAGTTCATCCAGTTGCTCACCCCCGACGGTGAGCGCGTCGACGACGAGACCTTCGCCTACGCCCACGACGACGCGACCATCGCGGCCAACCTGCGCCACATGGTGCTGGGCCGCCGCTTCGACACCGAGGCCACGGCGCTGCAGCGCAAGGGAGAACTCGGCCTGTGGCCGCCGTCGCTCGGGCAGGAGGCCGCCCAGGTCGGCTCGGGGGCCGCCCTCGGACGCCTCGACGAGGTGTTCCCCTCCTACCGCGAGCACTCCGTCGCCCTCATGTGCGGGGTGGACCCGCTCGACATGCTCCAGACGTTCCGGGGCACGAGCATGATCGACTGGGATTCCAGGCGAGCAAGGTTCCACCTCTACTCCTTCGTCATCGGCACCCAGGCGCTGCACGCCACGGGCTACGCGATGGGGCTGCAGCGCGACGGCCTCGTCGGCAACGACGACCCCGACGACAACGGCGCCGTGCTGGTCTACTTCGGCGACGGGGCGACCAGCCAGGGCGACGTGAGCGAGGCGCTCGTCTTCGCGGCCAGCTACCAGGCGCCGGTCGTGTTCTTCGTGCAGAACAACCAGTGGGCGATCTCGGAGCCCATCGAGGTGCAGTCCCGCATCCCGCTGTACCGGCGCGCGGCGGGCTTCGGCATCCCGGGCCTGCGGGTCGACGGCAACGACGTGCTGGCCGTGCAGGCCGTCACCGAGTGGGCGCTCGATCGTGCCCGGCGCGGCGAGGGCCCGGCCCTGATCGAGGCGTTCACCTACCGCATGGGCGCGCACACGACCTCCGACGACCCGACCAAGTACCGCCGCCGCGAGGAGGAGGCAGCCTGGCGCGCCAAGGACCCGATCGAGCGCGTCACGACGTACCTCCTCGGACGCGGCGCGATCGACCAGGCCTGGCTCGACTCCCTGGCCGAGGAAAGTGAAGCCCTCGGCGTCCGGATTCGTGGAGGTGTGGGGCAGCTGCCCGAACCCCGCCTGGAGGACTTCTGGGCGCTCACCTACGCGTCCCTGCCACCCGGCCTGGCCCAACAACGCGACGAGTACCTCGCCTACGAGGCCAGCTTCGACGAGGAGCCGGCATGACCCAGACCATGACCATGGCCAAGGCGCTCAACGCCGGCCTGCGCCGCGCGCTGGAGGCCGACCCCAAGGTGCTGCTGGCGGGGGAGGACATCGGCAAGCTGGGCGGCGTCTTCCGGATCACCGAGCACCTGCAGCGCGACTTCGGCCCCGAGCGGGTGGTCGACTCGCCGCTGGCCGAGTCGGGCATCGTCGGCACGAGCCTGGGGCTGGCGTTGCGCGGCTACCGGCCGGTGGTGGAGATCCAGTTCGACGGGTTCGTGTACCCGGCCTTCGACCAGATCGTGTCGCAGGTGTCGCGGATGCGGTTCCGGTCGATGGGGCGGCTGTCCGTGCCGATGGTGATCCGCATCCCGTACGGCGGCGGCATCGGTGCGATCGAGCACCACTCCGAGTCGCCCGAGGCGTACTTCGCGCACACCCCGGGCCTCGTGGTGGTGAGCCCGTCGACCCCGCTCGACGCGTACTGGATGATCCAGCAGGCGATCGCCTCCGACGACCCGGTGATCTTCCTCGAGCCGAAGCGGCGCTACCACGAAAAGGGTGAGGTCGACCTCGCCGAGCCGCCGCTGGCCCTGGACGCCGCGCGCGTCGTGCTGCAGGGCACCGACGCCACGCTGCTCACCTACGGACCCATGGTGAAGACCTGCGTCGAGGCAGCCATCGCCGCCCAGGCCGAGGGACGCTCCCTCGAGGTCGTCGACCTGCGCTCGCTCTCGCCGCTCGACGACGCGGCGATCAGGGCGTCGGTCGAGAAGACCGGCCGCGCGATCGTCGTGCACGAGGCCGTCCGCTCGGGCGGGTTGGGGGCCGAGATCGCCGCGCGCATCCAGGAGACGAGCTTCTACTCCCTCGAGGCGCCCGTCCTGCGCGTGGCCGCTTACGACATGCCCTACCCGCCCAGCCGCGTCGAGATGGCCTACCTGCCCGACCTCGACCGCATCCTCGACGCCGTCGACCGATCGCTGTCCCACTAGGAGTCCCATGTTCGAGATGAAGCTGCCCGACCCGGGCGAGGGCCTGCTCGAGGCCGAGATCACCCAGTGGCTCGTCGCGCCCGGCGACACCGTCGAGGTCAACCAGGTCGTCGTCGAGGTCGAGACCGCCAAGTCGCTGGTGGAGCTGCCCGCCGCGGTGGCGGGGGTGGTGGCCGAGCTGCGCTGTGCCGAGGGCGACGTCGTGCCGGTCGGGTCGGTGATCCTCACCATCGACGACGGACGCCCCGGCGAGCCGGGCGAACCGGTCCAGGAGGGCGGAACCCAAGCCCTGGACGCCGAAAACCCAAGCCCTGGGCGCGAACAAGTGGAGCCGTCGGCGGAACCCGCTGCCTCGGGCGCGGTGCTGGTCGGGTACGGCACGACCGATGCGCCCGTCACGCGGCGGGCCCGCAAGGGCGTGGTCGCCGCGCCCGCTCCCGCGACCGACCAGGTGCACGAGAGCTACGGCCTCGACGACAGCCCGGGCCACCGGACCGAGGAGGTGCACCCCACCGGCAAGGTGGACGCAGAGGCGCACGAACCCGCCCTGCCGCGGCCCGAGGCCGGCCGGTCCGGTGACCGGGCGATCGCGGTGAAGGACCCGGTGGGGCGTCCGCTGGCCAAGCCCGCGGTGCGCCGGCTCGCGCGCGACCTGGGCATCGACCTCGCCACGATCGCCGGCACCGGACCCAACGGCGCGATCACCCCGACCGACGTCGCCCAGGCGGCGGCGGGTGAGGCCTCCGGCCGCAGGGGCCCCACCCGCATCCCCCTGCGGGGGGTGCGCCGCCAGATGCTGCAGTCGATGCAGGCGTCCCTGCAGGTGCCGCAGGCGTCGGTCTGGATGGACGTCGACGTCACCAACACCGTCGAGCTCATCGAGCAGCTCAAGGGACGCCGCGAGTTCGCCGGCCTGCGCATCTCGCCGATCATCGTGCTCGCCAAGGCCGTCTGCCTGGCGATGGCCCGCCACCCCGAGGTGAACTCCAGCCTCGACCTCGACCGTCAGGAGATCGTGGTCCGCCCCGACGTGAACCTCGGCATCGCCGCGGCCACGCAACGGGGGCTGGTGGTCCCCAACATCAAGAGCGCTCAGGACATGAACCTGCTCGAACTCGCCCAGGCGCTCAACGACCTCGTCACCAAGGTGCGCGAGGGCCGGATCACCCCGGCCGACGCCGCCCACGGCACCTTCACCATCACCAACGTGGGGGTGTTCGGGGTGGAGGGCGGCACGCCGATCCTCAACCCGAACGAGTCGGCGATCCTGCTGCTGGGCACGTTCAACCGGCGCCCGTGGGTGGTCGGGTCGGGTGAGGACGAGCGCCTCGAGATCCGCACGATCGCCAAGCTCACCCTGACCATCGACCACCGTGTGCTCGACGGTGAGCAGGCCTCGCGGTTCCTGGCCGACGTGGCCACGATCCTGGCCGACCCGGGGCTGTCGTTGCTGTTCTGACAAGCGGGAACACGGTGGGGGCCCACGTCCCCGTGGGGGGACTGTCCCGGTGCCCCGGTCGGTTCCTAGTGTTGCGCGGGCGCCGATTCGGTGGCGCGCACCTGACCCTGTGTGTGCGATGCGCCGGGCTGCCCCGTCGACCAGACCGTCCCCCCGGTCGGTCGGACGGAGCCCCGGCCTCCCCCGGCCGGGGCTCCGCTGACGGGTGGAAGCCGCCGGGGCCTGTCGGAGGCGTCTGCTTGGATGGGCGCCATGGCAGACAACTACCCAGGCAACCCTCAGAGCCAGCCCTCGCCCGAACCCGACCCGTGGGCCACCATGCCGCGGCAGAACCTGACGCCGCCCGGCGACGAGTCCCCGTTCGCCCGCCCGGCCGCCAATCCCTGGCAGCCGCCCGAGCCGCTCGAGCAGGCTGAGCCGACCGCCGTCCAGCCGCCGGTGGAGCCGGCCCAGCCCGAGAACCCCTACGACACCTCCCCGTCGGGCAGCGAGCCCACCTCGCAGCTGCCGCCCTTCCCGGGCAGCACGCCTCCCCCGCCCCCGCCGGCGGCGCCGTACGCGGCGAGCTTCCCCAGCGCCCCCGCCCCCGAGGCGCAGCAGTACCCGGCGCCCTACGCGGCGAGCGGCCCGGCGTGGGCCCCCGGGTCGGCCGGGCCCGGCGTGCCCCAGCACCGGGACGCCAACCCGCTCATGGCGCTGTTCGACTTCAGCTTCACCAAGTTCGCCACGCCCGGCCTGGTCAAGATCGTCTACATCCTCCAGGTCGTCGGCGCGGTCGGCGCGTGGCTGCTGTGGCTGCTCGCGGCGTTCGGCGCCAGCCGCTTCGACGGCGGTGCGGCGGTCGGCCTGCTCGTGCTGCTCGTCGGGTGGATCCCGGTGCTGCTCTCGATCGCGTTCACGCGCTTCGTGCTCGAGGGCATCGTGGCGC
This sequence comes from Propioniciclava sp. MC1595, assembly GCF_017569205.1. GTDB lineage: Bacteria > Actinomycetota > Actinomycetes > Propionibacteriales > Propionibacteriaceae > Propioniciclava. The sequence goes on from NZ_CP071870.1 coordinate 349,986, forward strand.
TGATCCGCATCCACGACCGCGTCACCGAGATGGCCGAGCGCGACAAGGCGAGCTGACGGCGAGGGGGCCAGAATGGTCCCCATGCTGCACGCGACCACGGCCACCACGCGCCTGGACCACATCCGCGCCAACCTCGACGCCATCCGCGCGCGGGTCGGCGGGCGGCTCGTGCTGGCTGCGGTCAAGGCCGACGCCTACGGCCATGGGGCCGTGCCAGTGTCGCGCATGCTCGAGGCCACCGGTGCGGCTGACTGGCTCGGCGTCGCGACCGTCGACGAGGCGGTCGCGATCCGCGACGCCGGCGTGCGCCTGCCCATCCTCAAGCTCAGCCACGCGCTGGGTGACGACGAGGTCGCGGCGTGCGTCGAGCGAGATGTCGACCTCGCCGTCGTGTCGGCTGAGTCCATCGACCAGGTGGGACGGGTGGCCGCCGGGCTGGGGCGCACGGCGTCCGTGCACCTGAAGGTGGACACCGGCATGCGCCGCATCGGCTGCCCACCCGAGGCTGCGCCCGACCTGGCCCGTCGTGTGGACGCCGCGGGCCTGCGCCTGCGCGGCCTCTTCAGCCACCTCCCGGTGTCCGACACCGAGGGGGGCCGGGAGTTCACTGAGGCCCAGGTCGCGCTGTTCGCCGACGTGCTGGACGCCGTGACCGCGGCCCGCGGGCGGGTTGAGATCGCGCACCTGGCCAACTCGGGGGGCGTGCTGATGCACCCCGACTCGTGGTTCGACATGGTGCGCCCCGGGATCATGGTCTACGGCTCGCTGCCCGACCCGACGACCCCCGCCACCGTGCCCCTGCTGCCGGGGCTGGAGTGGACGACCCGGGTCACGTTCACCAAGCCCGTCGCGGCGGGGGAGAGCGTCGGCTACGGGCGCACCTGGGTGGCTCCGCTCGACACGACGATCGCGACGATCCCGGTGGGGTACGGCGACGGTTACAGCCGCCTGCTCTCCAACCGCGGGCGGGTGCTCATCGGTGGGTCCTCGTACCCCATCGTGGGGCGCGTCTGCATGGACCAGACGATGGTCGACCTCGGGCCCGATTCGACTGTGGCTACGGGTGACGAGGTCGCCTTGGTCGGTCGCCAAGGCGACGAGGAGATCACCGTCCAGGACGTCGCCGACCTCATGAGGACCATCCCGTACGAGGTCACCTGCCTCATCAATGCCCGCGTTGCGCGGGCCACCGTCGGCTGAGGTTCGAGGCCCCGGGCAGGGGCATCTCTCCTCCTGTCGGGGGCGGTCCTACGCGGCGTAGCATCGAGGCATCGCCAGGCCCGGATCGACCGGGTCGCGTTCCCCGGACGGGGGTGGGAACGATGTCGGTGTTGGTGAGGTCCAAGCTCAACCTGGCGGCACTGGGGGCCGGAGTTCTCGCGGTGGTGATGCTCCTCGCCGTCCTGTTCGTGCGGCCGATGGAGGCCGCTGCCGGCGTCTACACCGCCGCCTTCTTCGTCGGACTGGTCGGCGTCGCACTCGCAGCCGCCGACAGTCTGCAGGAACGCCACCAGCGGTTGGCGTTCCTGCCCCAGACTCGGCTCGGCTGGTGGTCGCTCGGCGTCGCGATCGCGGGCGTGGCGCTGTTCGTGGTCGGCGCGTTCGTCCTGACGTCGAACCGACCCGAAGGCCCGGGTGTCCCGATGTTCCTGGTCAGCGTGCCGGCGTTGGGCGGCCTGATCGCGGCGGGCATCATCGCGGTGGTCGCGTGGTTCCGCCGGCAGGAGCGCTCGCTGCTCGTGCTGCTGACGGTGCTGCCGTCGCTGTTCGCGATCTACTTCGTGATCGGGGAGTTCGTCTTCCCGCACTGAGTTGACCCCTTGTTCGACGTTGATCTAACGTTCGATGCATGTCGAACGAGCTGGATGATCGCGTCCACCTGCTGAAGACCATCGCGGACGCCACCCGCCTGCGCATCCTCGGCCTGCTCGCGGATCGGCCCCACACCGGCCGCGAGCTCGCCGACGCCCTGGGCCTCAGCGCGGCCACCGTGAGCCACCACATGCACCGGCTCGAGGGGGTCGGCATCGTCACCGCCACCCCCGACGCCACCCGGCGCGTGTACACGCTCAACGACGGGCTGCTGAGCCAGGTGCGCGGGTCGTCGCCGGCCGCAGCGCAGGAGGGCATCGACGACCCCGACCACCAGCGCACGGTGCGGATCTTCTTCGACGGGCCGCGGCTTCGGCAGATCCCGGCCAAGCGCAAGGCGCGGGTGTCGGTGCTGCTCGAGCTGCTGCGCCGCTTCGAGGCCGGCCGCGACTACAGCGAGCCCGAGGTGAACGCGATCCTGCGCGAGGCGCACGACGACGTCGCCACCCTGCGCCGCGAGCTCATCGATTACCGCTACCTGACCCGCTCCGAGGGCACCTACCGCGTCGCCGACGCCCCACCCGAGCGGCACCCGAACGAGGCGCAGGAGGCGCCGGCGGGGGAGTCCGCCTGGCTCGGTGCCCTCATCCGCGGCGCCGTGCAGGGTGCGTGATGGGCGTCCACACCTATCGCCCCGCCGAGGGGCACGGGCTGGCCCACAACCCGTTCAACGCGATCGTCGGGCCGCGCCCGATCGGCTGGATCGGCACCCTTGCCGCCGACGGACGCCGTAACCTCGCTCCCTACTCGTTCTTCAACGCGTTCAACTACACCCCGCCGCTGGTGGGGTTCTCGAGCACGGCGTGGAAGCACACGGCCCGGAACTGCGCCGACACCGGCGAGTTCACGTGGAACCTCGTCTCCCGTGACCTGCTGGTGCCGATGAACGAGACGGCGACGCTCTCCGACGTCGACGAGTTCGTGCGCGCTGGGCTGACGCCCGAGGCGTCCGAGGTCATCGCCGCGCCCCGCGTGGGTGAGGCGCGGGTCACGTTCGAGTGCCGGGTGACGCAGCAGATCGAGCTGACCGACGTGGCCGGACGCCCCAGCGGGGCCGTGCTGACGGTCGGGGAGGTCGTGATGGTGCACATCGACGACGACCTGCTGGTCGACGGGATCTTCGACACCGTGCGCGCCGAGCCGCTGCTGCGCGGGGGCGGTCCTACGGCCTACTTCGGGATCGCGGACGGCAGCCGGCTCGACCTGGCGCGCCCGCGGGACTGATCAGTCGCGGGTCAGCCGGCGGCGGTTGACGAAGACCTCGCGGGCGTAGCCGCCGATCTCGATGGTGGAGAAGCCGTCCATGGTGGCGCCGATGCCGCCGCCCAGCAGCGGCACGCGGCGGACCAGGATGAGGGACGCCCGACGGCCGCCGAGGCGGGACACGAGTTCGCCCAGCACCTTCTCGCTGACGGACTGGTCGAGCGTGGAGTCGAACACCGGGGCGGTCGCGATGGCCAGGGGGGTGGTGGGCAGGACGCCGTCGTCGACGAGCTTCTGCGTGCCGTCGCGGCCCATCAGGCACAGGATCATCGCCGTGCGGACCTGCCGGGAGTCGATGTCGTAGCCGCGCAAGTGGGCGATCGAGGCGATCATGCGGATCTGCACGATCGCGAGGCCCGCGATGTTGGCGGGGAGGGTGACGGCGAGGGTGGGGAGGCCGCCGAGGCTGGTCAGGAACCCCTGCGCCCCGGCGAGCCCGACGTGGGTCAGGGCGAGGGACTCGAGCGCCTCCTCGACGGTCTCGCGCTTGACGAGGTGCTTGGCTGCCGTCGTCTTCGCGCCCGGCACGTTCGCCGTGCCGTTGATCGCGACCTCGAGGAGGTTCCGGAGCAGGTTGCCGCCGACCTCGGGTGCGCGCGTGACGAAGTTCTTGCTCACGTCGCGGGATTGCTCGGCCATGGGCCAAGGCTAGGCGCCCGCGTGCGTGCGGCGAAGCGGGTCGCCCCGGATCGGTCCCTGAGGGGCTTGCGCTGAACCGTGGCCCGTGCGTGGTAAGACTGCCCCATGCAGCTGTCGGGGGTGTTCGGGCCGGAGGGGGAGTGGCCCGACCAGGACCTGATCGCGCTGTCGCTGGAGTTCGACGCCGGCCTCGTCGAGGCCGCCTACCGCTCGGGCGTGTTCCCGATGCCGCTGCCCGAGTCGGGCTGGCCCGACGCGATGGGCTGGTGGTCGCCCCTCCACCGCGGGATCCTGCCGCTGGACGACCTCCGCATCACCCGTTCGTTGCGCAAGTCGGCCGGCCGCTACGAGGTGACGGCCGACCGTGCGTTCGCCGAGGTGATCGCCCGCTGCGCCGACCCGCGGCGTCCGTCGGGGTGGATCGACGGGCGCATCGTCGAGGTCTACACCGAACTGCACCGGCACGGGCTCGCCCACTCGGTCGAGGCGTGGACGCCCTCCGGCGACCTGGCCGGTGGCCTCTACGGGGTCGCGCTCGGGGGACTGTTCGCGGGGGAGTCGATGTTCCACGACCCGGCACTGGGCCGGGATGCCTCGAAGGTCGCCCTGCTCGGGCTCGCGCGCGTGCTGGACGACGGCGTCGAGGGCCGGCTGCTCGACGTGCAGTGGGTCACCGACCACCTCGAGTCACTGGGCGCGGTCGAGGTGGACCGCGTCGACTACCTGCGCCTGCTGTCGGAGGCGCTGGACCTGCCGGCGCCGGACTGGTCCGTGCTGACGGCCGGCTGAGTCGGGGTCAGGGCCGCTTGTCGAGCTTGACCGTGTGCCCGCCCATGAGCAGGACGCCCCGGATGACCAGCGTGCCGTTGCTGCCGTCGCCCTGGGCCGAGCGGCGGATGGAGTTGCCGCCCATGATCCCCTGGGACTCCTCGACCACGCGGACGCCCTCGGGCACGTACAGGTTGTGGCCGCCCATCACGCACGGCAGGTCGAGCGTCAGCACGACGCCCGGGCCCAGCGCGTCGCGCAGGTAGACGTCGTCGCCGCCCATCATCGCGAAGTTGCGGTACGTCTGGCCCGGCGCGAGGTCGACCCGGCGGCCGGACATGATGGTGACGGTCCAGTTGCCGTCGCCGGCCGTGGGCACGGGGGCCGACGACGACCACGGCTGCGGTGCCGGCACGGGTGCGCCGCCCCAGCCGCGCACCAGCTGGGCGCCCTCGGGGCAGTCCTCGACCAGCTCGGGGAGCTCGTCGATGTAGCGGGCCGCCAGGGCGGCTTCCTGGCGGTCGGCCAGGTCGGTGGGGGTGAGGCGTCCGGCCGCGAAGGCGGCGTGCAGCACCTCGAGCACGGCGTCGCGATCGGTGTCGCCCGCGCGCAGTCGCTTGCGTCGCTCGATGTTGGACATGCCGCCAGTCTAGGCTCGCCCCATGCCGGAGATGCCCGAGGTCGAGGCCCTGCGCGACTTCCTCGCCCAGCGCGTGCTGGGCCGCACCGTCGTGCGCGCCGACCTGGCCGCCTTCTCGGCGCTCAAGACGTACGAGGTCCCGCTCAGCGCGCTGCACGGGTTGGAGGTCACCGCGGTCGAGCGGCACGGCAAGTTCCTGTGCCTGAATGTGGACGGCACGTGGCTCGCGTTCCACCTCGCCCGGGCCGGGTGGCTGACGTGGCACGACCCGGTGCCGGCGACCCCGGTGCGCCCGGGCAAGGGACCCCTCGCGCTGCGGGTGGTGTTCGAGGGCGACGACGGTGAGGTGGGGTTCAGCCTCACCGAGGCGGGGACGCAGAAGCACCTGGCCGTGTACGTCGTCGGTGACCTCGCCGAGGTGCCCGGCATCGCCCGGCTCGGGCCCGACCCGCTCGCCGACGGCTTCACGCGGGACGACTTCGCGGCCGTCCTCGCCGCGCACGCCCGCACCCAAGTGAAGGGCCTGCTCAAGGACCAGTCGGTGTTCGCCGGCATCGGCAACGCCTACTCCGACGAGATCCTGCAGGCCGCCCGGTTGAGCCCCTTCAAGCTGGCCGGCTCGCTGACCGAGGACGAGGTCACCGCCCTGTACGCGGCGGTGCGCGACGACCTGGGGGCCGCCATTGACCGGGCCGTGGGCAACAAGCCTGCCGACCTCAAGGACGGCAAGCGGACCCACCTGCGCGTCCACGGCAAGAAGGGGGAGCCGTGCCCGACGTGCGGCACCGTCATCGCCGAGGTGAGCTTCGCCGACTCGTTCCTGAACTACTGCCCCGGATGCCAGACGGGCGGCAAGCTCCTGGCCGACCGGCGGATGTCGAAGCTGTTGAAGTAGGTCTCCCAGCCCTGTTGATCGGATCGTCCCCCGACTGAAATCTGCGGTTCTTGGGGCACGCTCAGCCGGAGGTGGGGGTATTCCGGCTGGGGGTCGATCCGATCAGAGGCCGCGTGACACGGCCTGCCGATACCTAGGGGCATGCATCGAGACCTGATCGACGAGCTCTCCCAGCCTCCCCACCTGATCCTCGTGCGCGGGCGAGAGCGCATCCAGTGCCTCGCTCAACGTGCCTACGAGCGCGGTGAGCTGGTCCGGCCGTTGGCCGGTGTCTACGCGGCGGCCGACACGGCCGGGCTCGACGCACTCGCCGTCGTCGTCGGCACAGTGCACCCCGACGCGGTGATCTCCGGCCGGGCCGCCGCCGCGTTGACATGGTGGCCCGAGCTGGAGGCCTCTGGGCTGACGGCTGTCGCGCGCCACCGGCTCGCGGGCGGTGATGGCATCTCCTTCGCGAAGGGAGTCGTTCCCCCCGAGCTGATCGTGGAGAGCAACGGCATCCGGCTCACCCATCCCTCCCTGACCGTGCTCGACCTCGTCCCCGAACTGGGCGGGGAGGCCATCGACGAGGCCCTCCGACGTGGGGTCATCACGCTCGACCAGCTCTGGGAGGCGCTCGCCCTCACCCCCCAGCGTGCGGGCAACAAGCAGCGGCGCTGGCTGCTCGAAGACTCGCGCGATGTTCCCTGGTCGCCGGCCGAGCGGGACCTCCACCGGATCTATCGCGGTCTCGACCTGTCCAGACGCCACCGCACCAACCACCGGGTCGACCTCCCGACGCGGGCTGCGTACATCGACCTCGCGCTGCCCGAGTTGCGGCTCGGGTTCGAGGTCGATGGGTGCGACCACCACTCCGGGCCGGTCGAGTTCCGGCGCGACCGCACGCGTGACCCCGAGCTGGCCGAACTCGGCTGGATGGTCGTGCGGTTCGATGCCATCGATGTCTCCGACAACGCGGACTGGGTCCGTCACCGACTGCACGGCATCATCGCCGGCCGCGCGATCGACCTCGGTCTCACCTGATGCAACAGGGCTGCCCCGTGTGCTGGGAGGCCTGCGGCGCCAGTAGCCTTGGATCCACCCGTCCCCACTGGAGGTCCCGTGACTGCGCTTGTCGAGCGGCTGAGCCGCTTCGGCGACCAACCGTGGACCAAGAACGGACGCCTCGGGTTCCGCCTCATCGTCATCAGCTGCCTGGTCACGATCGTCGTGGCGTTCCTGGGTCCCTCGACGGTCACCCTGAACCCCGGTCCGGCGAACGGCAGCCTGCTGCCGCCGTACTTCATCCCGGTCGAGTGGGGCCAGCGGTTCGGCCTGCCCCTGTCGGAGTGGATCGTCGTCCCCGCGCTGTGGATCGGCATCACCGTCGGGGCGATCGGGCTGGTCATCGCGTGGCGCGCGGTCACCGACGGCTGGCGTCCGCGGATCCACCTCATGTTCTACCTCGGCGTGGCGCTCAACATGCTCACCGCGATCGTGCCGCCTCTCACCAGCGCCGACGTGCTGATGTACGCCGCCTACGGACGCCTCCAGCGGCTGGGCATGAACCCCTACGACATCACCCCCGCCGAGATCTTCCGGCAGGCCTACGACCCCGTCCTGGTCTGGACCGAGCGTCCCTGGCAGGACACGCCCAGCGTGTACGGGCCCATCGCGTCGTGGTCGCAGTGGCTGGCCAACGTGCTCGGGGGCGAGTCGATGCACGACATCGTGTTCTGGCTGCAGATGATGGCGGTGATCCCCTTCATCGTGATCTGCACGGTGATGATCAAGCTCGCCCATGGCGACGCCGCGCTGCAGACCCGGTCGGTGCTCTTCACGATCCTCAACCCGCTGCTGATCTGGGCCGTCGTCGCCGGCGCCCACAACGAGGCGCTCACCTTGGTGTTCGCGATCATCGCGCTCTGGTTCGTGCGCAAGTCGCCGTTCGTCACGGGCATCTTCATCGGCCTGGCCGGCGCGGTGAAGGTGTCGCTGGTCTTCTACGGGCTCGCGCTGGTCTGGGGATACCGCCACGACTGGCGCAAGGTGCTGCAGCTCGGCATCGGCGCGCTCATCCCGATCGGCATCCTCTACGGCGTCTTCGCGCCGCAGGCCCTGTTCGCCGCCAGCCGCAACACCGGCTACGTGTCGGGCGGCTCGTGGGCGCCGTGGATGCGCTCGGCCCTGGCCTGGGTGCTGCCCGACGCCGCCCACGGCATCACCGCCGCCCTCGGCTGGATCGGCCTCTTCGTCATCGGCTGGATGCTCTCCCGCGTGCTGCCCTGGCGCGCGGTCCCCGGCGCGCAGCTGCCCGCCGAGCGCGACCCGCTGACCATCGCGGTGCGCACAGCGGTGATCCTCTGCACCGCCTGGATCGTCACCTCGCCCTACACCCTGAGCTGGTACGACCTCATCGTCTGGGCGCCCCTGGCCCTGCTCGTGCCGACCCGCCTCGACTGGCTGATGGCCCTGCGCGGCGTCGCGCTGTCGGTCGCCTACGTGACCGGGCGCACGGTCGGGTTCTCCGACGTGATGGTGAACGTGGTCGCCTTCACGATCCGCGACGTCATCTCCAGCGGCGTGCAGTGGTTCGTCCTGATCGCGATCATCCACTGGTTCTGGACCACGAACCGGCAGTGGCCCACGGCGGCCTTCATCAGGAACGGGTTCGGGCAGCTGCTGGTGACCGCCGACCGGCCGCAACCGAAGCGCTCGCCGCTGCGGCCCTGGCGCCGGCCGGGGGTGGCCGACCCGCGAGAGCCCGGCTCCCGCACGCCGGCCCAGCCCTAGACTCGCGAGGGTGATCGGCTACTTCGGCCCTGCAGGCACCTTCACCCACCAGGCCCTGCGCACCGTCTCCGGTGAGGAGGCCGTGCCGTACAGCACCGTGGCCGCGGTTCTGGACGCCGTGCGCGCCGGCGAGGTCGAGGCCGGTCTGGTGCCGATCGAGAACTCCGTCGAGGGCGGCGTGACCGCGACGCTGGACAACCTCGCCCTGGGCGGCGACCCGCTGGTCATCGTGCGCGAGGTGCTGCTGCCGGTGTCGTTCGTGCTCGCGGTGCGCCCGGGCTACGAGCTGGCCGACGTGCAGCGCATCCTCACCCACCCGCACGCGTACGCGCAGACCCGCGACTGGGTGCGCATGCACGTGCCCCACGCGACCGTCACCGAGGGCGGCTCCACCGCCGCCGCGGCCGCCGAGGTCGCCGACCCGGCCTCGAAGTACGACGGCACCATCTGCGCCCGCGTGGCCGCCGACCTCTACGAGCTCGACTGCGCGGCCACCGACATCGCCGACAACCCGGACGCCGTCACGCGCTTCGTGCTCGTGCGCCGGCCCGGCGACATCCCGGCCCCGACCGGGGCCGACAAGACCACGCTGGTGGCCTACATGCACGCCGACCACTCCGGTGCGCTGCTGGAGATCCTCGAGCAGTTCGCCATGCGCGGGGTCAACCTGACCCGCATCGAGAGCCGCCCCACCAAGAAGGCCTTCGGCGAGTACTGCTTCTCGATCGACGCCGAGGGCCACGTCGGCGAGCCGCGCATGCGCGGCACCCTCAAGGGCCTGCACCGGATCTGCCGCGAGGTGACCTTCCTCGGGTCCTACCCGCGCGCCGACCAGGTGCGCCCCAAGATCGCACGCGGATTCACCGCCGACGAGTACGAGGCCGCCGAGGTCTGGATGGATTCCTTGCTGGGGCGATCGGCGTCCGAGCGTCGGTGAGGGTCGGGTCGGCAAGCCTCTGCTCGCAGAATGTGCTCCTTGTGTCTGGTGCACGTGGCGCGCGCTTCAGGGGGCACATTCTGCGACCGGACGGGCGACCCCGGGTCTAGGCCAACGCTGCGTCCACCGCCGCCCGCGCGTGGATCCGGGTGGTGGCGAACAGGGGGACCGAGCCGTCGGCGTCCGGGTCGAGGAGGAGCTCCAGCTCCGTGCAGCCGAGGATGATGCCCTCCGCACCCCGGGCGCGGAGCCGTTCGATGATCGCGAGGTGGGTCCGATGCGACTCGTCCAGCACTTCGCCGCGGCACAGCTCGTCGTAGATGGTGCGGTGCACCTCGGCGCGGTCGTCGGCGTCGGGGACGAGCACCTCGAGGCCGTGGGTGGCCAGCCGGTCGCGGTAGAAGTCCTGCTCCATCGTGTAGGCGGTGCCGAGCAGGCCGACGCGGGTGATCCCGGCGGCGCGCACGGCGTCGGCGGTGGCGTCGGCCAGGTGCAGCAGGGGGACACCGATGGCGTCCTGCACCGCGTCGGCGACCTTGTGCATGGTGTTCGCGCAGATCAGGACGAGGTCCGCGCCGGCGCCCTCCAGACGGGCGGCCTGGGTGGCGAGGAGGCGACCCGCGGCGTCCCAGTCGCCGGAGGCCTGGAGGGCGGCCACCTCGGCGAAGTCGACCGACGCCAGCACGATGCGCGCCGAGTGCAGCCCACCGAGCCGGCGAGCGACCTCGCGATTGATGAGGCGGTAGTACTCGGCGGTGGATTCCCAGCTCATGCCGCCGAGCAGCCCGATGCACTTCATGGGGCGATCCTAGGGAGCGGTGGCGACCCTACGGCACCATCACCAGGACCGCGCCGGGGAGGATCCCGACGTCGAGGCGGGTGCACTCGCCGATGGTGTCGCCGTCGATCTGGAACGGCACCGGCTCCTCGGTCTCGATGACCAGCTTGCGCACCTGAGCGCGCTCGACGCCGGGGTGGTCGGCGGCGCGGGTGAGCACGCGGGTGGCGATGGCGCCCCAGTCGCCGACGCGCTCGGGGGAGGCCAACATCACGTCGATGAGCCCGTCGTCGGGCAGCGCGTCGGGGGCCAACGCGATCTGGCCCTGCACGTTGCCGACGTTGGCGACGAGGGCGACGGCGGGCGTCCGGCGGAGGGGGGAGCCGCCGTCGAGGGTCACCGTCGCCCGGAACGGCGGGCTGTTCAGCGTCGTCAGCGCGGCCATCACGTAGGCGGCCGGGCCCATCACCTTCTTCAGGTCGGTGTTGGTCTCGCTCATGATCTTGGCGTCCAGGCCCATGCCGGCCATCACCATCGAGTGGTCGGGGTCGCCGCCGTCGGCGCGCAGCTGCACCACGTCGACCGGCATCGCGTTGCCGTCGAAGGCGACGTCGAGGGCGTCGGCCACATCGAGCGGGACGCCCAGGTTGCGGGCCAGCAGGTTGCCGGTGCCCACGGGCAGGATCGCGATCGGGATCCGCGAGTCGGCCAGCGTCGCGCAGACCGTCCGCACCGTGCCGTCGCCGCCGGCGACCAGCACGAGGTCGAGCTTCCGCTTGCGGGCGGCCCGGGAGACGGCGATGCCCGAGTCCGCGGCGTCCGTCTCGAGCCACAGCGGGGGCTCCCAGCCGCGCTGGGCGCACTCGCCCTCGACCTGCCGGCGGAACACCACCGGGTCGGGCACCTTGACGGGGTTGAAGATGACACCCGCGCGCCGAGCCACGCCGGGTGGACGGTGCACCGGCCCGAACCGGATCACGCTCACCCCGGCCACCGCGAGGCAGAGCGACGCGACGAACCCGCCGAGGAACCCACCCGCGATCAGGTCGGTGAACCAGTGCGCGCGCAGCCACCAGCGGTCGGCGAACACGAGCCACCACAGCAGCACGAGGCCGGTTGAGGCCAGCACGATCGAGGTGCGCCGCCGGCGCGTGACGACCATCGCGGAGATCACCATGATCGCCAGCACCGTGATCGCGACCATGTGCGAGCTGGGGTAGGCCCAGCCCTCGGCGGTGATCAGGGGTGCGGCGGTGTCGGGCCGTGGACGCCGGGCCAGCGCCTTCACCAGCTGCGCACCGCCCCACCCGAGCGGGATCGAGGCGCCCATCCCCCACGCCAGGTTGTGCAGGCGGCGGCGCGCGGCCCAGAAGGTGACCGCCGCGAGCACGGTGTAGACGACGGTCGGGGTGGTGACGATCGCGATGGCGGCGAGGATCTGGCCGCGAGTGCCCATCGGGTCGACTCCCGGACGCCGCGAGGCCGCGTCGACCGCCGCGAAGGTGGAGGTGCCGAGGGCGAGCCACGTCCAGAGGGCGAAGGCCACCGCCGTCGCCACCAGGGCGACGTGCGCGAGCCCGATCCGCCTCCTCACGCCCCCAGTCTGGCAGGCCGGCGGTCACCGATAGGATCGGGCCTGTGATCGACCCGAAGATTCTGCGCACCAACCCTGACGCCGTGCGTCGCAGCCAGGCCGCCCGCGGCGAGTCGGTGGAGCTCGTGGACGAGCTCGTCGCCGCCGACGAGCGCCGCCGCTCGCTGATGGCGAGCTCCGAGACGGCCCGGGCCGAGCAGAAGGCGTTGTCGGCGCGCATCCCGAAGGCGTCGCCCGAGGAGAAGGCCGAGCTGCTGGCCCAGACCAAGGCGCTGGCCGCCTCGGTGAAGGAGGCGCAGGCCGAGACCGAGGCCGCGCAGGCAACCTACGACCAGCTGATGATGCAGCTGGGCAACATCGTGATCGACGGCGTCCCCTCCGGTGGTGAGGACGAGGGCGAGATCATCGAGACCTGGGGCACCCCGCGCGACTTCGCGGCCGAGGGCTTCACCCCGCGCGACCACCTCGAGCTCGGCGAGATGCTCGGCGCCATCGACATGGAGCGCGGTGCCAAGATCTCCGGCTCGCGGTTCTACGTGCTCACCGGTCAGGGCGCCCAGCTCGAGTTCGCGCTGCTGCAGCACGCGATGGCGATGGCCTCCTCGTGGGGGTTCATGCCGATGATCGTGCCGTCGCTGGTCAAGCCCGAGGCGATGGCCGGCACCGGCTTCCTGGGCCAGGCCGCCGAGGACGTCTACCACCTCGAGCGCGACGACCTGTACCTGGTCGGCACCTCCGAGGTCGCGCTGGCGGCCTACCACTCCGACGAGATCCTGCCCGCCGAGTCGCTGCCGAAGCACTACGTGGGCTGGTCGTCCTGCTTCCGCCGCGAGGCCGGCGCCTACGGCAAGGACACCCGCGGCATCTTCCGCGTGCACTGGTTCGACAAGGCCGAGCTGTTCGTCTACTGCTCGCCCGAGGAGGCCGAGGCCGAGCACGCCAAGCTGCTGGGCTACGAGAAGGCTTTCATCGAGTCGCTCGAGATCCCGTACCAGGTGCTCGACGTCGCCTCGGGTGACCTCGGCTCGTCGGCCGCCCGCAAGTTCGACTGCTACGGATGGCTGCCCACCCAGGAGCGCTACCGCGAGATCACGTCGACCTCGAACTGCACCGAGTTCCAGGCGCGCCGCCTCAACATCCGGCTGCGGGACGCCGAGGGCACCCGCCCGCTGGCCACCCTCAACGGCACGCTGTGTGCGATGACCCGCACGATCATCATGATCCTGGAGAACCACCAGCAGGCCGACGGGTCGGTGCGCGTCCCCGAGGCGCTGCGGCCCTACCTCGGCGGGCGCGAGTTCCTGACCCCGGTCGCCGCCGCTTGAGTTCCGGCCCGGTGTCCCGGCAGGCGTGGGAGGACGGCCTCCCGCGCCTCATCGAGGACACCTTCCGGCGCTGGCACCTGACCCCCGTCGGAGAGCCGATGTCCGGCGTCACGGCGCGGGTGTACCCGGTGCTGGACGCCGACGGCGTCCGCCGGGCCTGCAAGTTCAGCCACGTCGAGGCCGACAACGTCGGCGAGATCCCGACCCTGACCCTGTGGGGTGGACGCCCCGCGGTCGAGTTGGTGCGGGCCGACCCGCGCCGCGGCGTCCTGCTGTTGGAGTGGTTGGACGGCCAACTGCAGGAGCACTGGGACGCCGACGAGGCGTCCCGGATCGTGGCCGGGCTGTACGGCCGGCTGCACCGCCGGGCCGCCCCGCAACTGCCCGACGGGCACGCGTTCGTGCGCCGCTGGCTGGGTGAGCTGGAGGGGCTGGGGCGTGCGGTGCCCGCGCCGCCGCGGTTCGTCGACTGGGCGTTGCGCGCCGGCCGCGAGCTGGCCGCCGAGCCCGGCACCCACGTCGTGCACGGCGACCTGCACTACCTCAACGTCATGGCCCGCGGCGACGAGTGGGTCGCGATCGACCCCAAGGGCTACAACGCCGCGCCCGAGTACGAGGTGGCGCCGCTGCTGTGGAACCGCTGGGCCGACCTCGAGGCGTCCGGGGACGTCGGGGAGGCGATCCGTGACCGGTTCTACGCGGTCGTCGACACCGCCGGCCTCGACGAGCGTGCTGCCCGCGACTGGGTGGTGGTGCGCTGCGCGATCAACTTGGGCTGGGCGGTGCAGGACGGCTCGGCCGAGAGCCGGCAGGACGACTGGCACGGCTCGGTCACGCGGCAGGTGACGATCCTCAAGGCGATGCAGGCGGTGGAGCCGTGACCCGGCGACCGCGGCGGCGTCGCGGCCGCACGCGTTCATCGACGCGTCGGTCGACTGGCTCCGCTCCGTGTTGGGGTTGGGGCCGGGGTCGCGCGTGCTCGACCTGGGCTGCGGTCCGGGGTTGTACGCCGTGCGGCTGGCGCGGCGCGGCGTCCGGGTTCTGGGTGTGGACGCCTCGGCCCGGTCGCTGGCCCATGCGCGGTTGACCGTCGACGAGGTGCGCGCCGAGGTCGAGTCGGTGGGGTTCGACGTGGTCGAGGTCACCGGCGACGTCGCGGGCGCCCCCTTCGACCCGGGGGCGCCCACGTTCGCGGTGCGGGCCGTCAGGCCAGGGCGCGGTCCAGGAACGCGATGACGTCGGCGGTGACCTCGTCGCGGTTGGTCTCGTTCAGCAGCTCGTGGCGGGCCTCGGGGTACAGGTGCACCTCGACGTCGGTCAGGCCGGCGTCCCGGTAGCGCTGGGCCACCGCCTCGACGCCCTCGCCGCCGGCGCCGCCGACAGGGTCGTCGCGGCCCGAGATCAGCAGGATCGGCAGGTCCTTCGGGATGGCTGACAGCGCCTCGGGGTCGGCCGCGCGGGCCAGCGACACGATGCCCGCGGGCGACGGCGCGGCCCACCCGCACAGGGGGTCGGCGACGTACTTGTCGACCTCGTCCGCGTCGCGCGAGAGCCACTCGAACCCGGTGCGGTGCTCGAACGGGGCGTTGAAGGCGCTGAGGTCGGTGGGGGCGTCCGAGCCGAGCATGGGGGCGAGGACGGCGGCGTCGCCGGTTCCCGACAGGACGACGGCCTCGACGTCGGATGCGTGGTCGAGCAGGAAGTGCTGGGTGGCGAACGAGCCCATCGAGTGGCCGAACAGGACCAGCGGCAGGCCGGGGGCGTCCTCGCGGATGCGCTTGTTGAGGACGCCGAGGTCGTCCACCCAGCCCTGCCAGCCGTCGGGTCCCCAGTCGCCGTGCTTGCCGGCGGCGGTGAGGCCCGAGCCGCGGGCGTCCGGGGCGTAGACGAGGTAGCCGGCCGCCGTCAGCGCCTCGGCGAAGCGGCGGTAGCGGGCGCCGTGTTCGGCCAGCCCGTGCTGCACCTGGATGACGGCCCGAGGCTCACCCTCGGGGGCCCACCGGTAGACGTGGAGGTCGATGCCGTCGTTGCTGGGAACGGTGAACGTGGTCTCTTCCATGACGCGATTCTGCCAGTCGTCGCCGGGCCGGGGGCCGAAGCCCAAGCCCTCGGCGCGGGAAACTCAAGCCTTGGGCGCGGGAAACTCAAGCCCTGGGAACTCACCGGAGACGGTCAGCTGCTTCCAGCCCGTGCCCTCGACCACGAGCGGGTCGTCCCAGGAATACCCCGGGCCCTCGCCGATCGGGGCGTCCAGGCCCACGACGGCGTCCACCTCGGCGGCGGGCACGAGGTCCTCGAGCACCGCGACCAGGTCGGCGCGGGTCACGGCGCCCAGCGCCCGGGGGACGCGCCCCTCGAGCTCGTCGAAGGTGATCCGCTCGTCGGCGGCGGCGTTGCGGATGAGTTCCAGCGCGCGCTCGCGTTGGGCGGTGCCCACGCGCAGGTGCAGTTCACGACCGGGGCCGGGCTGGGGTGTGGTGCTCACGTCACCCAACCTACCCACCGGCTCGGTTCAAGGCTCAGGGGAGCAGCCTCGGCAGCAGGAACACGGCGGCGGTCGCGATCGCGGCGATGGCGATCATGACGCAGTAGGCCCGCGCGCGGAGACGCTGGACGCGGGTGGGGGTGGAGTCGTACTGGAGCATGGGGGCCTACCTCCTCTACCCACAAGACGCACGAGCGACCCGAAAGGTTGCGTGGAACCTGACAATTTCTTCGGCAATTTTTCTCTAGGGTTCAGGGCGTGACCTGGCAGCCCGCCCTCGTGGCCCTCGACGTCGACGGAACGCTCGTCGACGCGTCCAACATCGTCGCCCCGCAGGTGCGCGCAGCGATCCAACGCGTCGCTGACGCCGGCGTCCCGGTGATCCTGTCGACCGGCCGCGCGTGGGCGTCCGCGCTGACGGTCATCGAGCAGTTGCCGTTCGAGCACGCCGAGCACGTGTGCTCCAACGGGGCCGTCACCGTGCGCTACCCGCCGTTCGAGGTCGTGGACGTGCTGACCTTCGACCCGCGGCCGGTGGTCGACCGGATCCTCGCCGAACACCCCGCCCCGCTGCTCGCGGTCGAGGTGGTGGGGCGCGGCTACCGGGTGTCGAGCGAGTTCCCGGCCGGCGAGCTGCACGGCGAGATCGAGGTGGTCAGCGTCGACGAGCTCGCCGGCTCCGACGTGACCCGCGTGATCGTCCGCGACCCCAACGCCTCCGAGGAGGAGTTCATCGAGCTCGCCCACCGCCTCGGCCTCGAGGGCGTCTCGTACGCGATCGGCTACACCGCCTGGCTCGACATCGCGCCCGAGGGAGTCGACAAGGCCCACGGCCTCGCGCGCGTGTGCGGCCGGATGGGCATCGACGCCGCCGACGTGCTCGCCATCGGCGACGGCCGCAACGACATCGAGATGCTGACCTGGGCCGGGCGCGGGGTGGCGATGGGCGGGTCGCCGGCCGAGTTGCTCGAGGTCGCGGACGCCGTGACCGGCAGCCTGGCCGACGACGGGTTGGTCGCCGAGCTGGCCCGCTGGTTCTGAGTCAGCGGCAGTCTGTCGCATCTCCTGCCCACCCAGAGGGGGCTGGGTCCGGCCACAGGGTGACACGGCGGCCCGATGTTTGGTGCGGAGTGAGGTGGAGGGGCAGGCTGGGACCATGCAGTACAGCCGCGAGCCCGACTACCTGACGACCCTGGCCGACGGGACGGTCAAGCAGCTGAACCCCTTCACCGGCACCGAGGTCTGGACGGTCCCGGGCCGCGGCAACCGGCCGCTGGGCCTGGGCGGGGTCAACGCGAAGCCGCTCGACCCCGACAAGCACGGCGCGTACTGCTCGTTCTGCGAGAAGCGCTACGAGGAGACCCCGCCGGAGAAGTCGCGGGTCGTCCACCGCGGGAACACCACCTGGGAGACGCACTACCGCACCCCGGCCGAGGAGATGTACAACACCGTCGCCGACTTCCGGCGGGTGCCGAACCTGTTCGAGATCCTGAGCTACGAGTACTGGAACCTCAACTACGGCTACACGCTGCCCACCCACATCGCCGGACGCCGCGAGGCCTACCTGGCCTCACCGGCCGGCCGGGCGCACGTCCTGAGCGTCGTGGACATGAAGCTCAAGGCGTCCGGGCTGTCGGCGGCCAAGGTGGCGGCGATGGGGGAGGACGAACGGATCGCCGCGGCGTCCGGCTTCTTCGGGGGCGGGCACGACCTGATCATCGCCCGCCGGCACTTCACCGACGGCGCGACCGACGACGCCCGGCTGGCCGGGGCGGGCACCCTGACCCCCGACGAGCACGCGCAGTTCATCACCTACACGATCGAGTCGGTGAAGGGGCTCTACGACCTCAACCGGTACGCGCGCTACGTGACGGTCTTCCAGAACTGGCTGAAGCCGGCCGGCGCCAGCTTCGACCACCTGCACAAGCAGCTCGTCGCGATCGACGAGCGCGGGGTGCAGCACGAGGCCACGCTGGCCAAGCTGCGCACCAACCCCAACCTGTTCAACGAGGTGGCCACGAACTTCGCCTCGTACAAGAACCTCGTCATCGCCGAGAACGACCACGCGATGGCGTTCGCGGGCTTCGGGCACCGGTTCCCGACGATCGAGATCTACAGCAAGTCCGAGCACCCGGACCCGTGGGAGCAGTCGCACGAGGAGGTCCGCGGGATGAGCGACATGATCCAGGCCATGCACGCCGCGACGGGGGCCGACGTGCCCTGCAACGAGGAGTGGCACTACCGGCCCATCGACGTCGACCTCGCGATGCCGTGGCGCGTGATGCTGAAGTGGCGGGTCTCGACGCTGGCCGGGTTCGAGGGCGCGACGAAGATCTACCTCAACACCATCACCCCGGTGATGCTGCGCGACCGGGTCGTCGAGCGGCTGTTCGCGCTGCGCACCGAGCGCCGCATCGCCGACTCGCTGAAGGTGGCGTTCGAGGCGCCCTGCCGGCCGAACTCGCTGCGGTACGCGCAACCGCGGCGGTGATCTCGGACGCCTCGGGTGCGGCCCCTGTCGGTGGTGGCTTGTAGGGTGCGCCCGTGCCCGTGATCGAAGCCCGTGAGCTGACCAAGACGTTCGGCGACTTCACCGCCGTCGACGCGATCTCGTTCGAGGTCGCGCCCGGTGAGTCGTTCGGCCTGCTCGGGCCCAATGGCGCCGGCAAGTCCACGACGATGCGCATGATCGGGGGCACTTCGCTGCGCACGTCCGGGTCGCTGACCGTGCTGGGACTGGACCCGGAGGCGAACGGGCCCGAGGTGCGGGCGTCCCTCGGCGTCGTGCCGCAGCAGGACTCGCTGGACGAGGAGCTCCGCGCCCGTGACAACCTCATCGTCTACGGCCGCTACTTCGGGCTGCCGCTGAGCTACCTCAAGCCCAAGGCCGACGAACTGCTCGAGTTCGCGCAGCTCACCGAGAAGGCCACCGCCAAGGTCAGCGCGTTGTCGGGCGGCATGAAGCGCCGCCTGACGATCGCGCGCGGGCTGGTGAACGAGCCGCGCATCCTGCTGCTGGATGAGCCCACGACCGGGCTCGACCCGCAGGCGCGCCACATCCTGTGGGACCGGCTGTTCCGCCTGAAGGAGCAGGGTGTCACCCTGGTGCTGACCACCCACTTCATGGACGAGGCCGAGCAGCTCTGCGACCGCCTCGTGGTCATCGACAAGGGCCGCATCGTGGCCGAGGGGTCGCCGCGCGAGCTGATCCAGCGGTACTCGACGCGCGAGGTCGTCGAGGTGCGGTTCGGGTCGAGCCGCAACGCCGAGATGGAGGGCGTGCTGCGCTCGATGACCGACCGCCTCGAGGTGCTGCCCGACCGCATCCTGCTCTACGACGACGCCGGCGAGGTCCTGCTCGACGAGATCAACCGCCGCGGGCTCAACCCGCTGACGTCGCTGGTGCGCCGCTCCTCGCTGGAGGACGTGTTCCTCCGCCTCACGGGGAGGTCGCTCATTGACTAGGCCCGAGGGTTCGGACGCCGTGGGCACGGCCCAGCCGGTGGTCACCTTCTCGGGGATGGACCACGCGGCCCTGGCCCGCCGCACCCGCCGCTGGGGGTGGGTGCAGTACGCGCGCTACCGGCAGGCCGCCGAGAAGCCGTTCTTCTGGACGGCGTTCGTCACCGCCCTCGGCAACCCGGTGCTCTACCTCGTCGCGATGGGGATGGGCCTGGGCTCGATCGTGGATACCGACGTGGACGGGGTCAGCTACCTGTGGTTCGTCGCGCCCGGGTTGCTCGTGGCGACCGTCGTGTCGACGGGCGCCCAGTTCGGCACGTGGCCGATCTTCGGCGGCTTCAAGTGGATGAAGAACTACCTCGCCGCCCAGGCCACCCCCGTCGAGCCCTGGCAGATGGCGCTCGGTGAGGGCGTGGCGATCTCGGTGCGCATGTTCGTGCAGGCGCTGCTGTTCTGGCTGGTCGGGCTGGCGTTCGGGGCGTGGCCGGCGGTCGGCTCGCTGCTCATCGTGCCGATCGCCATGCTCGCGTCGATGGCGATGTTCGCGCCGCTGATGGCGTATTCGGCGACGCTGGAGGAGGAGGGCCTGCAGTTCAACTTCGTGCAGCGCCTCGTCGTCATGCCGATGTTCCTGTTCGCCGGCACCTTCTTCCCGCTCGCCTCGATGCCGGTCTACCTGCAGTGGATCGGCTGGGTCTCCCCGATGTGGCACGGCACCCAGCTGGCGCGGGTGGTCTCGTACGGGGCCGTGGTGCCCGCGTGGCTGATGGTCCTGCACGTCGTGTTCCTGATCGTGTGCGTGGTCGGCGGCCTGCTGGCGGCCGCGCGCACCTTCACGCGGAGGCTGGTCCGGTGAGCGCGTCGGTGCGGGAGTCGACCGGCGTGATGGCGCCGATCCGCGAGCGGCTGCGGGGTCGGCGCGCCTCGTTCGGGGGGCTGTACGCCGGCAACGCGCGTGCGGTGATCGAGCGGGGCTTCCGGGTGATCCGCAACCAGAACTGGGGCGTGATCGCGACCGGCTTCTTCGAGCCCGTGTTCTACCTGCTCGCCATGGGCATGGGGATGGGCGCGCTCGTGGGGTCCGTCCCCGGGCCGGACGGGCGTCCGATCTCGTACGCCATGTACATCGCGCCCGCCCTGCTGGCGACCTCGGCGATGAACGGCGCGATCTACGACTCGGTCAACAACGTCTTCTTCAAGCTGCGCTACAGCAAGCTCTACGAGGGCATGCTGCAGACCTCGCTCGGGCCGCTCGATGTGGCCCTGGGGGAGATCTTCATGGCGTTGTTCCGCGGACTGCTCTACGCGATCGGGTTCCTGGGCGTGATCACCGTGATGGGGCTGGTGACCTCGTGGTGGGCGCTGGCGATGATCCCGGTGGCGCTGCTGATCGCGCTGGGGTTCGCGTCGCTGGGCATGGCTGTGACGAGCTTCATGAAGAGCTTCCAGCAGCTCGACCTGGTGCCGCTGGTGCTGCTGCCGATGTTCCTGCTGTCGGCGACGCTGTTCCCGATCACGGTGTACCCGGTCGCGATCCAGTGGGTGATCATGGCGCTGCCCCTGTGGCACGGCGTCGAGCTGATGCGCCAGCTGTCGGTGGGCTACTTCGACGGCATGACCGTCGTGCACGTGGGCTACTTCCTGGTGATGAGCCTCATCGGCATCACCGCCGCCTCGTTGCGGTTGAGGATGTTGTTCCTGCGCTGACGCCTCGGGACGCGACACTCACCCTTGTCACATTCACGGGGAATCTCTTCCCCCTCGGTTGTGACAAGGGTGAGTGTCGGGGCGGGGCAGGGGCGGCGTTCGCGGGGGCCCGACGTTCCTGAGAGGTGCCTCAGGCGCTCGCCACCCGGGCCCGGTGCCTGCGGACGCCGCGGCGTCCGAGCGTCAACGCCACCCAGCCCACGCCGGCCAGGGCTAGCCCGCACAGGCCGGTGACGACGAAGCCGAACTGCCAGCCCCACGCGTCGAGCACGAACCCCACGATCGGCGGGGCGAGGGCGTTGCCGCCGGTGGCCATGGTCCCGGACCAGCCGAACGCCTCACCGCGGGACGCCTCGGGCACCAGGTCGCTCAGCCGCTCGCTGGTCGCGGCCAAGGTCGGCGCGCAGAAGAGTCCGGCCACCCCGAGCAGCGCGGCGAGCAGCCAGATGTTGGTGCCGAGCGCCGCGAGCATCGTGGTGAAGGCCAGGCCGAGCAGCAGCGGCATCAGCCCGAGACTGCCGCGGGGGAGCCCGCCGAACAGCAGGCCGCCGATCAGCGAGCCGGCACCCCAGAACACGATCAGGATCGCCAGCGACGCCGCGCCCTCAAGCGACCGCGCCCCGGCGACCATGGCGAGGTCGGTCCCGGCCAAGGTGAAGGACGCCGCCACCGTCGCCACGAACGTCGCGATCACCGGGCCGTTCAGCCAGGTCCGGACGCCCCCGCGAACCGGGGGCACACCCACGGCACCCGCAGCCGGGTCGGACGGACCGCCGCCTGCGGCGTCCGGGTCGATCGTGGCCGGGGACTCGCTGACCAGCCGTGGGTTCAGGATGTAGAGCCCCCACGCAGCGGCGACCGAGAGGAGGGCGAGGAGGGTGAGGGTCCAGCCGGTGTCCCAGGCGCTGGCGAGCAGGATGCCGAGGGTGGGGCCGGCCATGAACGCCATCTCGGTGACGACCGAGTCCAGCGCGAGGCCTGCGCGGCGCTGGGAGTTGGGCACCGCGGCCAGCACCAGCTGGCGGGTGAGCACGAACCACGGCACGGCGAGCAGGCCGACCCCGCCCATGACGAAGAGCAGCGGCCAGTAGTCCAGGAACGGCGCCGCCACGAACGCGACGGGCAGCAGCACGAGCGAGGGCAGCAGGGTGCGGCGCAGGCCGATGGTGTCGAGCAAGCGCCCGCGCAGGGGCGAGGCGAGCGCGATCGCGATCGTGAACACGGCCGTCAGGAGGCCGGCGCGGGCGTAGGTCTGGCCGAGGGCACCGACGACGTGCAGCGTCAGGACGACGCCGGCGCCGAACCACGGGGCCTTGCCGAGTGCGCCGAGCAGCACCGCCTGCCGTACGGCGGGCAGGCGCCAGATGTCGGCGTAGGCGGCGAAGTTCACCGCACGAGACTAGAAGGTGAGGACGATCTTCCCCACATTGTTGCCGCCGGTGAGCTGCTCGTGCGCCTGCCGGACCTCGTCGATGCCGAACCGGGTCTCGTGGGCGACCTTGATCTCGCCCGCCGTGATCAGCGGCCACACCTCGGCGGCGACGCGGGCCACGATCGCGGCCTTCTCGTTCACCGGCCGGTAGCGCAGCGACGTCGCGGTGACCGTGGCGCCCTTGTTCAGCAGCAGGCCGAGGTTGAGCTCGCCCTTCACGCCGCCCTGCAGGCCGATGACGACCATGCGGCCGCGGCGGGCCAGCGACTTCACGTTGGCGTCGAGGTACTTGGCGCCCATGATGTCGAGGATCACGTCGACGCCCTTGCCGTCGGTGGCCTCCTTGAGCTGGGTGACCCAGTCGTCGTGGTAGTCCAGCGCGATGTCGGCGCCGAGCTTGCGGCAGACCTCGAGCTTCTCGGCCGAGCCCGCGGTGGTCGCCACGCGGCAGCCCTGGCCCTTGGCGTACTGGATCGCGAAGCTACCGATGCCCCCGGCACCCCCGTGCACGAGGAAGGTCTCGCCGGGGCGCAGGCCCACGTGGTCCATGTTCGAGACGACCGTGGCGGCCACCTCGACCAGCCCGGCGGCGGTGACCAGGTCGACGCCCTCGGGCGGCGCGATCACCTGCCCGGCGGGCACCGCGACCAGCTCGGCGTAGCCGCCGCCGGCCAGCAGGGCCACGCACGGGTCGCCGACCGACCAGCCCTCGACGTCGTCGCCGACCGCCTCGACGTGGCCGGAGACCTCGAGCCCGATCGTGTCGGTGGTGCCCTTCGGCGGCGGGTAGTGGCCCTGCCGCTGCAGGATGTCGGCGCGGTTCACGCCCGCGGCGACGGTGCGGATCAGCAGTTCGCCCGGCCCCGCGGTGGGGTCCTCGACGTCGGCGATCTGCAGGACCTCGGGTCCACCCGGCTCTGTGACAACGACGGCACGCATGGGTCAACCCTAGTCGGGCAGCACAGGCCCCGCCGCTAGGATGTTCCCGATCTGGCGAGATCGCATAGTGGACTAGTGCAGCCGCCTTGAAAGCGGCCGAGGGGCAACCCTCCGTGGGTTCGAATCCCACTCTCGCCGCGTGGCTGCAGACCGGTTCGTCATCACCCCCCGCCCGCCCGTGCGCGCGTTCGCGGTCGCGGCGCTGCTCGCCGCGGGCGGCGCCGTCGTCGCGGTGCTCCCGGTCGAGGGGGCGCTGAGGGTCGCGGTCATCGTGCTGGGCGTCCTGCTGATCGTCGCCGCGGCCGCGTTGCTGGGGGCCGCCGTCGCGGCGTCCCGCCGCCAGCAGGTGGTGGTCGAGCTCGACGAGGCCGGGTACCGCGTGGACTCGCCGGCCGGCGTCCGGGCCGGGACCTGGAAGGACGTCACCCGCGTCACCACCGCCCCCGGGCGGATCACGCTGCACCAGGGCGCCGACGAGCGCGTCCACCTCGTCGCGCCGCAGGGCCAGCTGCCCGAGCTCGACGCGATCGTGAAGGCCGTCAGCGAGCACCTCGACGCCGACCGCGGCTACACGGTCTGGGAGGGCTGACTCAGCCCTTCTGCTCCTCGGTGGGGTAGGGCTCGGGGTTGTACGCGCACTCGTCCACGACCGACGACGGCGCCGCGGGGGTGGGCGAGCCGCTCGGGGTCGCGCTCGGGCGGGGCGACGGCGTCCCGGACGCCGCGGGCGAGGGCTGGGTGCCGGGCGCGGGCGTCGCCGGGGCGGCCGCGGACGTCGGGGCGGCCGGCGGGGCCGGGCGGATGGCGTCCTGGACCCTCGCGCGGACGAGCTCCCAGTCGGGGTTGCTGGTGGAGAAGCCGTCCTTGTCGTTCTCGAAGGAGACCGACGTCATCGTGCCGTCCTTGACCCGCAGGGCGAGCGCCACCATGGCGGGCAGCCGGCGGTTCGGGACGTCGGAGTTCACGATCTCGCGGCCGGCCCGGCTGAGCGCCTCGTAGTTGGCCAGCACCGTCGTCGGGTTGGCCTCCTTCACCACGGCCTGGATCACGCAGCGCTGGCGGGACATCCGGTCGTAGTCGCCGGTCGCGATGCCGTAGCGGCCGCGGGCGAACCAGAGGGCGTCCTCGCCGTTGAGGTGCTGGTCGGGGCCGGGGGGCAGCCAGCGGTCGGGCGGGATGTCACCGTCGGTGCGCCCACCCACCGGCACCGGGCGGTTGATGTTCACGGTGATGCCGCCGAGCGCGTTGACGAACTCGACGAAGCCCTGCATGTTGACCATCGCGTAGTAGTCGACCTTGAGGCCGAGCGCGGCGCCGACGCCGAGCTTGAGGGCCTCAGCGCCCGGGTCCTCGACACCGGCGGGGATGGCCTCGGGCGCCAACTGGGGGACCGAGTCGTAGATCGCGTTCAGCGCGTACGCCTGGTCGTTGAGCCGGCCGCTGGTGAAGCCCTGGGGGAACCGCTCGGCCAGCGCGCTGCCGGCCGGGAAGGGGATCTTCTGGGTCTGGCGGGGCAGGCTGAACAGGACGGTGTCACCGGTGTGCGTGTCCATCGACGCCAGGATCACGGTGTCGGTGCGCGTGCCGGTGCGGTCGGCGCCGGCGTCGCCACCGAGGACCAGCACGTTCAGCCGGTCCTTGTTCGCCCACGGGTCGACGGCGTTGCCGAAGTCCCCGGTGTCGTCGTCGCTCGAGACCTGGGCGCCCTCGTGGCCGAACACGCCGTTGATGAGCAGCGACGTGTCGCGGATCGCGCGGGCCGCACCGAACGACGGAGTCGCGACGCCGAGCACCATCGCCCCGACGAGCAGGCCGCCGAGGAGGCGCTGCCACCACGCGGCGGGGCGGGGGCGCAGCGCGAGGTGGGTCACCACGATGCTGGCGGCCCACACCACGCCGAACACGATCGCGGCCACCCACAGGATCGTCAGCATGGTCGGGACGACCAGTGCGGCCAGCGCGAGGTTGGGGTTCAGCCACGCGGTGAGGCCGACGGCCACGGCGAGGAGCAGCGAGAGAACGAGCAGGATGATCCCCGCCACGCGCCACCGGGTGCGGGTCAGGCCCAGCCCCGGGAGCACGGTGCCCGCCAGCGCCCAGCCGATCGACCCGGCGAAGGAGCGGTGCTGGGAGGCCTGGTCGGCCACGCGGCGGCCGGGTCGCGCGGGAGAGGTGGGGCTCGTCGGGGTCGACTCGAGCGCATGGGCAGCCTCGTAGGCGCTCTCGCGGTCGGTCCTGCGGGCCATCACAGCCTCCAATGGGGGGATTCTCGTCGAGTATACTCGCCGCCGGCCTGCCCTTTTGCCCGTCTGCCGGGCGGGCGGTAGGCTTTCACCTCGGCCGAGGAGGTGTCGCCTAGTCAGGTCTATGGCGCCCGCCTGCTAAGCGGGTTTGGGGGTTAACCCCATCGCGAGTTCAAATCTCGCCACCTCCGCCACGAACGCCCGAGCCCACCAGGGCTCGGGCGTTCATCTGTTCCCGCCCGCGCGGCTGTCCGGGCGGTGGATACTGCAGCCATGCGCCCCCTGTCGGCCCTGGCCGGACTGCTCCTGGTCACCACGCTCAGCGCCTGCACGGCCGGTCAGCCGACCCCGTCGCCGGTCGTCAGCACCCCCGCCACGTCGCCCGTCGCCTCGCCCACCCCGACCCGCGCGTTCGTGTGCGTGTCCCCCGAGGTCACCGTCGAGCCGCAGGGCGAGACGACGTGGAAGGTCAGGGCCGTCCAGGTGCGCGAGACGGCCGCCGACGGGTCGATGTCGCTCGTCGACATGCCCGGGGAGGAGGTGACCCGCGGCGTCACGTGGGCCGATGACGAGCCGTGGCTGACCGACCCGGCCGTCCGTGCGGCGGTCGAGGAACAGGTCCCGTCCGACCTGGCGGACGGCCTGCGGATCGTGTCCGACCTGCTCGGCCAGAACCCCATGCCGGGCATCATGCTGGCCTACCACGGCGTCCACGAACAACCGGTCGCGGTCACGGTGACCTGCGCCGACGGCACCACCGCCCACGGCACCGGCGCCACGTGGACCCTCTCCGAGACCGGCATCCTCGACTGCGAGGACCGGCCGACCCCGAAGGACGACATCCCGGCCCGCGTCGCCGACCAGTACTGCCCCTGAGAGGCCTCGCTAGGCTCGCGTCGTGCCCCGCCCCGTGCTCGGACCCTCGTCGCTCGCCGCCGCCCCCCGGCCCGGCCGCGCCGGCCTGCGCGGCTGGCTCGCGCCAGGCCTGCTGCACGCGCTGGTGCTGGACGCCGCGGGCCCGGGCCTGCGCCACTACGAGCGGGCCCAGGAGCGCCCCGACCAAGGGTGGGCGCGGCTCGACCTCGTCAGCCCGGACGCCGTGGGCCCCGGTGCGCTCGTGGTCGCCTCCGGGGTGCTGCACGCCCTCGTGCCGGAGGACGGCGGGATCGCCCACCACGTGAAGGCGGCCCTGCCCCGCGTCGCCGCGTCGGGTGAGCACACCCTCGACCCCAACACCTGGGGACGCCGGGGCGAGCCCCTGCCCGGCAGCACCGTCACCGCCACCCGGGACGCCCGGGGCGTGCTCGCCGCCGTCGGGGACGACGACGGCACGACCCTGTGGCGGTTCGAGGGTGGCTGGCGCCGCACGGAGCACCTCCCCGGCGCCCGGGACGTGCTCGTCGCGCCCGGCGCCGTCGTCGCCGACCTCGGGGGCGAGCTGAGCCTGCGCCTGCGGGGCGCCTGGCGCCGGCTGGGGCTGGGGGCCGGGACGGCGTCCGGGTCGCTCGTCGCGGACGCGGGGGGCTGGCTCCTGGCCGTCCCGCGCGGGGATGTGCTCGAGACCTGGCGCATCGGCCGAGACGGCGCCGTCACCCCCCACGCCACCCTCACGTGGGGTGCGGGGACCATCGACGGGGTCGCGCTGGCACCGGCCGGGCGCGGGCCCATCCACGCGCTGACCGACGAGGCGGGCTCGGTGCTCCAGCACCGGCGCCACGCGGCGGGCGGCGCGTGGATGCGCGTGACCTGCCTGCGCCTGCACGACACCAGCCCGTTCACGGTCGAGGAGCGCGAGTCGACCAAGCTCGCGCAGGTGTCGGGGGAGACCGACACCCAGCCGGTCCGCGAGGGCGGGCGACGGCTGACGCTGAGCCGCTCGACGACGAGGTCGGGGGTGCTGGGGACCGACCTCGGCGTCCGGGTCGAGCACCTGGGCGACGACCTGATGGTCTTCGGGGACACCCACTGGCACCGCCGCCCGTGGCTGACCACGCGCGACGCGATCGCGCGCATCGACCCCACGGGGCCGATCGACGGGCTGCCGGGGTTCACGTTCCACGGGGCGCCGCTGCGCGTGCGCGGGTGGGGCGTGACGATGCGGGAGTACGACGTGCCGCTGGACGCCTTCTCCGTCGGCGACGACCTGTACGGCTTCTTCACGTCGAACCACTTCCGGCGTGGGCAGGTCATGGGCCGCTCGGTCCTGGCCGTGCACCGCGGGCCGGTGCGCGTGGACCCGCGCTCGCGGCGTCCGGTCACGTTCACCGGCGCGCGCACGTTCTCGGAGCGGTACTTCATCAACGTGTCGGTGCAGCGCCTGCCCGGATCCGCGCTCGGCCTGCCCCGGGAGGGCGAGGTGCTCGCCGTCTGGGGCTCGGGGTCCTACCGGGCCGGCGACCTGCGGCTGGCGGTGCTCGACCCCGAGTCCGCCGCCGGTGGCCGACCGCGCGTGCGGTACTGGGCCGGGCTCTCGGCGTCCGGACAACCGCGCTGGAGCGAGCGCGAGGCCGACGCCCGCCCGCTGCTGCACCCGTCGGCGCTGGGGGAGGTGTCGGTGCGGTGGGTGCCCGAGGCCGGCCGGTTCCTGTTCCTGGGCTGCTCCGGCCCCGAGGACCCGATCGGACTGTCGGTCTGGTTGCGCACCGCCGAGGCGCCGTGGGGCCCGTGGTCGCCGCGGCACCGGCTCCTGGACTGGGCGGCGCGCGGCATGTGGTTCGACGACCCGTACTCGCGGTTCATCAAGGCACTCGGAGACGGCACGGACCCGGTCGGCGACCGCATCTTCCGGGTGCAGGCCGACATGACGGGCGCGGCCTACGCGCCGTTCTTCTTCGACGCGCGTGCCGACGGCGGCGAGCTCGTGCTGCGGTACACGTTGTCGACCTGGAACCCCTACCAGGTGGTGCTCATGGCCCACCGGCTCGGCAGCGACGTGCTGGGGCCGGTGGCTCAGGGCAGCGCGTCGGTCGACCTCGGGTAGGAGGGTTGCGCGCCCCGGCCCGTGCACGCGAACGCGCCCACGCGGGCGGCGAACGCGGCGGCCGCGGCGAGGTCGTCGCCGGCCAGGAGGCGGGTGGCGAGCGCGCCGACGAAGGCGTCCCCGGCGCCGGTGGTGTCGACCACGTCGACCTGGGGTGAACGGACCTCGGCCGTGTGCTCCGGTCCCCCCACCAGCGCCCCCTTCGCACCCCGGGTCATCCCGACGCTGGGCACGCCGGAGTCGACCAGCGCCGCCACCACCGCGTGGTCGCCGTGCGCGTGCTCGCCCAGCATGCGCAGCGCGAGGCTGCCCTCGTGCTCGTTGACCACCAGGGGGTCGGCGCGGCGGAGCACGTCGGGGGAGACGGCGATGACCGGCGCGAGGTTGACGACGAGCCGGCCGGTGGCCAGCCGGGCGGCGGCCTCGATCCCGTCGCGCGGGATCTCGCCCTGGAGGACGACCACGTCGGCGTCCTGGATGAGGGCGGCGGCCGCGCCCACGGCGTCCGCGTCGACGCTGCGGTTCGCGCCACCCTCGATGAGGATCGAGTTCTCGCCGGTGTCGTCGACGTACACCACGGCGATGCCGGTCGCGCCCGGCACCCGGCGCACGTGGGTGAGGTCGACGCCCGCGTCGGCGAGCAGGGCGAGCGCCGGCTCGGCGAAGGTGTCCTCGCCCACCGCGCCCACCATCGCGACCGGCGCGCCGAGCCGGGACGCCGCCACGGCCTGGTTGGCGCCCTTGCCGCCGGGTGCCAGCTCGCGGGCGTGCGCATGCAGGGTCTCGCCCGGGCGCGGGATGCGCTCGCAGGGCAGGATGAGGTCCAGGTTGATGGAGCCGCCGACGACGATGCCTCGCATGGTCGAAGGGTACGCCGCGCGGTCGTAGAGTGGCACCGTGATCGCCACCGCCGACATCTACGACCAGCACGGCGAGGAGCTCGCCTCGTGCAGCACGCAGTTCCGCGACTTCGGGGGCCGTCGGGCCTTCACCGGCGTCGTCGAGACCCTCTCGGTGGACCGGGACAACCAGCTCGTCAAGGAGATCCTGAACACGCCCGGTGCGGGCAAGGTGCTCGTCGTCGACGGGCAGGGCTCGCTCGAGTCCGCCCTGATGGGCGACATGATCGCCGCGGCCGCCGTCGCCAACGGGTGGGAGGGCGTGATCATCCACGGCGCGGTCCGCGACTCGGTGGCGTTGGGTGAGATGGACCTCGGCGTCAAGGCCCTCGGCACCAACCCGCGCAAGAGCGCCAAGGACGGCGTCGGAGCCCGCGGCGGGGTCGTCTCCTTCGGCGGGGCCGACTTCGCGCCCGGCGCGACCGTGTGGGCCGACCCCGACGGGATCCTGGTCACGCGCGCCTGAACCTCTGCCCCGCTGCTGACTACTGCTGGCGCGCGGCCAGGGCCTGCTGGGTGTCGCGGGAGGCCTCGTGCAGCGAGCCGTACAGCGCGTACAGCTCCTCGTAGGGGCCGGGTCGGGGCTCGAGGGTGTCGGCGGCCGGGTTCCAGGCGTCGATGTCGAGGGTGTCGTCGAGCAGGCGGGCCGCAAGGAAGGCGTCCCCGAACGACGCGCCCACCGACTTCTCGCGCAGCACCTGCGGGCGCCCGATCACGTCGGTCATGATCTGCGGCCACAGGCTGCCCGTGGTGCCGCCGCCGACCGCGACGACGCGCTCGATCGGGACGCCCGCGTCGGCGTACGTCTCCACGTTGTGCCGGACGCCGAACGCCGTCGCCTCCAGCGCCGCCCGGTAGAGGTCGCCGCGGGTGTGGGCGAGGGTGAGCCCGACGATGGTGCCGCGGGCGTCGGGGTCCTGGATGGGCGTCCGCTCGCCGGCGAAGTACGGCAGCATGAGCAGGCCGTTGGCCCCGGGGGTGGACGCCGCGGCCTCGGCCGAGAGCGTGGCGTAGTCGGCGCCGGTGAGGTCGCGCAACCACGTGGTGATCGCGCCCGAGGTGGCCATGCCGCCGGCGAGGTTGTACTGGCCGGCGACGAGGCCGGTGGTGCCCCACATGTGGGGGTGCCGCACGCGCTGGGTCGTGTTGCCGACCAGGAACATCGTGGTGCCGTACATGAGCATCAGGTCGCCCGGCTTCGTGGCGCCGACCGAGAGCCCCTCGGCCCACGCATCGATGGTGCCCACGGTCACCGGGATGCCCTCGGGCAGGCCCGTCTCGGACGCCGCCCGTGCGGTGATGCGGCCGGCCTCGTCGCCGGCCCAGGCCAGGCGCGGGAGGTCGATGCCGGGGGCGACCGCCTCGGCCCACGGGGTGTGCCACTCCTGGGTCGCGGCGTCGTAGAGCGGCGTGGACTGCGAGGCGGACTGCCGGTCGAGCACGTACTTGCCGGTGAGGTGCGCCACGAGCAGCGAGGCGGGCATGTGGAACCGGGTGGACCGCTCGTAGGCCTCGGGGGCGTGTCGCGCGAACCAGCGGAACTTGGGGCCGGCCGCCTGCGTGGTCAGGTAGGTGTCGGTGCGCTCGAAGATGGCCTCGGCGCCGAGTTCGTCGTCGAGCTCGTCGATCTCGGCCGTCGCGCGCATGTCGACGCCGTAGAGGGCGCTCTTCGTCGTCGGGGTGTTGTCGGCGTCGGTGAGCTGCACGCAGGGGCCCATGCCCGAGACACCGACCGCGGCGACGGTGGCGCCCGTGCTGCGGAGGAGCTCGCCGGTGATCGAGACGAACTCGTCCCACCAGACGGCGCCGTCCATCTCGAACTGGCCCGGGCGCGGGTTGTCGACCCGGTGCTGGCGGCTGGTCTGGGCGATCACCGTGCCCGCGTGGTCGACCAGCACGCCCTTCGTGCTCGACGTGCCGACATCAACCCCGAGGTAGACCCCGTCCATGGCCGATCCTTCCTGAGCCGTCCTCCGGCCCACCTTGTCACTCGCCGGCGAGCAGGTCGAGCGGGACACGGGTCAGCGCGATCCCGCGGCGCTGCCACGTGTAGGTCACCCACAACTCGTCGCCCACCACCCGGGTCGAGGGGTAGGAGAACTCACCTGGCGGGCTGGAGGCAGGCCTACCAGGAGGTGGGGCGTCCGGCACCCGAGGAACTCGTGCGGCACGTGCCCTACACGGTCAACGGTGGCGAGACCGGCGTGACCGACCTGCTCGCCCTGCCCGAGCCGCCCGACGCGATCTTCGCGGCCAACAACAAGCTGGCCGCCGGTGTGATCCGGGTGCTGTTCGAGCGCGGGCTCGAGTCGGGCCAGATCGGCGTCACCTCGCTCGGCGGGCTTCCGCTGGTGACGTGGCAGCCGCGCGGCATCCAGGTGTGGCACCTGCCCGCCCGGGACCTCGGCACCGAGGCCGCCAAGGTGCTGCTCGAGCGCATCCAGGGCGAGACCACCCCACCGCGCACGATCGTGCTCGACACCCTCACCTCCGACGACCAGGACGGGTACGACCGGATCGACTGAGCTGCTGCCTGGCCCTACCCCCGCCGGCTCCGGATCAGGCCGCGCTGTCGGGGTTCTGCGCCCACAGGTCGGGGCCGAAGACCTCGTAACGGATCCGCTCGGGGGAGACGCCCTTGGCGATGAGCTGCTTGCGCATCGCGTTCATGAACTCCAGCGGGCCGCACATGAACACCGTCGAGTCGGCGGGGATGTCGGCGTCGGTGAGGTCCATGAAGCCCTCGCGGGCGGGGTGCAGCGTGGGCGCGCTGGTGGCGTCCGCCTCGTACCAGTTCTGCGCCCTGGCGTCGGTCATCGACAGCACCTGTCGGCGCAGCGACGCATACAACGCGTGGGTGCTGTGCGCCTTGTCGGCGTGGAACATGCGCACGGTGCGCTCGGGCTGGCGGCGGGACAGGTCCTCGAGGATCGCCGCGACCGGCGTGATGCCGATGCCCGCCGACACCAGCACGATGGGGCCGTCGGAGTCGTCCAGCACGAGGTCGCCGCACGGCTGCGAGACGTCCAGGACCGTGCCGGGCTGGGCGTGGTCGCCGAGCCAGTTCGACACCTGGCCGTCGGGGGCGCCGTCGACGCCGCGCACCCGCTTGATCGTCACGCGCAGCGTGTCACCCCGCGGACCGGACGAGATGGTGTACTGCCGTGGCTGCCGTTGGCCACCCGGCAGGTCGACCGCGATCGCCACGTACTGGCCGGTCTCGTGCCGCGGCGCCTCGCCCTGCACGGGGGCGAGCACCAGCGAGAAGATGTCGTCGTTCTCCTCGAACCTCTCCACGACGCGGTACTTCCGCCACGGCTGGGCGGGGTCGGTGCCGCCGAGGGCGTACAGCTTGGCCTCCTCGGCGATGAGGGCGCAGCCGAACAGCCAGTAGACCTCGTCCCAGGCGGCGGCCACCTCGGGGGTGACGGCGTCCCCGAGCACGGTGCCGACGGCCTTCATCAGGTGGTGGCCCACGATGGTGTACTCCTGCGCCTTGATGCCCAGGCTGACGTGCTTGTGGGCGATGCGCTGCATGACGGGGGTGAAGTCGGGGGCGTTCGGGTCGATCAGGTTGACCGCGTACGCGACCACGGACGCCGCGAGCGCCTTCGGCTGCTCGCCGATCGCCTGGTTGGCCTTGTTGAAGACGCGCATCAGCCCGGGGTGCGCGGCGAACATGTCGGGGTAGAAGGTCTTGGTGATGGTCTCGGCGTTCTCGGCCACGACCGCCGCGGTGGCCTTGACGATCGCCTCGGAGGCGGGGGACAGCTTCATGGGATGACCCTTTCTGACGTCGACGTTGATGTCATCGCCCAACCTAGGGCCCCCCGGTTTTGGAGGATGCATTCGGTTTATCCCCGCCCCTGACAAGCCCGGACGCCGAAGGCCCGGCCCCACAGGGGGCCAGGCCTTCGCTGATGGGAATCAGCTGGTGGATCAACGAGCGGCGTGCTCGGGGTCGATCCGGTCGCGCAGGTCGTCGAGCTGGTCCTTGAGCGCCTGGGGGAGCTTCTTGCCGAACTGCTTGAAGTACTCCTCCGTCAGGTCGGCCTCCTTGGCCCACGCGTCGGCGTCCAGGGCGAAGATCTTGTCCAGGGTCTCCTGGTCGATGTCCAGGCCCTCGACGTTCAGGTCACCCTTCTCGGGCAGACGACCCGAGATGGCGTCGACAGCGTCGACCTCACCGAGGACGCGCTTGATGGCCCACTCGATCGGGCGAGCGTTGTCGCCGAAGCCCGGCCACAGGAACTTGCCGTTCTGGTCCTTGCGGAACCAGTTGACCTGGAAGATCTTCGGGGCCTTGTCGCCGAGGACCTTGCCCATGTCCAGCCAGTGCTGCCAGTAGTCGGCCATGTTGTAGCCGCAGAAGGGCAGCATGGCGAACGGGTCGCGGCGCAGCGAGCCGACCGAACCCTCAGCAGCAGCGGTCTGCTCGGAGGACACCGTCGCACCGATGAACACGCCGTGCTCCCAGTCGTAGGCCTCGGCCACGAGCGGGACGTTGGAGGCGCGGCGGCCACCGAACAGGATGATGTCGACCGGGACACCGGCCGGGTCCTCCCAGTTCGGGGCGATCGTGTCGGCCTGGTCGGCGCGCACGGTGAAGCGGCTGTTCGGGTGGGCGGCGGGAGCGTCGGACTCCGGCGTCCAGTCGTTGCCCTTCCAGTCGATCAGGTGCGCGGGCTTCTCGTCGGTGAGGCCCTCCCACCACACGTCGCCGTCGTCGGTCAGCGCGACGTTGGTGAAGATGACGTCGTGGTCGAGCGACTTCAGCGCGATCGGGTTGGTCTTCTCGGAGGTGCCGGGGGCGACGCCGAAGAAGCCGGCCTCGGGGTTGATGGCGTAGAGCTTGCCGTCCTTGCCCGGGCGCATCCACGCGATGTCGTCACCGACGGTCTCGACCTTGATGCCGGGGATCGTCGGCTGCAGCATGGCCAGGTTGGTCTTGCCACAGGCGCTCGGGAACGCGGCGGTGAGGTAGAGCTCCTTGTTGTCGGCCTCGCGGGTGAGCTTCAGGATGAGCATGTGCTCGGCCATCCAGCCGTCGCGGCGGGCCATCGTGGAGGCGATGCGCAGGGCGAAGCACTTCTTGCCCAGCAGCGCGTTGCCGCCGTAGCCGGAGCCGTAGGAGATGATCTCGTTGGTCTCCGGGAAGTGGGTGATGTACTTGTCGTCGTTGCAGGGCCACGCGACGTCGTCACGCTTGTTGCCCTCGGCGTCGACCAGCGGGTAGCCGACCGAGTGCAGGGCCTTGACCCACGGCGCACCCTTGGCGATGAGGTCCATGGCCTCGGCGCCCATGCGGGTCATGATCCGCATGTTCAGGACGACGTACTCGGAGTCGGAGATCTCGACGCCCAGCTGGGAGATGTCGCCACCGAGGGGGCCCATCGAGAAGGGGATCACGTACATCGTGCGGCCGCGCATGGCGCCGTCGAAGAGACCGTTGAGGGTCTCGCGCATCTCGTTCGGGTCGGCCCAGTTGTTCGTGGGGCCGGCGTCCTCCTCCTTCTCGGAGCAGATGTAGGTGCGCGACTCGACACGGGCGACGTCGGAGGGGGCCGAACGGGCGAGGAAGGAGTTGGGGCGCTTCTCCTCGTTGAGCTTGATGAACACACCGGAGTCGACGAGTTCCTGGTTGAGGCGGTCACGCTCGGCCTCGGAACCGTCCACCCAGTAGATCGCGTCGGGCTTGGTCAGAGCGGCGACCTCTTCGACCCACGACACGAGGTCGGCAGGCGCGTTGGCAGGCGCGTTGTTCGGGATGGTTTCGACGGTCATTGTGCTCCTTTGCGTTACTGCTCACCGACGGGTCGTCGACGAGCTCCTTGACCAGTTCCGCTGTGAACATCCTGCACCGCTGGCGTGGTTTTCAACCAACCGAGGTGCCCGTTGCCTATACTGCGGCACCCGCCGCGGCAGGGCCTGGGGAAAGCAACGGCGCCCCGCACCAACAGTGTGGTGCGGGGCGCCTCTGGCGCGCTTGGAGGGACTCGAACCCCCAACCTTCTGATCCGTAGTCAGATGCTCTATCCATTAAGCTACAAGCGCATCGGTCGGTGACCGAGTAGATACATTACTACCCTTCCAGCGCCACGTCCAAACGAGGTCCTGAGTTGCGTGGGGTGCCCGCTCTGCCGCGCGTGGCGGCCCGGACTGGACCACAACTCCAGAGTTGCAGCCCCGAGTGTTGTCTGGCCTGCGGGGGTGGCGCATGCTCAGCCATGGACACCGCACCAGCCGCCACCATCGTGCTGTTCCCCGCCGACACCAAGGACCCGCTCGCTCGCGCAGTCGCCGCCCCGCCGCCCGAACGTCCCGCCGGAGTCACCCACGCTGGGCCTGTCCCACCTCCAGTTCGAGGCCACGCTCCACGCCGGCCGGACGTCGCCCAACCCCAACGACTTCGCCCTTGTCGCCATGCTCGGGTTGTTGGGCCTGCGGATCTTCGAGGCGTGCGGTGCCGACATCGCCGATCTCGGCGAGGAACACGGACACCGCGTCCTCAAGGTGCGCGGGAAGGGCGGCAAGGTCGTGCTCACCCCGCTCCCACCCGCAGTCCAACGCGCCATCGAAGCCGCCGTGGCCGGGCGAACGGAGGGGCCGGACCTTCGCACCCGCCGCGGCACGCGCATGGACAGGCACTGCGCCACCCGCAGGCTCAAACGACTCGCCGTCCAAGCGCACATCACGTTGCCCCGCATGCACCCTCACATGCTGCGACACACCTTCGTCACCACGATGCTGGACGCGGGCGTCGACCTCCGCGACGTCCAGATCGCAGCCCGTCATGCGGACCCCCGCACGACCATGCGCTACGACCGTGCCCGCAAGAACCTCGACCGTCACCCCAACTACATTCTCGCCGCGTACATGGCATCCGGCACCTGACCAGCGCACCCATTTTCGCGGCGGCCCGGGGGCAGGGTTGGGCATCCGGGTTCACGTCACGGGCCGGGCGACGGTGCTGGCCCATCCGCATCCAGCTGGCGTCCCAACGCCAGCGGAGTGAAGGACGGGCCGCGGGGTGGGCCAGTGCCAGCCAGGTCAGCGGCGGCTCGTCGATCCCCTCTGCCGAGGGTGGCCAGCGACCGGCCGTTCGGGGCCCAACCGGCGCGGTGCTTCGGGGGCGGCCGGTGGTCTCCTGTGTCACGGTGTAGACATGGACCAACTCATCGTCGGTGACGAAGTTTTCACGATCACCAAGGCGAGCCGCTCGGACGTGTCCGCGCTGGTGGAACTCCTCAGGGACGACTTCCTCGGAAAGGGCCGGGAACTACCCAACTTGGCGCCCTATGAGATTGCCTTCGATGACATCGACCATGATCCAAACCAGTTCTTGGCAGCGATTCGCAATCAAAGCGGAGAACTTGTTGGGACCCTGCAACTCACACTGATCCCGGGTCTGGCGAGGGGCGGCGCCAAGCGCCTGCAGATCGAAGCCGTTCGCCTGGCATCCTCGACCCGCGGTACTGGGTTGGGCACCGCCGTTTTCGCCTGGGCTCACGACTACGGGAAGAAGCATGGGGCGACGCTGGCTCAGCTGACCTGCGACAAGCAGCGCACGGATGCCCACCGCTTCTACGAACGTCTCGGCTATGCAGCTACCCACCAGGGGTACAAGTTGTCCCTGTAGATGTCCGGATCTGCCGCTCGGAGGAACGTCTCAGCCGTCCCGGCGAGCTCGCCAAGCCAGTGCTGCCAGCAGGGCGGTTGTGGGAGTCCACGTCGCTCGCTCGGGCCAGGAAGGCGAGATGCCGTTCAGGACGGCACCCACACCCATCAGTGCGGTGATTCCGGTCAGGACATGGCGGCGCACCCTCAGCGGGGTGCGATGACTCACGATCGCGACAGAGAGTTCGCTGTAGAGGAGCGCGGCTCCTGCGCTCACGACCCTGAGGCGGCTGGGAAGCACGCCGATGTGAGCGCCGCCGTAGCTGGCTCGGCCCCAAGGGGTCCCGATCGCAAGGGCTGCTTGGAAGGCGGCCAGCCCTGCCAGCCCCACGGCCACTGCTCCACGCTCCACGGAGCGTCGCTGGTGCTCAGCACCCTGTCGCGTCTGCCTCGGCCCAGTCACACGGCCATCATGCCTCGGCCGGTCATGCCGCTTTCAGTGCGTTGTTCAGTGCGGCTCTCCGTGTCTCGGTGACGTGCCACGGCTGCGTCCGGTCTCGCGTCGAGGATGATGGGGCATGGACAACCCCACCCGAGGCGTCTATCCGTTCGACCCAGCCCTGCACGCGCGCGCCCTGGCCATCCTCGCCGAACCGTTGCGAGCAGCCGGTATGGGGGAGCCGCCGATGCTCGACACGAACAACCCGGGTTCCATGTCCCTCATGTGGCACGCCGAGGGCGGCGGAGAGCGTCCCCGCCCGGACTCACCCGTGTGGACCCACGGCGGCTGCTACGACGTGGTCGTCCGCTGGGCCGAGTCCGGCAGGCTGGACGTCCACACCGAGGGCGGCCAGATGGTCGACGAGCCCTGGCCGTCGACGCTCGAGGCGTTCGACGCCGCGCTTGCACGTCGCCGCCCGAATCGGTGCGGTGATCGAGGCCGACATCAAGCGTTTCGAGGACGAGGACGACGGCTACCTGCCCGGCACCAGGTGAACGTGGACGCGGCGGGCCCCGAACTAGGGAACAGGGTCGCGGGGTGTCCCGGGGAGCTGGCTCTGGACGCCGTCGATCGGCGGGTGCGCCATGAAGCACCCGCGAGTCCGCACCCAAGGAGCCCCCCATGAGCCGTCCCGTCGTCGCCGCCCTGTTCTCCTCGCTCGACGGGGTCGTCTCCGACCCCTACCTCTTCCAGTACGACTCCTTCGACGAGGGCCTGGGCCAGTTCATGACCGAGGCCATCGGACGCGTCGCCGCCGGCATCCTCGGCCGCACCACCTACGAGCAGTGGGCGGGCTACTGGCCGAACCAGGCCCCCGAGGAGGACGCCTCCTTCGCCGACTTCATCAAACGGCTGCCCAAGTACGTGGCCTCGCGCACCCTCACCCAGGACGACCTCACCTGGCAGAACTCCACCCTCATCGAGGCCGACCTGCTCGACTTCGTCCGCCAACTCAAGCAGACCGACGGCGGGGCGGTGGGCGTCCAAGGATCGATCTCGGTCGTGCGCCAACTGGCCGCCGCCGGACTGCTCGACGAACTCACCCTCTGCCTGCACCCGGCGGTGGCGGGGGAGGGCGTCCGGTTGTTCGCCGACGCCGCACCCCTGCGTCTCGAGCTGCTCGACTCGCGCATCACCGAGAAGGGCAACGCGATCCTCACGTACGGGCCCGGGCTCACGATCGGGTAGGTCAGCCGAGCGCGTTCAGGTGGTGGCGGGTGTCGTCGTCGAGGGACGCCAACCACGCGGCCTCGTCCCCTGCCGCGGGCAGGACGTACCCGTACTCGACCATGTTCGCGGGCGGCAGGTCGACGAGGTAGACCCACACCGCCCGGCGGGGGACGCCCAGCGCCTCACGCACCGCACCGCCCAGCGCGTCGAGCAGGGCCGCCTTCTGCTCGGGCGTGCGTCCGGCGCGGATCTGCCCGTGCACGAACACCAGCTCGTCGGCGATCGGGGCGCCGCCGACGAAGTGGCGGTCGGCATCCACCTCCTCGAAGACGACCTGGGCAAAGAAGCCCTGCGCGCCGGTGGCCGCAGTGTGGGCGGTGGTGATCGCGCGGGCGAGGGTGGCGCGGGCGTCGCCGTTGAGGCGTCCGGTGGTGGTGCGCACGGTGTAGGTCGGCATGGGGCGAGGGTAGGAGTCGGGTGGGGGCCGGTCAACGCCCCTTGTCTGCCCGGGGTGAGCTTGGGTGGCGCGCCGCGACATGCGACGATGCGCAGCGTGGATTCGGCCCTCTTCGTGCAGGCACTCGGTGCCTTCTTCGCCATCATGAACCCGTTCATCGCCCTGCCGATGTTCCTGGCGCTGACCAGCGGTTACGACCACGCACGGCAGCGCCGCACCAGCCTGCGCGTGGTCGTCTACAGCGCGGTGTGAGCATCGTGGTCATGGCGAGTGGCTCGGCGATCCTGGGGTTCTTCGGCATCTCGGTGAGCCACTTCCGGGTGGCCGGCGGCATCGTGCTGATGACCATCGGCCTCGGCATGCTGAACGGTGGCAGCTCGGCCCACGAGGGCACCCCGACCGAGAAGGCCCGCATGCGCACTCGGGCGATGGCCTCGGCCGGGGGCGAGGCGGGCGTGACGGCGACGGGTCCGGCGTCCGGGCCGGCGCACGACGCCCACCCCGATGCGGCGGCCGACATCTCGTTCTACCCGCTGACGTTCCCGATGATCCTGGGCCCGGGGTCGATCGCGTCGATCGTCATCTTCACCGGCCAGGCCGACGGGGTGCCCGGCATCGTCGCCGCCATCGCCGTCGCGATGGTGATCGCCGGCCTGCAGGAGCTGATCCCGATCCTGCGGTGAGCCCCCGGCATCCTCCGATCGGATGACCCCAGGTCGGGGCGGGTGGGGGAGGTTCGAGGGCGGCCGCCACGGAACCCTTGGGGTATGGCACTCATCACCGTCTCCGGGCTCACCAAGTCGTACGGCACGCACCAGGTCCTCCACGGCATCGACCTCACCGTCGACGAGGGCGAGATCGTGGGCGTGCTGGGGCCCAACGGCTCGGGCAAGACCACGGCGGTCGAGTGCATCGGAGGCCTCCGCGCCCGCGACGGCGGCACGGTCGACATCGCGGGCATGGACCCGGCGACCGACCCCCTCGCCCTCCGCGAGATGCTCGGCATGCAGCTGCAGCAGTGCCGCCTCCCCAACCGGATGCGCGTCGGCGAGGCCCTCGACCTCTACTCCGCCTTCTACGCCAACCCCCGCCCGGCCGGCGAGCTGCTCGAGAGCTTCGGCCTCGCCGCCCACGCCGGGCAGCCCTTCGGCAAGCTGTCGGGCGGCCAGCAGCAGCGCCTCTCGATCGCGCTCGCCCTCATCGGACGCCCCCGCATCGCCTTCCTCGACGAGCTGACCACCGGCCTCGACCCGGCCGCCCGCCGCGAGATCTGGGAGTACCTCGGCCTGCTCCGCGACGAGGGCGTCACCATGCTGCTCGTCACCCACTTCATGGAGGAGGCCGCCTTCCTCTGCGACCGCGTCGTCATCCTCGAGGACGGCCGCATCGTCGCCGCCGGCACCCCCGCCGACATCGCCGCGGGCACCGGCGGCCAGGAGACCTCCTTCGCCGCCGACCCGGCCATCGATCTGGACGCCCTCCGTCGCCTCCCCGGTGTGACGTCGGTGAGTGTCGACCGCGGACGCGTCAGCGTCCAGGGCGACGCCGACTCCCCGCAGGTGGTCCTCGCGGCGCTCGCCGGCAGCGGGATCGTCGCCCGCCAGCTGCGCGTCACCACCCCCTCGCTCGACGACGCCTACCTCTCGCTCACCCAGGAAGGGTCCCTCCGATGACCGCCGCCACCGCCCCCGCCACCCGCAGCCTCGCCACCACCACCCCCACGGACCGGTTCACCCGCGCGTTCGCCGCGCACCTCCGCAGCGAGACCCGCCTGATCCTCCGGGAGGCGGCCGCGCTCATCTTCGGGGCCGTCCTCCCGCTGGCGGCGATCATCGTGATGTCGGCGATCCCGGCCGCGCGCGAGCCGCTGGCCGACTTCGGCGGGCTCTCGGTCGTGCGCACCTACCAGCCCACGATCCTGCTGTTCGCCACCTCGGTGCTGGGGCTCACCATCGTTCCCGCGATCCTGGGCGGCTACCGGCAGGGGGGCATCCTGCGCCGGCTGCGCACGACGCCGGCCTCGCCGGCCACGCTGCTCGCGGCGCTGTTCGTGGTCGTCGCCGCCGTCGGTCTGGTCGTGGCCGCCCTCATCGTGGCGGTCCCGGCCATCGCGGGCGCCGGGCTCCCCGAGCACCTCGGCTGGTTCGCGCTCGCGGCGGTCCTCAGCCTGGTGGCCTTCCTCGCCCTCGGAACCCTGCTCGCCGCGGTCGTCCCGTCGCCGCAGGTCGCGGCCGGGCTCGGCAACGTCGTCGCCGCCCTGATGTGGTTCTCCGCCGGCCTGTGGCTGCCGCGCGTGTTCTTCCCCGACTGGCTGGTGACCCTCACCGACCTGACCCCGGGCGGCGCCGCGACGCAGGCGATGATCGACGCCGCGGTCGGCGTCCAGCCCTCGTGGCAGCCCTTCGTGGTGCTCGTCGTCTGGACCGCCGCGGCCGCCCTCGTCGCCGTCCGCACCTTCCGCTGGGAGTGAGTCGGGCAGGATGAGCACCATGACCACCCGCCGCGAGGAGCTCCCGCTCGGAGTCCCGCTCGGCCTGCTCGGGGCCAGCCTGGTCGCAGCGGTCGTGATGGCGCTGGCGGGCGTCCCGGTCGTGCGGGTGGCCGACCTGCCCTGGTTGGTCGCCCTCGCCGTCGCGCTGGCGGTCGTCCGGGTCGCGGCCCACCGGCCCGGCACCTCCGAGGGCCGGCGCGTGTTCCTCTTCTGGATCAACCTCGGCCTGGCCCTCGCCGCCGTCTGGCTGTCGCCCGCGTTCGGCCTCTACCTCTTCATCGGCTACTTCGAGTCGGCGGGCTTCCGGTCGGTGCCGCAGCGCCTCGCGGGCATGGTCGGCGTCGCGCTGGTCATCGCGGTCGCCCAGGTCGGCGGGCCGCGTTCCGTGCTCTTCATCCCGCTCGTCTACGCCGCGTTCGTGGCCGTGAACCTCGCGATCACCGGGCTCATGTTCGTGCTCAACCGCCGCCGCGAGGGGCTCTACGTCGAGCTTGCCCGCACCAACGACGAGCTGCGCGCCGAGCAGCAGCGCTCGGCCACACTGCGCGACCAGCTCGTCGCCCAGGCCCACGAGGCCGGCATCGCCGAGGAGCGCGCCCGCCTCTCCCGCGAGATCCACGACACCGTCGCGCAGGACCTCGTCGCCATCATCGCCCAGCTCGACGCGGCGTCCGCGGCCGTCGACCCGGCCGAGCGCGACCGTCGCCTCTCCATCGTGGACGCCGCCGCCCGCGAGGCCCTCGACGAGGCCCGCCGGGCTGTGCGCGCCCTCGCGTCGCCGCGCCTCGACGACGCCGACCTGCCGCTCGCCCTCGACGACCTGCTCGGCCAGTGGCGCGCCGCCACCGGGTTGGACGGCGAGCTCACCGTGGCGGGCACGGCCACCGCGACCGGCCACGACGACGTGCTGCTGCGCGTCGCCCAGGAGGGGCTGGCCAACGTCTCCAAGCACTCCCGCGCGCGCCGGGCCGACGTGGTGCTGCGCTACGAGGGCAGCGAGGCCAGCCTCGCGATCGCCGACGACGGACTGGGCTTCGACCCCGACCAGCCCCACCAGGGGTTCGGCCTGCGCGGCATGCGCGACCGCCTGGCGGCGGTGGGTGGACGCCTCGAGGTCGCGTCCACGCCCGACGGCACCCATCTGGTCGCCCACGTGCCCCTGGGTGGGGATGCCACGCCAGGCGAGGCCCCCGCAGAGCAGCCCGCCCCGACCGAGGAGGACCGATGATCACCGTCGTCATCGCCGACGACCACCCCCTGGTGCGGGACGGGATCGTCGCGATCCTCGCCCGCGAGCCCGACCTGGAGGTGCTGGCCCAGGCGGGGTCTGGGCCCGAGGCCGTGGCGATGGTCGCGCACCACGACCCCGACGTCGTGCTCATGGACCTCCGCATGCCCGGCGGTGACGGCGTCGACGCGATCCGCACGCTGCGCGGTCAGCGGTCCGACCGGCCGCGCATCCTCGTGCTGACCACCTACGACACCGACCGCGACATTCGCGCCGCGCTGGCCGCCGGGGCCGACGGCTACCTGCTCAAGGACACCCCGCGCGCCGACCTGATCCGCGCCGTCCGCGACCTGGCCGCAGGGCGACCGGTGC
Source organism: Propioniciclava sp. MC1595 (assembly GCF_017569205.1). Classification (GTDB taxonomy): domain Bacteria; phylum Actinomycetota; class Actinomycetes; order Propionibacteriales; family Propionibacteriaceae; genus Propioniciclava. The sequence continues at coordinate 393,453 of NZ_CP071870.1, forward strand.
TCGCGGCGTCCGCGCTCGCCGCCCTGGCCGGGCGCGGGGCCGGGCCCGTCGCGCTCACCGCCCGCGAGGCCGACGTGGTGCGCGAACTGGCCGCCGGCGGCACCAACCGCGAGGCCGCCGCGCGGCTGCACGTGAGCGAGACCACGTTCAAGACCCACCTGTCGCGGGTGTACGAGAAGCTCGGGGTCTCCGACCGGGCGGCGGCCGTGCGGGTCGCCTATGAGCGCGGCCTGATCTGAGGGGCGGGCGGGCGTAGGGTGGCTGGGTCCCACCCCCGAGGGAGAGCATGTCCACCTGGATCGCACAGGGCCAGCTCGCGCTGGTCAACGCCCTGATCGTCTTCGTCGTCACGTTCGTGCCGGTGGTCGCCTGGCAGTACCGGCGCTACGGACGCCCCAACGCCGCGCGCCTGTTGGGCGCGTTCGGGCTGGCGTCGTACACGACGGCGCTGCTGACCTACACGTGGCTGCCGCTGCCCGACCGCGACACCCTCGACTGCACGCGGGCGCCGATCCCGCAGGCGGTGCCGGGCGCGTTCGTCGGCGACATCGCCCGCGCTCTTGACCGGTTCGGGTTGCCCGACGCGCTGTGGTCGTTCACCGTGCTGCAGGTCGTGCTGAACGTGGTGCTGTTCGTGCCGTGGGGCGTGGTCGTGCGGCAGTTCCTGCACCGGGGGTTGCTGGTGGCGACGCTGAGTGGGTTCGGGGCGTCCGTGTTCATCGAGACCGCCCAGCTGACCGGGCTGTTCGGCATCTACCCGTGCGCCTACCGCACTTTTGACGTCGATGACGTGCTCACCAACACCCTCGGCGCCCTGATCGGTGCGCTGATCGCGCCGTTGCTGCTCGCCTGGATGCCCCACGCCCGCGACCTCGCCGTGCAGCGCCACGTGCCGCGGCCGGTGACGATGGTCCGGCGGTGGCTGGGCATGCTGGCCGACGCGTTCGCGTTCACGGTGCTGTCGGCGGTGCTGTCGATCCTCACGCTGGTGGGGGCGCTGGTGCTCGGCGTCGACACCAGCGGTGGCATCGCGTCGCTGGGCTGGGTGGGCTTCGCGATCACTGTCGGCATCCCGTGGATCGTCTGCTTCGTCGTGCCGCCCTGGGGTGGTTACGCGGCGTCGGGTGGCCAGTACATGGTGTGGCTGACGCCGATGTGGCGCGATTCAGCGGGTGAGCTGACCCACGGGACGCTGGTGCAACGGCTGGTGCGGGCCCACGTCGTGCCCGGCCCGATGCTGCTCACCTTGGTGCTCGACTGGTGGCTGAAGCTCGACCCGTGGGCCAGCCTGCCGTGGCTCGTGATCGCCGCGACGGCGGTCGTGATGGTGCCCTTCACGCGCACGTTCCGGTCGCTGAGCGGCGTCGTCACCGGCTGCGAGGTGGTCGACATCCGCACGGTCGACGACATCCCGGACGAGGTGATCCCGCCCGTTCTACCGACCCGAGATCACCCGGTGATCTGAGCCCCGCAGCAGGTCGTTCGCCGCGGGCCTTCCCGGTGCTACTCGAGGAGGACCGCCTGGGCGTCGCTCCCGGTGGCACACGGCGTCCGCGCGGGCCGCAGTGGTGTCTGGTCGACCGGCGGTCTGGACCGGGGTGGCGTGAACACGGGTTGGCCTTCGTCGTCGATCCGAACGGTCCAGCGGGTGGGTGGAGCCCCGCGGTCGAAGAAGCGGAGCGGCTCGACCGTGCCGTGGTGGTGCGGGCACAGGAGCACCAGGTTCCCCAGTGCCGTATCGCCGCCCGCCCACCACGGAGTGATGTGGTGTGCCTCGCAGGCGTGCGCCTGGACGCGGCAGCCCGGGAACGCGCAGCCCTGGTCGCGAACCTCCAGTGCGCGCCGGATGCCCGGTGTGACGAGCCGCTGCTCGCGCCCGACGTCGAGCGGCACGCTGGCGGAACCCAGGATCACGGGCAGGACGTTCGCGTCGCAGGCGAGTCGGCGCAGTTCACCGGCGGTCAGCTGCTCACCGCCCGCGAGCACGCCGGCTTGCTCGGCGCGCTCGAGAAGGTCGTCGTAGGAGAGGGTGACCACCACGGTCGGCCTCATCGAGGTCGCGCGCCCGGCGGTCGACGGCTGTGTCGCGGACGCGTCGGCAGTCCTAGGGAACTGCCCCTCAGTCGGCCTCCGCGCGGAGCCCACCTGAGGCCGCGCCGCGACCAGCGCGACCAACCCGTCGGCGGTGCGCTGTTCGGAGGTCCTCAGACCGGCCTCGTCGTGGCGATCCCCGGCGTGTTCCAAGGCGCGCCGGTTGGAGACGGAGTGCGCCTCCACGAGTCGCTTGAAGGCCTCGCCCTCGAGCGTCGGCAGTTGCCCGCGGAACCGGAGGCTGCCGTCCCCGTCGGGACTGAAGACCAGCGACCGAGCGGCCCAGGCGCGCTTGCGTTGGGCGTCCAGGCGGGAGAGTTCGTCCTCCACCGCGTCCACCTCCGGGGCGACGGCTTCGAGGACGCGCCGGGTCTGCCGGGCGAGATCCTTCGCGTCGACGAGGTGGGCCTTGCCGAGCAGGATGTCCTCCGCCTGCTCGCGCTGCTCGTGACTGAGCGTGGCCGGCAGCTCGCCCAGGACCTTGTCGATGGCCCGGGCCTGGGCGACGGAGACATCGCCCGCCAGCGTCGCCTCGGCCACCTTCGGGTGCGCGGTGATGTCCTTGCCGGCGTACACCCACGATGAGGCCTCTCCGGCGGTCACCTTGGCCGAGACAGCGAGCAGGGACTTGATGCTCGTCCCGCGTGCCGCCTCCGCGGATCGCGCCCGGTCGGCCTCGGCCACGAGCACGGCACGCAGGGCCTCCACCTGGCGCCCGAGCGCGACCACCTCCGTGACGAGCGCAAGGCGGGCCTCGGCGTCCAGACGCTTGCGACCCATGTGGTCGACTGAGCTCAGCAGCGAGCGCGCGCCGGCCAGAGCGGTGGCGGTGGGGGTGCGCTCGTCCATGGCTCCACGCTACGGAACCGAGCGCCTGAATAGAACGCCTGACGGGAAATGTGGAGAACTCGGTCAACTTGTCCACATCTGCCCGCGCCCCTTGACAGCCCAGCGAAGCAACCCACCTCAGGGCCCATCAGCGCAGCACGATCTCCTGGCGGTTGAGCTTCACCGCGTGCCCGGTGGCAGTGTTGGTGCAGGTCACGCCCGACTCGGCGCTGCTGCACATGAAGTCGCCCAGGCGCAGGGCGTTGCCTGGGAACGCCGCCGGGTCGCTCGCGCACGAGTACACCGGAACGCCGTCGGCGAGGTCCACCTCGGTGGCCGGGCCGGGGCCGTCGACGCAGTCGACCTCGGGGACCGTGCCGGTGAACTCCATGGGGATCGCGCACGTGACCCCGTCGGGCCGCATCGCGCAGGCGAGCCGCGTCGAGGGGACGCAAAATCGACACTGGGTGTGGCCCAACGCGCGACGTCGAGCGTGGCGGAGGGCTCCGGGGTGGGATCCGATGGAGCGAAACCGTCACTTGTCGTCGGTGCCGGGCTCGGCGAGGCGACCACGCTCGGCGCGGGCTCGGCCACGGGCGGCACCGCACCCGGCCGGAACACCAGGCCGCCCACCACGGCCACGACCGCGACCAGTCCCAGGGCCGACGTGGTCAGCACCCGGCGCCGGATCGTCCGGTGCCCGGAGGCGACGACGGGGTCGACGTCGACCACGAGAGCATTGCGCAAGCCGCTGGCCTGGAGGTCGCGGCGGAGCAGGTCCTCGAAGCCGTTCATGACAGGAGTCCTTCCTCGGCGTAGCGGGCGCGGAGCGAGGCCAGCCCGCGGGCGGCGTTCGACTTCACGGTGCCCAGCGACAGGCCCAACTGGTCGGCGACCTCACGCTCGGAGAGGTCGGCGTAGTAACGCAGCACCACGACCCGGCGCTGCTGCGGGGGCAGGGTGGCGAGCATGCAGCCGACGCGGTCGTGCTCCTCGACCTGCTCGAAGCCGGACGCCGACACGGGTGCGTGCGCCTCGACCGCCTCGTCCGAGACCACCTCGCCGTGCCGCTTGCGCCAGGCGTCGACGCTCGCGTTGACGAGGATCCGGCGCGCGTAGGCGGGGGCGTCGTCGTGCCGCACGCGCGACCATGCGAGGTACGTCTTCAGCAGCGCGGTCTGGACCAGGTCGTGGGCCTGCTCGCGGTCGGGGTGACTTCCAGTGCGTGAACTGGGAGGACACCGTCGAGTGCACCAACACCGCGACCGGGCACGGCATGCACCTGTCCCCGCGGGCCATCATCACCCGTTGACCCCTGCCCACCTCCACGATCGGACGCCGGCGGCCCAGGCTGCCGGCGTCCGGCCGCGTCTACAGCCAGCGGCGCCCGGACAGCAGGCCGAGCAGGTGGTCGAGGACGCCGCTGCCCATGCGGAGTCCGTTGTGCTCGTACTCGCTGGTCACCCAGGTGCGGCAGTCGGGCAGCATGGCGGCCGTCTCGAGGGAGTACTCGAGCGGCACGTAGGCGTCGCGCGCGTACACGGCGGCCGCGACGGGCACGTCGGCCTCGGCCAGCTTCTCGGGGAAGTACAGCTGCGGCCACGGGTGCTCGGCGAGCAGGTCGGCGGCCTCGGCCCAGCCGTTCAACTCGGACGCCTCGGCGAACAGACTGCGGTGCAGGTGCTCGCCGGCGAGGAGGGTCGGGTCCTCGCGCACGGCGTCGGGCATGGTGCGGTCGGCGGCCCAGCGGGTCCGGACGCCGTCGGCGTAGCTGGACTCGTGGAACACCGCGTACAGCGGGTTGCGCGCCCCGAAGGGAAGGGCCGCCGCGAGGTCGTGCGCGAACGCGGGGGAGCGGTGGTCGAGTTCGAGCAGGTAGTGCAGCTGCTCCGCCCCGCCCTGCGCGCCGAGCTTGTGCCCGAGCGTGCGCAGGCGGTCGGGGGAGACGGCGTCCCCGTTGGGGAGGACGATCTCGCCGGCCGCGGCCAGCCCGGTGAGCTGCCGGATGCGCTCCCGGTCGCCGGGGAACCACCGGTAGTACTGCTCGGACTTCCCGACCATGATCTGCCAGGTCGCGGCGTAGACGTCCTCGATGGGGTGCTGCACCGCGCTCAGCCCGCCGGTGATGACCGCGCCCGCGAGGCTCTCGGGGCGCACCGACAGGTAGTGCAGTGCGGTGAACCCGCCGAAGGACTGGCCGAGGATCGTCCACGTGCGCGCGCCCAGCGCCTCGCGCACCGCCTCGCAGTCGTTGACGATCTCGTCGGCGCGGAAGTGGGTCAGGTACTCGGCGGTCGCCTCGCTGCCGGCCAGATCGGACGCCGGGCCGAACGGCGTCGACCGCCCCGTCCCGCGCTGGTCGAGCATGACGACCTGGTAGTCCTGCAGCGCGCGGCGCAGCCACGGCGGGTTGTCGGGTCCCAGTGACGGGCGCGGCGCCTCGTGGCCCGGGCCGCCCTGCAGGAACACCAGGTACGGCTTGTCCTCCCCGCCCTCGCCGGTGACGACGCGGGCGAAAACCTCGATGGTCCCCGCGCCGTCGTTGGCGTGGTCGAGGGGGACGTCGAGGAACAGGTTGGTGAGGGTCAGTCCGGGCAGCCGGTCCGTGCTGGTGCGCATGGCGTCAGGCTAGTGCTCGCAGAATGTGCTCCTTCGACGTAATGCACGTGGCGCAAAGAGCAAGGAGCACATTTCGCGAGCAGACGGTCAGCTCACTCCCATTCGATGGTGCCCGGGGGCTTGGGGGTGGTGTCGTACATGACGCGGTTGACGCCCTCGACCTCGGCGCAGATACGCAGGGTCACCTTGTTCAGCAACGACCACGGCAGCTCGGCGACACCGGCGGACATGGCGTCGGAGGACAGCACCGCACGCAGCACGATGGCCTGGCCGTAGGTGCGGTAGCCGTCGGTGACGCCGACCGAACGCGTGCCGGGCAGCACGGTGAAGTACTGCCACACCTCGCCCTCCAGGCCGGCGGCGGCGACCTCGGCGCGGAAGATGGCGTCGGACTCACGCACCATGCGCACCTTGTCGGGGGTCAGCGCACCCACCACGCGCACGGCCAGACCCGGGCCCGGGAACGGCTGGCGCCACACGAGCTCGTGCGGCAGCCCGAGGGCCTCGCCGACGGCGCGCACCTCATCCTTGAACAGGTACTTCACGGGCTCGACGAGTTCGAAGTCGAAGTCCTCGGGCAGGCCGCCGACGTTGTGGTGGCTCTTGACGACGCCCTTGTCGGAGTCGGATTCGATGATGTCGGGGTAGATCGTCCCCTGCACGAGGTAGTCGATCTGGCCGAGCGAGCGGGCCTCCTCCTCGAAGACGCGGATGAACTCCTCGCCGATGATCTTGCGCTTGCGCTCGGGGTCGTCGACGCCCTCGAGCTTGCCGAGGAACCGGTCGACGGCGTCCACCGAGATGAGGTTCATGCCGAAGTGGTCGCCGAAGAGCTGGTCGACCATCTCGGGCTCGCCGGCGCGCATGAGGCCGTGGTCGACGAAGACGCAGACGAGCTGGTCGCCGACGGCCTTGTGCACGATCGCGGCGCACACCGAGCTGTCCACGCCGCCCGACAGCGCGCACAGCACCCGCTTGTCGCCGACCTGCTGGCGCACCTGCTCGACCATGACGTCGACGTACTCGGTGATGCTCCCGGCGAACCCGGTGCGCTTCTCCAGGGACTCCCGCTCGTCCATGACTTCTCCTCAGGCCTTGGCTGCGTGCCCAGCCTATTGCCGCGGCTCACCGCTGGTGCATTCCCGGACGCCGCGGGCTGCGGCCGGGCGTCACTCAGGGGGCCTGCCTGACCGCCTTCACGATGGCGTCGCCCGACCAGGTCGAGTTGACGAGCACCCGGCGCAGGGTGAGGGCGGGGGCGCCGGGATCGACCGGCTTCTCACCCAGCTGGAACGCCGTGGTGTAGCCCGCCTCGGCCAGGTGGGGAAGCGCCGCGGGGTTCCACGCGCCGTAGGGGTAGGCGAACGTCTCGACGGCCTGCCCGGAGTGCTTGCGCAGGGTGGCGCGTGCCTCGTCGAACTGGATCCGCCAGTCGTCGCCGGAGTACTTGGTGACCTGGTGGTGGTCCCACGTGTGGGATCCGATGGTGTGCCCCGCGTCGGCCAGCCCCTTGATCTGCTTCGGGGTGATCCACCCGGACTTGCCGATCACCACGGTCATCACGAAGAACGTGCCGACCATGCCCCGCCGGACCAGCTCCGGCCCCGCGACCAGCGGCTGGCTGTCCTTGCCGTCGTCGAAGCTGATGATCACGGGGTTGTCGGGCAGGGACGCCCCGCCGAGGTGGGCCAGGTAGTCGTCGGGGCTGATGGTCGTATAGCCGGCCTCGGCGAGCCCATCGAGCTGGCGCCTGAAGTTGGCCGGCGGGCAGATCAGCACCTGCTTGCTGTAGGACGAGTCGTCCTTCGTCCAGTCGCGGATCTGGTGGTAGCACAGCACCGGCACCGTGGCCCGTTCTGCCAGCACGGTGCCGCTCGGTGTGGGCGACGGCGTCGGGCTCGGCGTGGGTGAGACCGTGGCCGGGCCGGCGCTCCAGGTGGGGGACTCCGTGGGCCCCGCTGCGGCGGACGTCGGCGGACTGCCGGGTGCCGCTGGTTCGGCGGAGGGACGCACCGCGCAGCCGGCGAGCAGTGCGGTCGCTCCGGTCAGGAGCAGGCGACGACGAGACAGATCCCGGGGGGTGGGCATGTGGCCACCCTACGCCCGCTTCGCGAGGGCCCGTCCGTGACCCTCGGCTCAGCGGTGACGCACGCCCGGCAGCCGCACCAGGCGGTCACGTAGTCCGGCGCCGCGCTCCAGCATCGACACCCGCATGGCCAGACTGGACGCCGCCCGCAGTCCCTGCGTCCGCGCGGCCCGAGTGCGCTGGTAGTGCCGCAGGGCGCGGGGGACGTCCATCGTGCTGAGCGCCTGACCCAACGCCACGGCGTCCAGGATGGACTCGCAGGCACCCCGCCCGAGATTGGGTGCCATGGCGTGGGCGGCGTCCCCGATCAGGACCGCCCGGCCCGAGCTCAGCCGCCAGCGCGCCGGCGCGACCCAGAGGTCCTGCCGCAGGATGGCCGCCGGGGTAGTGGCGCCGATCAGCGCCTCTGCCTCGGCCCCGAACCGCGCGGCGAGCGCGACGGCGACCCGGTGGGCGGTGGCGTCGCCCCAGGCCGAGATGTTCGCGAACTCCCCGTTGGCGCGGTGCGCGAGGTACCAGTTCGACTCCCCGGACGCCGTCCGCCCCGACCATGAGGTCGCCCGCCAACGTGTCAGGCGCCCCACCCGCCCCGTGCTGCGGACCACCGAGGCCGGGACCGCGGCGTCCAAGGCCTTGAGGAGGTGGGGGCGCGTGACCAGGTGCGCGCTCCGGTTCTCGATCACGTGCAGGGTGCGCCGCGCGCCGTCGGCGAGCTCGAACCGGTCGATCAGCCTCGCGTTCGCGCGCACGGTATCGCCGACGCCGATGCTGTCGAGCGCGGCCATCACGTCGGGCCACATGGCGAGCCCGGCTCCGGCCGGCGGGCGATCGGGCGCCTGTTCGTGCAGCGTCACGGACCAGCGCTCGGGGTCCAGCGTCGCCGCGAGGGCGAGGCCGGCGATGCCGCCGCCTACTACAGAAATAGTGCCAATTTCAGGGAAGTTACTATGAATGTAGTAACTCGACAAGGGGGAGTGGATGGGCCGGCGCGAGGAGTTGGGGGACGCGGCGATCGCCGTGGTGTCCGCCGCGGGGCTCAAGGGGCTGACGCACCGCGCGGTCGACACCATGGCCGAGGTGCCGGCGGGCACGACATCCAACTACTTCCGCACCCGGCAGGCCCTCGTGGACGCCGTCGCCGACCGCATCGAGCAGCGCGACCTCGAGGTGTGGGCCGCCCTGGGCGCGCCGCCCGAGACCTTCGAGGCCTTCACCCACTGGCTGGGTGCGTTCGCGCGGGCGATGGTCGTCGAGCACGGCGAGCTGTCCCGGGTGCGGTTCTCGCTCTTCATGGCCGACCCCGACCGGTACGCCCCGGGCCACGACCGGTTCCTGGGCAGCGTGGCGGGGGCCCTGCAGCTCCTCGGGGTCGAGGGCAGCGACGTCGTGGCGCCCGCGTTCCTCGACTACCTCGACGGGGTCATCCTCCACGGCACCACGGTCCGGCCGCACGCGGTGCCGACCGCGGAGGTCATCGCCGCGAACCTCGCGCGCCTCGCCGGTCACTGACGAATCCCGCGCGGGCGGGACGCCGCGTGTTGCCTTTTGGGCCCCTCGAACGTTGGGTGGGGGAGAGTCCGATGGAAAGGGCGGCATGGACGCGGAGGCATTCGACCGGTACTTCACCGCGCGATACCCCGTGCTCGTCGGGCACGTGACGGCCATGTGGGGCGACCCGGGCGCCGCCGCCGACGCCGTCCAGGAGGCCTTCGTCCGGGCGTGGACCAAGCGCCGCGAGTTCGGACGCCACCCCCACCCCGACGCGGCCGAGTGGATCAGCCTGCAGCGCGCCCTGCGCGAACCGCCCCCCAACCAGCGGGACGCCATGTCCTGCACTACCTCGCCGACCTCCCGGTCGCCCGGGTCGCCGAGGAACTGGACGCCCAGCCGGGCACCGTCCGCGTGTGGCTCTCCCGCGGACGGGACCGCCTCGGCGTCCTCCTCGACGAGGACAAGGAGCCCCGCCATGCGTGAACAGGACCTCCGTGATCTCCTCAGCCGCTACACGCCCTCCGGCGAGGGTGCGCCCGCGGCGTCCAGCATCAGGGGTCGCGCGGCCCGCCGCCGGCTGGTCCCGGTGGGGGTGGCGGCGGTGGCCGTCGTGACGGCCGGGGCGCTGCTGGTCCCGCAGGTGCTGACTCAGCCGGCGGTGCCCGCACCCGCGGCGTCCCCGACTGTGCCCGCCACACCAGCGAGCGGGACGCCGATGCCCACCCCGTCCGCCACCCCGTCGCCCGTGGTGACGCCGACGCTGTCGTGCCCGGAGATCAGGGACGCGTGGCGCGAGGCGCTCACGGCACCCCTGGAGCTGCCGTCGGGGTTGGGCTCCAACCTCAGGCTGATGGCCGTGCGCGGCGAGGCGGTCACGGTGGGCAGGCGAACGGACGCCTCGTGCGCCACCACTTCCCCCACGGCATGGACGGCGACTCGTTCGTCCTCCCGTCGATCGCGGACGGAGCGACCCTGATCCTCCCCGAGCTCACCGAGGAGCGCATCGTCTTCGGGGAGCGGTGGTCGTCCAGCAGTCCGCGGTGGTGGCGCTTCTTCGTGCAGGAGGGCGCTGGCGCCGAACCTCGGCTGCTGGTCGAGGAACGGGACGTCATCGGACCCGAGGTCTTCTGGGTCGACGGCGATGTTCTGCGCTGGGTCGACTTCGTCCGTGAGGACGGTGCCCTACCGGAGCGCGACCGCCTGACCCAGATCCGGGTGGACGACCCGGACGCCGTGCCGCAGGTGGTCCTCGAGGTCGAGGCATCGGGTCATCCGATCCTGTTGGAGGACCTCATCCTGTTCAAGCCGGAAGGCACGTGGGTCGCGTACGACCGCCACACCCTCGAGGAAGCGACCATCCCGTCTTTCATCCCCCCCGATGACTACTGGCGGTTCCAGGGAGGCAACGAGGTGATCCATGACCTCGACAGGGTCGACGGCACCGAGGAACTGGTCCTGACCGATGTGGTGACCGGAGAGTCGCGCCCGATCTGGAAGGGCCCGCTCACCGACATCGTCACCGTCGAAGGCGACACGGCACTGGTCCTGAGAGGCCGCACGGTCACCTTGGTGGATCTGAACTCGGGCAACCAGCTCGAGATCATGGACGACAACGGCACCACCGAGGGGATGCAAATGACCCCCGAGCTGATGGGGGATCTCGTCGTGCGCCGAGCCAACGGCCCGCGCGGTGACACGGGCAGCATGGCGCGGTTGTCCGACCTGCCGACTACGATCCCTACGTGCTGAGCGGTCGCCAATCTCTACTGACTTCGGGGCAGATCAGAATTGGTCCAGCCGCCCGCTGCTGAGGGTATGTTCCACCCGGTCCGCGACGAATCCGACTGCGAGGATGGCGGTCTCCAAGGTTCGTGTGGACAGGCCTTCGATTGGAAGTGCCATCGAGAGGTACTGGAACGGGAACAGTCGCGTCCGTCCGAACAGTTGGAAGTCGTTCAGGACGATATCCATGATTCGGGAGAATTCGTCGTCGTCGGCATCGTAATAGCCGCCCGAGTGTCGGGACATCCGGGACATGACTTGCAGGACCTCAGGAAACGAGATGCTAGGGGCGCCGAAGCGTTCCAGAGTTGGTCTGACGATGTGCCTCAACTCCACGAACTGTGACCGTCCGGCCAAGCCTTCTGCAACTTCAACGACGAGCAGATCTGAAGCTCGGTGGACGACCTGCCACTTGGGGCTGTTCTCGACTTCCCAGAAGAGCTTGGCGATCGTCATGGCTTTCCTCCCGTTGCCAATTCGGCTCTCATCAACTGTGCCAGTTTCATTTCAACAGGGTCGAGGCGTAGGGTCGGTCACCCTTCTATCAGTTCTTGGAAGGCCTCGGCCCACAGTTCATCCCCACGCTTGATCAAGGTCTCGAAAACCTGATCCTTGGGTACCCCGATTGCCTCGGCAACGCGATCGCCGTCTGCACAGTCGGCCTCGGGTAGCCCGGTGAGCCGGCTCAAACGCTCGGCTGGGGTCTCGGCATGCCTCGGGGGCGCCACGAGGGACATGTCGACTCCGAGTCGCTCGCCGAAGCTCAACCTGAGGACGTCGCCAACTTGGGCTCCCAATGCGTTCGCCTGTGCTTGGAGTGAGCCGATGCTGGGACCTACATGGGTCTTCTCTGACCAAGTCACTGGGATGTGCGCGATCGGGTTCCTAAGCAGCAATCCAGGATTGCCCGGGGCGAGCCCAAGGAATGTCCCTATCTCGTGAGGTATAGCTCTCCCACTGCCGCGGAGGATGTCACCATCCACTGGCACATGCCAGATCAAACTCTCTCCCAGCAAGCAGAGCCCTTGAACCTGTTCCGCCTTGTCGCGCGGAACGAACGGATCATCCGCTCGCCTCAAAGCGACGATGTAGCCGCTGACTTTGAAGATGGGTGCATAGCAGTACATGGACACGGACGCTGTGGAAACCTCGTACGTCTCCTCCAACTCTTGGGCCAAGTCGGAAATCAACCGTGGCCCGCCCTGCAAGCGGGAGACCATCAGGTCGACAACCGTGGTGTAGCGCGTGCCACCCCAGGAGCTGAGACCGAGCTTCGTTTTCGTTACCCTGCTTAGTCGCTTGTCCTCAAACACGCGTTGACGGAAAGAGCGAACCGAGCCCTTTCCCACGACATCGAACAAGTCGTCCAGTTCCTGCGGTTCGTCCCGAAGTTCCAGAACTGCAATTGTCTTGTCCACCAGCGAGCCGGTCCAGTCGACCAGCTGCTCGTCGACGCGGTACAGCCCGGCAATTTGGTCAATAGCAAGCGGCACGTGCTCCGCCAGGACACCGGCGCCCTCGAGCAGTTCGATCAGTTCGTACTCGTCGATCACCCGTTCATTCCCATCGACGCGGGGGAGATCCTTGACGGATGGCAGAGTGAAACCGTCGCGGATCAACATGCCAGCCGACTGCTTGTACCCCGCTAGCCAGCGGATGAGGTTTCGGACACGTCGGTCCGCTTTGGGCACGCAGCCCTCTAGCAATGCCAGCGGCGCGATGCTGCCCGCCTGGCGGATCAGGGTCTGGACTGCCCAGCGCACCGGGAGCCAGTCCTCCGCGTGCTCAAGGTGGTGGCGGATGTCTGCGTCGGCCGGACCCTCCAACTGGCGTACGCGTTCCCGCGTCACATGGAAGTCGGTCGCCAATTCCTCCAATGTGCGCCTCACCGGGCCGGCCATCCGTTCCACCAGAATTGCCGAATGGCGAGGATCGATGGTTTGGAGGTACGCAGAGACGACAGCGTTGGCGCTTCGTTGGGCGCCGGCCGGCAGCAACGTTGAGTTCACCATCTCCCACGCGGCCTCGACTTCTACAGGTCGTTGAGAGTCCTTGAGGCCGGCCAAGGCTCCCCAAGTTGACTCTCCGGTGGTAGTCGATGCCCAAGCCGCCAAGAGACCCAGCGCGTTCAACCACTCTTGGTGGTCGGACCCGGGGGGCGCAGTGGATTGCCAGCGCTCCACGGCGTCGTCGTCTTGGACGTCGATCGCCAATCGGCCATCCAGCACGACTAGGGCGTGTCGCGTAACTGATTTGGGTGGTTTGGGTCAGGGTTGTCTTTGTGACCAGGAGTCCTCAGTTCAGTGACGAGATGTGGGCGCGGATTGAGCCGTTGATGCCGCGTGGGGGCGCGAAGGGCGGCCGTCCGTGGAATGACCACCGGCGGACGGTGGAGGGCATCTGTTGGCGGTTGCGGACGGGGTCGCCGTGGCGGGACGTGCCGGCCGAGTTCGGATCGTGGTCGAGCTTGTGGCGCCGCTTCAACGCGTGGGCCCAGGACGGTACCTGGGACAAGATCCTCACCGCCATCGCCGGTTCACCGGAGGCAGAAGGTCTGGTCGCGGTGGTGGACGGCACGATCGTGCGGGCCCACAAGCACGCTGCCGGCGCCCGAAAAGGGGGATCCACCGAACTACAAGAATCCTCGGGCCGAACCAGCTGATCACGCCTTGGGGCACTCCCGTGGCGGGTGGACGACGAAGTCCCACGCCCTGGTCGACGCCTCCGGTCACCTGTGCTCGCTGGTGGTCACCCCGGGTCAGGCCGGTGAGAACCCCCGCCTGTTGGATGTGATCGATCTTGCCCCTCACCGGGTTGTCCGGGTGGTCGCGGACAAGGCCTACTCCCATCCCTCGACCCGAACCGAGCTCCGGCGGCGAAGGATCAAGGTGACCATCCCCGAACGCTCCGACCAGATCGCCCGTCGCAAGGCCAAGGGCAGCCGCGGCGGTCGCCCACCTGCCTTCGATCCCACCATCTACAAGGGCAGGAACGTGGTGGAACGCTTCTTCAACCGGATCAAGGAGTTCCGCGCCATCGCCACCCGCTACGACAAACTCGCTCGCAACTACCGCGCCGGCCTCGTCCTGGCCAGCACCATCATCTGCCTACGAGACCAGTTACGCGACACGCCCTAGGGCCTCTGAGCTCATCTGGTTGAACAGCGCAACGAAGTCCGCTGGCTCGACGCTTCCCCCAGCTCGCGACACCAAGTCGTCAATGCTCATGCCGAGGACCCAGCCGACTCTCGTCCACAGATCCCCGTTGGGTGGACGCAGGAGCATCTCTCGGAGTTGCTCGAGCGCGGCCATCTCCCCGTGGCTGGCAGGCACAAGATCGAGAGCCGGCGCCGCCAATGGAATATCCCTGAGCAAAGCCAGCGGGGGGAACAGCGCGCCGACTGGGTCGGCGGCCCTGCCCGCGTCTACCGAGCTTGCGGCTGTTGAATTCCAGTGGCATGGGCGCATCGAAATCCCCTTTCAGTCTGAGAACCCCAAGCGGCGGGCTTCGGCGATCGCCCTTGCGCCTTGAATGGCCTGCTTCCGAGAGGGCGTACGTTCGGCGCTGGCGATCCTGCCGAGGCTGAAGGCGAGGCTGCGCTGCCAAGGTTCGAGGCTGCCCGTCTGCTTGGCCCACCCACTCAGTGAGAACCACACGTCGCTGGGGATCGCCACCACTGTTGCGAGTGCAGCAGCCTCGTCTTCAGACATCTGCTCACCGATGCTCGCGGAAGATGTGGTCTTGGTGCGTACGCTCCCCCGATCCATCTCGGGGCCGAGGGCGGCGGGAACCGACCACTCGAGAGCTTGCACCGCGACCCAACACGCCTCCTTCTTGGCCCACTCACCCACGTTGCGAGTGCCGGCGGAGTCAAGTAGGACCCCATGTACGAGTGGCGCCAACTCGGAGATCGCCTCTGCCAGGGCAGGTGAAAGCTCTTGGCGGCGCCAGATAGCCCGCAGATCGATCTGCTGGCCGGTCGCGTGCAAGAGTCGTGCCAGCATGTAGGTGACTGTCTGCGAACGGTATCCGCCCAGCTTGAGGGAACCGACGAGACGCTCGGACTGCCGGAACAGGATCGCCTTTGCCACCAAGCTCTCGAAGTAGTTCTGGTCTGGTTTGAACGTCGACCCTCGCTTGCTCAGGCGGATCATGAATTCCCTGAAGTTCTTCTCTGCACCCAAGGACACGATGTGTGGCAATTGGTCCCAAGTATTCTCGAACTTGGCCAAGTCAGTCTTGGTGAACTTCTGAGAAACGGGGTGCTCTTGCTTGAACTTCCGCTGCTGGGCCGGGGTGCGGCTTCTGCCGTGCGCATCTGCGTACTGGCCGCGGGCGCGCTCATAGAACCATCGGGTGAGATCGTTTGTGCCAGCCTTGCCGGGTGCCCAGATGGTGCGAGACAGCCGCTCAATCTCGACGTGGAAGGGGTCGTTCGCGCTGAAGTCGGCCAGATTCACCCTGTTCTGGCTGTTGGCGTACTCGCTGATCCTGGGCACCAAGTCGAGTAGGAGGGTGGGTTCAACCACCGAGACTTTGGCTTGAACGTGGATCTCGCTGAGATCCGCCTTGTGGCGAACCTTCGCAAAGTGGAGGGATGCGCTCGTCTGGCCACCGTTGACGATCTGGAGATCCCTGATCTCAGCCAAGCCTCGACCACCACCAGGCAAATCGACGAGGGTGACTCCAGATGCCGTCATCGAGATGCCGTTGTTGTAGGCCAAGAAGCGTCTCGGAGCGGTCTTGATCGTTTCTTGGATTCCCCGGTTCACCTTCCCGCGTGACTGGAGGAACGAACGGACATTGAGTTCAAGCAGGCGGGGGCCGTGCTTTTCGTAGATGTTCGCGATGAACTCCGCCGGAAGCAGGGTGAGGTACGCCGCGTAGAAACCCGGGTCGCCTTGGGGACCAAGGCAGGGGATGGGTTCTCCCCATTCAGCGAGGACATCAACCGTGATGGACTCCTGAACGCGTCCGCTCGTTGTGAGCTGATGCAGCCGCTCCAAGTCCCAGACCGCATGGTGAACCCGACGGCGTTCGGAGGTGGTGGGACCCGGTACCTGCGTTCGCAGGATCGCGTTGGTGAGGATTACGAGTCGTACTTCGCCAACTCGCCGCCATACCTCCTCGATCCTGTGGGCCATGTCCCAGCTCGGGGCCGACTCCTCCAGGGAAGAGTGCAACCCACGATGGGCGCGTTCCGCGAAGGTCGAGAGGCGGCGGAAATGGGTATCGAGGTCGGCCTTGACCAAGGACTGAGGCTCTAGTTCACCGCGATAGTCGGTGAGGAACAGCCACAGCGTGCTTTCGTCCTCACTCAAGGTGAATCCCGAGGCGCGCGCGCCAGTGGCTTGGTAGAAGGCCACTTGGGCGTCGTCGATCTCGCCCGCCTCCGTGAGCACCTCGAACATGTACTCCGTAAAGGCCTCAGGAAGGGACCGCTCTTGACCTTCTTCCGCTGCGTCGAGCGAGATCTCCCGCTGCAAGTCCAGCAGGAACTCCGTGAGTGCTACTGCCAAGGCAATTCCTCCAGTCGCGGTATCAAGCTGGCCCATGGGGTCACAAATGGTTCGAGAGCGCTTCGCTCCACGCAGTAGGAGACATCGCGCATCCCGGTGGGAAGTTGAGATGGGACAATGCGAGGGAACCCCTCTCGGACATGGAGCAGTTCCTGAGAGCGCACCAAGAAGCGTTCGGGACGCGTGTCGGCCAAAGAGCGGTGCCATCCAGAGGCCATTAGGCGGTCCTCGAAGGCCAAGTGGGTGTCTGGGGGCAGGTGGTTGGTGGCGATGTCCAGGATGAGCTCCGCCAGAGTCATGCCCGTCCCATCAGCTCGCTCATCGAGCCGAATGTAGGCCACGAACAACTGGTCCACTCCCACCTCGTCGAGCTGCCGCTCGGAGGTGATTCTGAGCTGGCCGTCCCCGTTGCCGCGGAAGGACTTGACTTCAACGGCGGTGCCGCTGGCTAGAAAATCCTGGACAGCGGGGTCTGGACCATGCCATGCGCTCAACGCGCCGGATGGCCCGAGTGCCGGGAGGAACAGGTCCCGTAGAGTGATCAGCTCAGCGAACAGCCCGGCGGCGGCTTCGGAACTGAAACGGTCACGCGCGGCTGCGAAGAAGCTTTGCCAAGCGACGACTCGCTCCAGTACGCGAGCGGCCGCTCCCTGCCCTGGCTGAGCAGCCAGTACGCGCACCACATCATCCGCTAGCTCTGTGAACATCGGGTCTCCGCCACGACCCGCGTTGGACGTCAACTGCACGGTGACTTGATCGGAATCGACCTGTAACCCGACCTCGAGTCCGCGCGAAGACGTCCTACGGCGGGGAAGGCCTTCGGGCTTCCCGTAGATCGTCATGATGACGCGCTTGGACCGGCTCGGTCGACTCTCCCCGAAGAACACATCATGCCCGGAATCAGGGATCACCCGGCGCCGAACCCAGCCAGTACCTTCGGGCTCAGCCGCCAAGCTGCTCCAGATCGCGGCCTGCGAGTCACTCATCTTCGAATTCCTCATCGTCCCATCCGAACTCCTTCTTGAGCTCGACCAAGTTCACTTGATACTCGATCGGCTTGGCTCGGTCTGACCAAGGGAACGAGGTCGCGAAACCGACGAACGGGGTGTTGTCGGGCTGATTGTCGAACTCTGACCACTGGGAAGGGTCCAGCGCGTACAGGAGAAGTAGGCCTTGAGACTTGTGGCGGCTTCGCCTTTCCCGGAAGGCTGAAGGCTTACGTGGTGCCTCGACGTTGGGGTCGAATCGGGCGCTCTGTTCCCACGCCTCGACGGTTTCGCGCAGCGCCTCGTCCCACTCGGGTGATCCTTGCACCATGTCAATCAGCTCGTGGTGCGGGCTGACCAGACGACGGATCGTGTATCGGGTGGATGCTCGGCTGGGGTTGTGATGCTGGCGGGTTGTCAGGCCGATCGAGAGCGGTCCCACGTGCGTTCGGGTGCTCCCGGATTGCACGTCGCCCAGCACGACGGTCCAGGAGGTCAGCTCGTTATCGGCTACCCGAGACGTTATGTAGCTGCTCAAGGCCGTGGGCTGGACCTTGATGGCCGCTCGCTCCGCGCGATAGTTCGCAAGGAAGCCGAGGATCAGATCGGAGTGCACGTTGCGCCAAACCAAGGTGCCGTCAGGACTGTCAGAGACCGGCTGCCCGAGAGAGCCCGTCAGTGTGGTCAAGGCGCTCCAGTTCTGCGGTCGGTCCGCAGCTCGGAACGTCACCGTTTCTGCGATTGATCCGCTGAAGGAGACGCTGAGCTTCTGCGCGTGCCGAAGCTTCGCAGGAGATGTGACCAAGAGCCCGTCGGGGTGCTGCCGAACGCGGAGGCCAAACTCTTCAGGTGTCTTGCCCACGGCTGACATCGCGTCGAACTCGTTTTGGAGCTCGGCGGTGGCGGCGGTGATCCGCTCGTACCAATCCTTGAGTCTGCTCGTCGTGTACAAGCGACACAGGTCCATGTAGCCAGGGCGATACCCGAACCACCGACCCATCTGCATGAGCGTGTCGTACATGCGGCTCGCCCTGAGGTAGTAAGAGACACTCAGACCTTCGAGTGTGAGGCCTCGGGACAGCTTGTCACCGCCGACAGCGATGACGCTCACGCCCTCCGGATGGTCGACGTATGTGAGTGAGTCCTCGGACCGTCCATTCAAGACCCTCACGTGAGTACGGCTGGCGATTTCGTCCAACGCTGCCCAGAGATCTTCGAACGGCGGCATTTCACCGGTGAGAGCCGCCATATCTCCGTGCCTCGAGAAGTGGTTGTGCGTCGGTACGAAGTCATCCTCATAGAGCTGTTTCGCGCGGCTACGGAGCGTAGGTGCAGCGCCCTCGCCGTAGCGCAGCCTGCGCTGCATGTCCTCCAACAACGTTCGGAGCTGGTCCCCGACACGCGCCTGGGTGGAGATGTATCGCGTTACATGGACCAGCATCGAGTGATGCTTACCGCCCTGCCCGCGGATCTGCCTAACTGCCCCTGCCATCAGGAAGGCCAAGGTCGCCTCGATCAAGGATTCGGGGAGGTCTTCACCAGGCAGGTCACCGGCCTTGTGTAGATCGGGGAGCCAAGCCTCATGGTCCGAAATGCCTCGGAAGATGGGGAGTGCTTCCACGGCCTCGATTGCGTTCTCCGTATCCTCACGCAGGCCAAATACCCGTTCAGGGCCGACATAGGTGCTGGGCACTGGAAGGTTGAGTATGAAGCTGCGGGGGAAGAGATCTCGTCCTGCCGCGCTGTGGTCGGCGTCCGGGTCGATGAAGATGTTCGCGAAGGGGGTGGCTGTGTAAGCGATGTAGGATGCGCGATCAAACGTGTCCATGAACTTTCTGATTAGGCCGTTGATGACGGACGGGTCAGTTTCTTCATCCCCGTAACCCTCGGCCTTCGTGTTGACGGATGCATGGTCCGCCTCATCGTCAATCATCAGCATCGGGACGCCGCGAACCCGGTTCTTGCCAGTGTGGGGATCCACTTCCTTGGTCAGGTTGGTGGCCCACTTGTACAGGTTCGTGAGGATGGATTTGTTCTTCTTCACCACGAGCACAATGGGATCGGCGCCGCCCGGCGCAACTCCAAGGTTCTTGGCTACGGTGAGACGAAAGTCTCCATTCTCCGCGGATGACGTGAATGAGTTGACTATGAGGCGATGGCCCGCCAAGCGACCGACCCCGATGCGGTTATCGTCGGCAGCCTTCGAAGCAACCATGATCTTACGGGTGTCGAATCCGAGGATGCCCTCGTCGATGCGTGATTGTGTCTGGCTTCGCAGACTGTTGTGAATTCCCGCGAGGATAACGATCAACTTGTAACCGTTGTCGATGGCCTTGGCCACCAACCCGATGTAGTTGCCCGTCTTTCCAGACTGGACCTGCCCTGCGACCAGCCCTCGACGATCCCAAGGCCCCTCTCTTTCGGGGTCCTCAAGTCTCCCCAGGATGTCGTCGGTGACCTCGTCGAGCCGACTGATCGCCGAACTCGGCATGCCCCCGTTCTTTAGGAAGCGCTGGTAGCGCTGCCAGAAGGGCCAATCCTTCTTTGACTCCAACTTCTCGGGGAGCCATGGCAGGTGGTCTGCATCGTCTGACAGCGAACTCCAGTTCCCGACGAAAACATTGTTGCTGGCTTCGATGTCGCGGATCAGCTGTTCTTCATCCAAGTCTTCATGCGGCCCGGCACTTGTGGTGTTCCGAACAAACTGCGTGGCCGATCGTACCCATTCTCGAAGCTGTTCAGGGGACACCGCGTGCCCCTGCGCCTTTGCGTTGTCAAGGAACATCTGCACCGTCTGTCTGACCAATGCCGCACTCGTCATATGTGGGTCTCCTTGAGCGTCGCAATGATTTCTGGGTATGAGTTGAAAGGTTCCGCCGCAGCGAGGCGTTCGATGGCAACTTCGGGAGAGAGGCCAGTGCCTAGGAGTCCCATGTAGGCGAAATCGGCGAACGACCCCAAATCGCGTTTGTGTTGGTCGAATGGAGCCGGCGCGTGTTCAACCGCAGCTGCGACCGAAATTCCGATCAGAGGAACTGGAACGGTCTCCTCTGCAAACTTGAGGGCCCGTTGGATCAGCTGTCGTTTATCGCCTGCTTCGGCGATCAGTGTCTGAATCACCGGGTGTTCGCGGTTGATTTTGTATCGCTTGTGGCCCGCCCGGTCTAGGATCTCCAGCCACCCGAACACGAAGGGTTGAGAGGTCTTTCGGGCAAGCAGCTTCCCGCGGTGACGATAGACCTGCTCCGCGCGTGACCGCGTCGCTCGCGCGATGCGGCGGAGATGCTCATGGAGTTCCCCGGGGGGGCGTGCAGTGGACTTCTTGACATCAACCTGCCAGTGATGGTCAAGAGAGGACGGGAACTCAACAGCGATCCGGGCGAGTTTCGTGTGCTCGTCCTTGCTGAAGCCCAAACCAAGCCAGTCCCCTTGTACCAGCAGGCGGTTGGACCGGTAGACGTAGAAGCCCTGTTGCTGGTTCCAACCCGCAGCCCCTGCATGGCGATCCGCGGCTTCCTCCGACAGCTTGTTGCGGTGAGGCAGTACGTATGAGGTGACCCGAATCAAATCGCCTCGATACGGGAGGGACTCCTCCGCCAAGACTTGAGTTGCGGAATGGGACAGCAAGAAGGGATCCCACGGGTCGATGGGCTTCCCGTTGATTGTGATCTGGACGCGTCCGGCTCCAACCAAGAAGCGATGGAACGTGGCTTCGAGGTGCCGCCGAACGCGGTCAGTTACTTGGAGGAAGCGGTGGTGGGCCTTTGTGTCGGTCACCGAGGATTCGCCGACCAATCGGTCCGCCTTGGTCCATTGCACCACTGTTCCGCTCGGCTGTGGAGGCGGATCGGGTTGGAACCCGTTGGGAGGCGTCCGCAGGAGGCGCCACTCGCCCGACAGCGCCACGGTGTCGAGATCCCATCGACGCGTTGACACTTGGCCGGTCCTGGCCGATCGGCTCACCACCGTCAGCTCACGTGCTTGGGAGAAGGAAGCAGTCTTGAGCCCCAGCCCGAAGCGGCCAAGGTCATTGTGGGCGCGCTCTTCCGAAGGGCTGGTGCTTCCCGGTCGCATTGCACTGACGAGGTCCGGCTCCGTGATCCCCTGCCCGTCGTCTGTCACGCGGATGGAGGAGTTGCCTCCATCCCAGTGGAAGTCGACCTCAACCAACTTCGCGCCCGCAGAGATGCTGTTGTCCACTAGGTCTGCGATGGCAGATTCGGGGGAATACCCAAACGCTCGTAAAGACTCGATGAGGGCATCCGCCCGCGGTTCGGCGATGTCCCACTCGTCAGTCATTTCAGGGGCTTGTCCTTTCCGCCGGTCCTCGCCAACGGCGAACACTGGTTTCGGGGCAGTCTAGGGCTTGCGTCTGAAAGCCGGAACTTCAGGTAGGCCCCCTCGGCCTGTCGTCGACAATCGGCCGCCCCTGAGGTGATGCCGGGACTCCCGGTGTGTCTATGGTGTGGGCTAGGTTCGATGGCGCTCATGGCGTGTCATTGGCAGGGAGGTTGAGCGTGATGCGAGTGCCAGCCGTTGGACCGCCGAGTGACGCCGTAAGGCGCCGCATGGAATCACAGAGGCGAAAGGACACATCGCCTGAGCTGGCGCTGCGCAAGGCACTGTTCATTCGGGGTTTGCGATATCGGATCCATTGGCCTGTGCCCGGCCGACCTCGGCGGACGATCGACGTGGCCTTCCCGAAGGCCCGGGTGGCCGTCTTCGTGGATGGCTGTTTCTGGCACGGATGCCCCATCCACAGCGTGGCACCCAAGAACAATGGCCAGTGGTGGGAACGCAAGTTGGCAGCAAACGCAGCCCGAGATGAGGAGACAAACCAATCCTTGGCTGCGGCGGGTTGGCAAGTCCTTCGAGCATGGGAACACGAAGATCCCACCGACGTGGCAGTCCGGGTCTGGGGCCTCGTCAAGGGAGGGGACCTACAACTGGGCGGCAACCATCTTGGCCACCTGCTCGACCACGGGAACGACGATTGAGTTGCCGAACTGTTTGTAAGCCTGGGTGTCTGACACAGGGATCTTGAACGTGTCCGGGAAGCCCATCAGGCGCGCGCACTCCCGTGGCGTGAGCCGTCGCGGCAGTTCGCCTTCTCCTCGGCTGACCAGCACCTCGGAGCCATCCTTGTAGTACCGCGCGCTGAGAGTTCGAGCGACGTCCTCGTCACCCACCAAGCCGAAACCGAACCCGTTCCCTGCGGCGCGGTGCTTGTTGGCGTAGTTCTGCAAGTAGGTCCAGAGGTGTTCGGTCAGCGTGTACTTACCCGCCACCTCGGCGCGTGGGCCGGTCGTGTAGGGCGCCTCAGGCGCCTCGCTGCCGTCCTCGGGGTGCAGGATGTCGCCCATGGTCGGTCCGAAGAGAGGCTCTTCAAGGTCCGCGAACTCGAAATCATTGGCGTCCCGGAAACCCACGATGAACACGCGCTTCCGCATCTGCGGGACCCACGGGGATGCGTCGATGACCTGGTAGTGGACGTCGTAGCCGAGCTCCACCTGGAGGGTGCGCATGATCGTTCGGAACGTGCGGCCCTTGTCGTGCGAGGCAAGGTTCTTGACGTTCTCGAGCATGAAGGCGCGCGGCCGCTTCTCGTCGATGATCCGGGCGATGTCGAAGAAGAGTGTCCCTTGGGTCTCGTCCTGAAAACCGTGCGGCCTGCCCAAGGCGTTCTTCTTGGACACGCCGGCGATGGAGAACGGCTGGCAGGGGAAACCGCCGATGAGGACATCGTGGTCGGGGACGTCGGCCGCCTTCACTTGGGTGATGTCCCCGGCGAAGGTGTGACCCTCCGTGGTGCCGAAGTTCTCCAGATAGGTCTGCTGCGAGAACTTGTTCCACTCCGAGGTGAAGACGCATCGGCCGCCAGCTGCCTCGAATCCCAACCGGGTACCGCCGACGCCTGCGAACAGGTCGATGAACGTGAAGCTGGCCGGCCTGGTCGCCTTGGCGAGCTCCGCGCGCAACAGCGTGTCGATCTTCTTGGGAGGTGTGCTGTCCCCAGCGAGCCATCGGCGGACGGTCCGTTCGGTGTACCCCGTCAGCTCGGCGATCTGGGGTTGGGTAAAAGTTCGGGCGACGTGAGCCAACAGCGGGTTGGTGCTGGGCTGGGTCAAGGTCATGTGGGCCACCTCTGGGAATGAATGCGGACATTCTGTCCGGGTCTGCTACCGCGAGTCAACTGGACGGGTTTCACGGTAACGGCCGCGTCCGACAGTCCTGGCATGCGGTGCTGAGATCGCCTTAGATGAGAGGCATGCCCGACGACGTGCTGTCCTTTGAAAAGCCGGATCTGGAGCTTGCAGCTGCTGCGGTGATCGACGCAACGGGTGCCGATGTGGCCTACTGCAAGTTCCTCACGCCCAATGACACGGGGGAGACCGCGTCCCACCAAGCTGGCTTCCACGTGGCGAAGGGCGCTTGGCCTGTGATCCTCGACCACGAGGGGATGAAGGGCCAGAACACTGACAAGGACTGGCGCATCTGCTGGAACGGCCAGCACATCACGGACTCGAGAGCGATCTACTACGGGCAGGGAACCAGGAACGAGTACCGCCTCACACGATTCGGCACGGACTTCCCGTACCGGCACCCCGAGAACACAGGGGACCTCTGGGTCCTGACACGGAGGGCTGGATCGTCCCAGTTGAACGCGTGGGTGCTCAGCTCCGAAGCAGCTGTGGACGAGTTCCTCGGAGCCTTTGCGTTGAGCCCGGAGAACACGAACCAACTGCTGGACCAGCGGAGAGGTCGCTCGGCCACTGTTCCAGACCAAGCTGATCGCGAAGCACGCCTCATCAGCGAGTACGTCGCCGGGCTCCCGGAAGGGTTGTTCCCCACGACATACGAGATCTCGCGCTCAGCCCGCGCCATCGACGCGCAAGTCCACAGGGACGCGGCTCCCGGACTTGGGCCCGACTCAGTCATCAAGCGTTGGGCGGAACTCGAGTATCGGATCTTTCTCGCCGTGGAGGAGCGCACGTACGGGGATCTGGTGGCTGAAGGGTTCGAGACAGTAGACGAGTTCGTGGACGTGGCGAACCGAGTCCTCAACCGGCGCAAGTCCCGTGCTGGCCATTCCCTGGAGAACCACCTCGCCGCCATCTTCGACGACGCAGGTGTGGGATACGAAGCCCAAGTACGGACCGAGGGGAATCGGAAGCCTGACTTCATTTTCCCGTCCGCTCAGCGTTACCACGACCGAGATTGGCCGGATTCTCGCCTCGTGTTCCTGGCTGCAAAGACCACGTGCAAGGACCGGTGGCGCCAGATCCTGAACGAGGCGGCACGAATCCCGCACAAGCATCTGTTCACGCTGCAGCAGGGCATCACGAGTGCCCAGCTGGACGAGATGTCAGAGGCGGGGGTGACGCTTGTAGTGCCCGCGGACAACAAGCGGACCTTCCCGCCGGAGCATCGGGACTGGATCCTCAGCCTCGCGGAGTTCATCGCGCTGGTGCGTGAGGTCACGGTCTAGCCGGAGGCAGCAGGGCCGAGCCCGCGGCGTCCAGACAGCTCTGGAAACCCGATCGGGTACTTTCTGCACGTGAAGACCCCCCGCCGCTGGCTGTTGATCGGCATCGCTGCTGTCGTGGTCGTCGCGCTCGTCGCCGTGTGGTTCCAGTGGAACAACCGACCGCGGATCATCCCGGCGGTGGACTCGGCCGCCTTGCGCGAGGCGATCACCACCGAGGACCTGATGGCGCACATCCGCGAGCTCGAGCGCATCGCCGACGCCAACGGCGGCAACCGGCAGGCGGGGACGCCGGGGCACGAGGCGTCCATGGCCTACGTCGAGGCGCAGCTCAAGGAGGCCGGCTACGAGACCCGGCGCCAGGAGTTCTCCTACGAGCGGAGCGGGATCGTCGACGCGTCTCTGGCCGTCGGCCCGGGTGGGGAGCAGGCGCTGACGCGGGGGGAGGACTTCCAGCCGCTCGGCGGATCCGGGAGCGCCGCCGGCCGCGTGACCGCCGTCGACGTGAACCTCGAGGGCGACCGGCGCTCCACCAGCGGATGCCAGGAGGACGACTTCGAGGGGTTCCCGGCCGGGGACATCGCCCTGCTGCAGCGCGGCTCGTGCACCTTCCTGGCCAAGACCCTCAACGCGCGCCAGGCCGGGGCGAGCGCCGTCGTGGTGTTCAACCAGGGCGACGCCGACGACCGCACGGGCGTGTTCATGGGCCAGGTGCAGGACGCCGACCTCGACATCCCGGTCGTGACGACCACCTACGACATGGGCGCCGCGTGGGCGACCCAGCCGACCGAGCTGACCCTGAACGTCGAGTGGCGGGAAGGCATGGTCGAGACCGCGAACGTGCTCGCCGACCTGCCCGGCACCAGCGGGCGGACCGTTGTCGTCGGCGCCCACCTGGACGGGGTGTCCAGCGGGGCGGGGATCAACGACAACGGGTCCGGGGTTGCCGTCGCCCTCGAGGTGGCCCGGCACCTGGCCGAGGTGGGCGTGCAGCCGGAGCATGGCGTCCGGTTCGCGTTCTGGAGCGGTGAGGAGGACGGGCTGTGGGGGTCGACCCACTACGTCCAGGACCTCGACGAGCCCGCCCGGCAGGCCACCGAGGTGTACCTCAACCTCGACATGGTCGGCTCACCCAACCCGACGCCGTATGTCTACGCCGGCTTCGGGGAGGGCGACCACCCGGTCGGGAAGGTCATGGCCGACCACCTGCGCGAGCAGGGGGCCGAGCCCGTCGACGCCACGTTCGAGGACAGCGACCACCGGCCGTTCCTGTACGCCGACATCCCCGTCGGCGGGCTGTTCACCGGCGCCTACCTCGACGAGGGGGCCGGTGTGCCCGACCCGTGCTACCACGAGTCCTGCGACCGGGCCGACAACATCGACGCCGACATGCTGGGCCTGATGGCCGACACGCTCGCGCACGGGGTGCTGGCGGTGGCCCGGCCCGCCTAGGTCACACCTGGGGCCGGCTGGCTCGTGCTCTGGACGCTTGCCTGGGCGGCGAGCCTCGCCGCTGCCCAGGTTTGGGCCCCAGGTGATCTGGGGCCCGGAGCAGACGAAGGCCAGCGTGGTGGCGGTCATGCTGAACGTCCTGGTGGGCGCCGGCTGGGTGATCTGCTTCGCACGCTTCATCAAGGCCCAGGACGATCTTTGGCGCAAGATCATGCAGGACGCGTGGCGGTGACCCTCGGGTCCGGCTGGGTCGCCGGCTTCGGGGTGTCGCGCCAGTCGGTCAATGCGATCGGGACGGGGAAGTTCGACCCGAGCCTGCCGGTCGCCTTCCGACTGGCGCTGCTCTTCGAACTCCCGATCGAAGACATCTTCAGTTTCGAGCCCACGCCGTAGAGGCCGCTGCGACACGGCACACGGTTGGGTGGGTTCAACCCGACCATCGGATGGAAACCGACCCGCCCGGCTTGCCCGGTGGCGCACAATGGCTGATCGGGCCTCCACACGTCGGCCCGGAGGAGTTGATCAGCCATGGGAGTCCACGCGCAGAGCGCGACTGCGACCGTCGATCCGTCGATCGTCTGGGAGCGTTGGACCGAGCCCGAGTACTGGCCGCAGGATGACCCGTCGATCCTGCGGGCCAAGCGCAACGGACCGCTCGCGAAGGGCGCGGTCGGCGTCCTGCGCTGGAAGAAGGGTGGCCGCTCGACCTACCGCATCGTCGAGGTGGACCGCTCGGCCCTGCGCTTCGTCACCGAGACCAAGCTGCCGCTGGCCACCGCCACCTATGCGCGTGAGTTGACCCGCCCCGAGGTTGAGGGCTCGGACGCCGAGGGTGCCGTCGACGTCGACCCCGACGCGCGTGTGCTGACCCACCGGCTCACCATCAAGGGCCCCCTGGCCAAGGTCTGGGACCGCTTCGTCGGTCGGCCGATGGCCGCCGAGCTGCCCGGGGTGCTGGACAGCATCATCGCTGCGGCAAGCGTTACGCACTGAGGGGCGTTGAACCCGTTACTGCGGGAGTTTCGCCCACGCTTCGTCGCAGTGGGGGCAGGCAGGCAGGGCCAAGTGGTCCTGGTGGGGAACGAAGTAGGCGCCGCAGAGGCCGCGCACTGCCCGCCCTTCGATGGTGCGTCCGGCGAGGTGCTTCCGGTGCGTGTAGTGGCTGTGTCGCCCCGGCTCTGACTGGACCAGGATGCCCTCCTCTGCCAAGGTGCTGAGGAGTGAGGTCCGCTCGGGGACGTGGCCCGGCTCGACGATGGTCGAGAAGGTGTTCCGGAACCTGTCCCACCCCTGCTCCGGGGGGCTGATCGAGATGAGCACGCGGAGGGCGAGTTGCCAGGACAGGTTCGAGCCCTCGTAGGAGCGGCAGGTTGCGATGTCGACGTCGACTTCGTCGGCCTCGTAGTCGGCTTCGCGCACCTGCGTCAGAGCGATGGTGATCTCGGCGAATGT
Organism: Propioniciclava sp. MC1595; assembly: GCF_017569205.1. Taxonomy (GTDB): domain Bacteria; phylum Actinomycetota; class Actinomycetes; order Propionibacteriales; family Propionibacteriaceae; genus Propioniciclava. Next base: position 421,245 of record NZ_CP071870.1, read on the forward strand.
CTCCTCGCGGACTGGATGCCGGACGGTGACGTGGGTTGTCCCGCCGCCTCCCACCGTGGACAAGGCTGCACGCACCTGATCCTGGATTGCGAGCTCCCACCCGGTCACGATGCGGGCGGCGGTTTCCTGCTTCAGGAGGAGAACATCCTCGGCCTGTGGCAACCATGACGCGGCCAACCCCGCGCTGTCCTGCCGGCGGACGCGCTCATAGAAGTCGTCCCAGTCCAGGTGACCTCCCTTGGCCAGCCCTGCCACCACGAGCCAGTGGACCCCCGAGTCTGGATCCAGCCACACCCCGCCGCGCCATTGCCCGGTCTTGATCTCCAGGAGTTGCAGGTTCGTGCACCCAGAGATGGGCCCCTCCACGTTGGTGATGTCGCTGCCGTGGGGAAGCGCTTCGGCCGCCTTCTGGACCAAGGGGTGGGGCAGCTCGCTCAGGGGATGCAGGTCTGCGATCCGTGCGTTCGCCAGTGAGCGCATCGGTTGTGGCGAAGCCCACCCCGCAGTCAGGTCCTCACGGAGGACTCTGAGCGTAGGGCGGGCTCGGCGGCTGTGCACTCATCGATCATGACGGATCAGTGTGCGGCTCAGGGCGAATGCCACGCAGTCAGAGCAGATCGGCGATCTCGTCAATGGCGCCACTGCGGGTTTCGTGCTGCTTGGCGAAGCGCTCGGCAAGCTCGCGTCGATCGTGGTCTCGTTCGGCTTCGAAGGCGATGACGTCACTCAGTCGGATACGGCGGTCACGACCGACGCGGTGCGACACGATCTCGCCCCTGTCCAATAGTTTGTACAAATGTGACCGGCTCATGCCCAAGCGTTCGGCAACCTGGTTGGGAGTGAGCGTGGCATGCCCGTCGACGGTCACAAGGCCCTCGCCGTCACGAATGCAACGGGCCACGCTCATAAGGACGTCGCGCAGCTCAGGGCCGACCTCGGCACAAGCAAAGTGCTCAAGGGCCTCTAGATGTTCAACGGGAATGTTGGTCGTCTCAATAGTTCTCACGGGAAGCTGCTCTCAAAAGTGGCACACATGTCGTAGGTGTCACAGATGATTCTAGGCGGGTGTAGCGGGTTGTGCAAGCGGAGCTGCCACATGGCGACCGCAACGTCTCAGGCAGACGAGGCCGGCAGGTCGGGGAACGCAGCCACCACGCCTGGGTGGGTGAGGCGTCCGGCATGGGTGTTGAGGCCCTCGGCCAGGGCCGGGTCGGCGTCCGCGGCCTTCGCCCAGCCCTGCTCGGCGATGCGACGCACGTACGGCAACGTCGAGTTCGTGAGCGCCCACGTGGAGGTGTTCGGCACCGCGCCGGGCATGTTCGCCACGCAGTAGAACACCGAGTTGTGCACCGTGTAGGTGGGGTCGTCGTGGGTGGTCGGGTGGGAGTCCTCGAAGCAACCGCCCTGGTCGACCGCCACGTCGACGAGCACCGAACCCGGCTTCATCTGCGACACCATCTCGTTGGTGACCAGCTTCGGCGTGCGGGCACCCGGGACGAGCACCGTGCCGATCACCAGGTCGGCGGCCAGCACCTGCTCGCGCACGGTGAGGGTCGAGGACAACAGGGTGTCCACGGCGTCGTCGAACTTCCACATGATCTGGCGCAGCTTGTCGAGGTCGGTGTCGAGCACCGTGACGTCGGCGCCCATGCCGAGCGCGACGCTCGCCGCGTTCTGGCCCGCGATGCCGCCACCGAGGATGACGACCTTCGCGCTGGGGACCCCAGCGACGCCGCCCATCAGGACCCCGCGTCCGCCCTGTGCCTTGAGCAGCGCGTGCGCACCCATCTGGGGAGCCAGGCACCCCGCCACCTCGGACATCGGGTAGAGCAGCGGCAGCTGGCCATTGGGCAGGCGGACCGTCTCGTAGGCCACGCCCGTCGTGCCCGCGTCGAGGAGCGCCTCGGTGAGCGGGCGGTCGGGCGCCAGGTGCAGGTAGGTGAACAGGACCTGCTCGTCGGTGAGGAAGTGGAACTCCTCGGGCGTCGGCTCCTTGACCTTGAGGACCAGCTCACCCGACCACGCGCCGTCGGTGTCGACGATCTGCGCGCCGACCTTGGCGTAGTCGTCGTCGGTGATGGACGACCCCAGGCCGGCGTCCTTCTCGATGAGGACCTCGTGGCCCGCCTCGACCAGGTCGAGCACGCCCACGGGCGTGATCGCGACGCGGTACTCGCGGACCTTCGTCTCCTTCGGGATCGAGACCCTCATCGGTCTAACCCCCGGCCTTGCGCCGGAACGTGCGCTTGCCCCCCTGCTGACCGTGGGGCCCACCGGCCGCCTTCGCACCGCCTTGCGCGCCCGCCGCACTGCCGTGCTGGGCGTTCTTCTTGGCCTCCAGGGCAGCCTTCATCTGCTCCTTCGGGTCGACGACCTTGTCACCGTCCTTTGCTTCACTCATGCGCCCACTCTGGCACATGGGGGCGACACGCGGGGGGTCAGGGGCCGGGGAGGCGGTCGTGGAAGTTCGTCGGGCGGTTGGGCAGGATGGGTCCATGGCTCTCCACAGTGCAGGTCTCCTGCCGTTTACGTTGGTGGATGGCCAGTTGCGGGTTTTCATCGTGCACATGGGCGGCCCCTTCTGGGGCCATCGCGACGACGGCGGCTGGTCACTGGCGAAGGGCATGTACACGCCCGGCGAGGAGACGCCCGAGGACGCGGCCCGGCGCGAGTTCTCCGAAGAGGTGGGCTGCGAGCCGCCCGAGGGTGAGCTGATCGACCTGGGTGAGGTCCGGTTGTCGTCGGGGAAGCGGGTGCGCGGATTCGCCGTCGAGGCGTCCGAGGACCTGTGCTTCGTCGAGAGCAACACCTTCGAGGTGGAGTGGCCGCGGCGGTCCGGTCGGTTCCGCACCTACCCCGAGGTCGATCGCGCGGACTGGTTCGACGTCGAGGTCGCCCGCACCAAGGTGACCCTCGGCCAGATCCCCCTGTTGGACGCCCTGGCCCGCATGGTGGGTTAGCTGCCCTCCGCGTAGGCATCGATGACCTGAGCGGCCTTGTCGAGCCAGGTCATCTCCCCGATCGGGAGCACCTTGAAAAAGCTTGCCTCGGTGCCCCCGCTGGTGATGACGCTGGCGTGGAGCGTGCCCCGGTGCTCGGCCAGCGAGAGCGCCATGCTGACGCGGTTGCCGCCGAACATCGAGTAGCGCTCGTACACCCGGAACGCCGTGCGCACCTCGCCGAGGGTGAGGTCCGTGCCGTCCTCCGCGGTGGCGGAGATGCTGCCCATGATGTTGTCGTGGAAGTAGGGCAGGAAGCTGCTGATCGACCCGGGGAATGACCGCTCGTACTTCGCCATGGGGCCAGTGTGCTCGCGTGGGCGACCCTGTGCAGGCTGTCGGCGGACGGAGGTCGGGCTCTCGGCGCAGGGAATGCAGGCTGTCGGCGCACAAAACCCAAGCCCTCGGCGGCTAGAACTGAAGCCCTGGTCGTGCCTCCCGCTCCGCCGCGGCGCAACACGCCCAACACGCCCTCTCCGGTGTTTGACCCGCTCGCTCGGGGGAGGGCTAGGGTCGGGGTCCTATGTCTTCCCCGAGCACCCCCGCGCGCGCATGAGCCAGTCGGCGTTCGACCGGCTCGGTCCGGCGTTCCCGCAGCGCGCTCCGTGGGGAACGGCGACCAAGCTGCGCGCCTGGCAGCAGGAAGCACTCGACCTCTACCTCAGCTCCGCGCCCCGCGACTTCCTCGCCGTCGCCACCCCCGGCGCCGGCAAGACGACGTTCGCGCTTCGGGTGGCGTCCGAGCTGTTGCACGCCCGGGTGGTGCGCCGCGTGATCGTGGTCGCCCCGACCGAGCACCTCAAGGTGCAGTGGGCGGACGCCGCCGCGAAGGTTGGCATCCAGCTCGACCCGGGGCTGGGCGGGCGCAAGCGCGGGCGCTCGCGGCAGTACGACGGGGTCGCGGTCACCTACGCCGGCGTCGCGGCGGCGATGCTCAGCTACCAGACCATGACGGCGAACTTCGACACGCTGGTGATCCTCGACGAGGTCCACCACGCCGGCGACGCCCTGGCCTGGGGCGACGCGGTGCGCGACTCGTTCCAGTACGCGACGCGACGGCTGATGCTGACGGGTACGCCCTTCCGCTCGGACGAGAACCCCATCCCCTTCGTCACCTACGTCGAGGGGCACGGCGGCGAGAAGGTCTCCCGCGCCGACTACACCTACGGCTACGCCGAGGCGCTGCGCGACCACGTCGTGCGCCCGGTGGTGTTCATGAACTACGGCGGGCCCATGCGGTGGCGCACCAAGTCGGGCGACACGGTCGAGGCCAACCTGGGTGAGCTGCTCACCAAGGACGTCTCGGCCCAGGCCTGGCGCACCGCCCTCGACCCCAAGGGGGAGTGGATCTCGGCGGTCCTGCGGGCCGCGGACAAGCGGCTCAGCGAGGTGCGACGACACGTCCCGGACGCCGGCGGCCTCGTCATCGCCACCAACCAGACCAACGCCCGGGCGTACGCGCGCGTGCTGGAGTCGATCACCGGGACCAAGCCCACGGTGGTGCTGTCGGACGACGCCGGGGCGTCGGGTCGGATCGAGGCCTTCTCGGCGTCCGACGAGCGGTGGATGGTCGCCGTGCGGATGGTGTCCGAGGGCGTCGACGTGCCGCGGCTGGCGGTCGGGGTGTACGCGACCGCGACGTCCACGCCCCTGTTCTTCGCGCAGGCCGTCGGGCGCTTCGTGCGGACCCGCCGCCGCGGGGAGGTGGCCACCGTGTTCCTGCCGACCGTGCCGATCGTCCTCGCGCACGCGTTCTCCCTGGAGCTGCAACGCGACCACGTGCTGGGGCGACGGAGGGCGTCTGAGGAGATGGACGTGTGGGCCGAGGCCGAGGCCCTGCTGGAGGCCGCGAACCGACGCGAGGCGGCGTCCGACGACCTGATGGGGGCGTTCGAGGCGCTCGATTCGGCGGCGACCTTCGACCACGTGCTGTTCGACAGCCAGCAGTTCGGGATGCACGCCGTGCCCACGTCGGACGACGAGGCCGACTACCTCGGCCTGCCCGGGCTGCTCGAACCCGACCAGATAACCCACCTGCTACGCGAACGGCAGCGGCGGCAGGTGCGGAGGCACGAACGGTCCGAGCGGCGGGAGCGCGTGACGCCCGAGGTGTCGCTGCACCGCGCCCTCGCGGCCCGCCGCAAGGAGCTGAACACACTGGTGTCGCAGTACGCGCGCGTGAAGGGGGTACCGCACAGCCACGTGCACGCTGAACTGCGCCGCCAGTGCGGTGGGCCGGCACTGGCGGCGGCGACCACGGACCAGGTCGAGGCGCGGATCACGATGATCCGGGGTTGGCAGGCGCGCGTGTGATGCCCGACCGGGCCGAAGACCCTCGGGGTTCGACGTCCCCCTGACGAGGAGGGAGTTTCGGCGCCATCATGGGGTATGCAGATTCACGACGACGTGCACGAGTTCGATGTTCCCTGCGCGGCACAGCCCCGCATTCGAAGCCTTCACGCTGCGCACCGCGGAGTGGTGGTCCGCTGAGGCGGTCGGCAGCCCCGACACCTTCAGCCACGTGTTCTTCGAGCCGGTGGTGGGCGGTCGTGTCCAGGAGATCGCCTCCGACGGCACGCAGACCTTCCGCGGCGAGGTCAAGGAGTGGAAGCCCGGCCGGCGCCTGGTGTTCACCTTCAGCAAGGCCGAGGACGCCGTCCATCCGTCCACGATCTCGGTGGACTTCATCCACACCGGGGACGACGCGGCCACCGTCCGGATCCACCACCTGACCGGTGACGAGGACCGGTTCAACAACTGGGACGGCTTCGTCAAGCCCTACGCCGCGCTGTTGGGCGTCTACACCCACTGACCCGGCACAGCTGGACCGAGGAGCGCCGCCCGTCAGGCCTCTTCGGGGTCGAGCTGGGCCGGCTCGGGGACGCCGCGGAGCTCGCGCCAGCTGGGCAGGCGCCAGTCGTTGCGCTGGAGCGCGAAGAACATGCCCACCATGAACGCCAGGGCGGTGGCGATGGCGCCGATGAGGACGGTCCAGCGGGCGCCCCAGGCGTCGCCGATCCAGCCGATCATCGGGGCGCCGAGGGGCGTGCCGCCGAGGAAGATCATCATGTAGAGCGCCATCACGCGGCCGCGCATGACCGGCTCGGTGGTGAGCTGCACCGAGGCGTTCGCGGTGGTCATGACGGTCAGGGCGGTGAGCCCGACCGGGATGAGGAGGATCGCGAACATCTCGTAGGTCGGGGCGAGCGCGAGAGCGAAGGTGGCGATCGCGAAGCCCATGAGGGCGCCGAGCATGGTCGACAGGCGTGGGCGCGGCCGGCGGGCTGCCATGAGCGCGGCGGTGAGTGAACCGACGGCCATGATCGAGCCGAGGATGCCGTACGCGTCGGCGCCCTTGCCGTACACCTCGGTGGCCATGAGGGCGTTGGTGATCTGGAAGTTCATCCCGAAGGTGCCGAGCATGAAGACGATGAACATGACCAGCTGGATGTCGGGGCGTCCGGCGACGTAGCGGATGCCCTCGCGCACCGAGCCACGGCCGCGGCGGATGGGGGCCGGGGTGAGCTGGGAGGGATCCATGGCGAGGAGCGCGAGGATCACCGGGATGAACGTGAACGCGTTGATCAGGAGGCTGGGGCCGACGCCTGCAACGGCGATCATCAGACCGGCGACGGCCGGGCCCACGAGCCGGGCGCCGTTGAAGCTGGTCGAGTTGAGGCCGACCGCGTTCGGGAGGAGCTCGGGCGGCACCATCTCGGAGGCGAACGCCTGGCGGGTTGGGTTGTCGACCGCGGTCACGACGCCCTGGAGGAAGGCCAGCACGTAGACGTGCCACAACTCGGTGACGTTGAACACGACGAGCAGGGCGAGGGTGGCGGCGTTGAGGGCGAGGAGCACCTGGGTCCAGACGAGGATGATGCGCTTGGGGAACCGGTCGGCGACCGCGCCGCCCCAGGCGCCGAACAGCACCATCGGGAGGAACTGCAGGCCGGTGACGTAGCCGACCGCCGAGGCGGAGTGGTCGGTCAGGATCGTCAGCACGAGCCAGGTCTGCGCGATGCGCGCCATCCAGGTGCCGATGTTCGAGATCAGGCCGCCCCAGAAGAACAGCCTGTAGTTGCGCAGCCTCAGGCTGGCGAACATCGGGGTGCGCGCGGGCGCGATCGTGGGGGTCTGGGTCACGCGTGGATCACCTTCTGGAGGATGTCGGTCGCCTCACGGAGGACCTTGAGTTCGTCGGGGGAGAGCCCCTGGAGGCGACGGACCATCCAGTCGTCGCGGCTCGCGCGGGTGCGCTGCACCATCTCGGCGCCAGCCTCGGTGAGGGAGAGCAGGTGGCGTCGGCCGTCGTCGGGGTCGAGGGTGCGCGCGACGAACCCGGCCTCGACGAGGCTGTTCACCGTGCGGGTCATGCTCGGGGCGCTCACCTCCTCGATGCGGGCCAGTTCGCCGGCGGTGCTCGCGAGGCCCATCGACAACTTGGCGAGCGCGCTGAAGTGGTGCGGCGGGATCTCGTGGCAGTTGTCGAACCGCACACGGCGGCTGACGTGCTGGCACGCGATGCGCACGTCGCTGGCGAGGCTGAGGAGGGGGTCACGGTCGGGCACGATTGCTTAGCCTAGCTCATTAGCTGAGGTAATCAAATGGAGAGTGGTGGTTTCTCTCCAGGGGATGGAGGAGGCGCGGCTGGGTTGAGCGTGACTGGGTGTCCGGGCCGCCATCCTCTGGAGAGAAACCACCACTCCCGTCGGAGCACCTGACAGGACCCGCCTAAACCAAGGGGCATGGAGCACGCGTGGCGTCGGGCCCTCGAGGCGCGAGACGGGTTGATCGTCCGGCGGGAGCACCCATCGCTGGGTTCGGCGTTCGATCGCGCCCTGCGACAGGGGCACATCGTGCCGGTGCTGGCCGGCATCTACCGGGACGCCGCTGCCGAACTGGACCTCGCGACCCGGATCCGGGCCGCCCTCATCATGGATCTCAACGCGGTGGTCGTGGGGGAGGCGGCCGCGACGCTGGGGTGGTGGCCCGACCGGGCCGCGACCACGGTGGACCTCGCGACCCGGGGTCGCCCTGCAGACGGGGACGGCATCCGCTGGTGCCGGCGTCAGATCCCGCTCGACCTCACCGTCGACCGCGGCGACGTGCGGTTCACCGATGCGCCCCTCACCGTGCTCGACCTCCTGCCCACGCTCGGGGGCACGGTCATCGACGAGGCGCTTCGCCTGAGGGCGGTCACGCTCGGCCAACTCGAGACGGTGTTCGCGGGGCTCCCTGTCCGGCCCGGCGATGCTCTGCGCCGGGCCCTGCTCGACGACTCGCGGGACCAGCCCTGGTCCGAGGCCGAGCGGGAGTTCCAGCGCCAGAACCGTGACCTCGACCTGCCGCACGCCCACCGCACGAACCACCCGGTCACCCTTCCCGACGGCACGGTCCGCTTCCTCGACTACGCACTGCCCGACCTCCTGCTCGCGTTCGAGGTCGACGGTTGGGAGACCCATGGATCCAGGGAGGCCTTCCTCCGGGACCGGGACTCCGACGCCCAGCTGGCTGCCTTGGGCTGGCAGCGCATCCGGTTCGCCGCCACGACGATCTTCGACGACCCGGAAGGCGTGAAGGCGACGGTGCGCAGCATCGTGGCAGCCCGCGAGGGACTGTTCCGGGGGCTCCCGGCGGCGTCACGCCCACGCGCGCGCAGGCGGGGTGGGCGCGCGTAGGCTGAGGGCATGCCCGTCTTCGAGCGCACCAGCCGGTACCCGTATCCGCGATCGACGGTGTTCGCGTGGCACACCCGGCCGGGTGCGTTCGCCCGGCTCAGCCCTCCCGGGATGGTCACCGCTCTGAAGCTGCACACCGACGGGATCAACGTGGGGTCTGAGGCCGAGCTCCTCATCAGCCACCCGCTCGTCGCCGGACTGCTGCCCGACATCCCGCGCCCGGGCGCCCGCAAGGGTGCGCCGATCGGGGTGCGCTGGCTGGTGCGCCACGTCGAGCTGGTCCCCAACGAGAGGTTCGTCGACGAGCAGGTACGCGGCCCGTTCAAGTCCTGGCGCCACGAGCACCACTTCGCCGACGGCCCCGGCGGCTCGACGATCATCACCGACCGCGTGATCTGGGAGCTCCCGGTCACCCTCCCCGGACGCCTCGACCAGGCCCTCGTCGAGATGCAGCTCGACGGACTCTTCGCGTTCCGCGAGCGCCAGCTCCGCGACGACCTCGACCTGCACACCCGCCTCGCGGCGAGCCCGCGCCGGGTCGTCGTCGCCGGGGCATCCGGTCTCATCGGCACCCAGCTCTGCGCGCTGCTCACCTCGGGCGGACACCACGTCACCCGGCTGGTGCGCACGTCGGCCAAGGGCAAGCCCGACGCCGCCCGCTGGGATCCCGCCGCCCACAAGCTCGACCCCCGCATCCTCGAGGGGGCCGACGCCGTCGTAAACCTGTCGGGCCACTCCATCGGCGGGCGGTTCACCCGCGGCCACAAGGGGAAGGTCCTCACGTCCCGCCTCGATGCGACCGCCACCCTCGCGGGCGCCGCCGCCGAGGCAAAGGTCCCGACCCTCGTCCAGGCCTCGGCGATCGGCTACTACGGCCCGCGGCGTCCGAACGAGCTGTTGACCGAGGACTCAGCCCCCGGCGACGGCTTCCTGGCCGCCACCGTCCGGGCCTGGGAGGCCGCCGCGCAGCCGGCCGCGGATGCCGGCGTCCGGGTCGCACTGCTGCGCACCGGCATCGTGCTCAGCGAGGGCGGGGGAGCGCTCGCGCCCCAGGTGCCGCTGTTCTCGCTCGGCGTGGGCGGGCGCCTCGCCGCGCCCGACGCGTGGTTCAGCTGGGTCGGCCTCGACGACGTGGCGCGGGCGTACGTGCACACGATCCTGACCGACGTGGTCGAGGGGCCCACCAACCTGGTCGGGCCGCGCCCGGTCACGCACCAAGAGTTCGCCACCACCCTCGGCCGCGTGCTGCACCGGCCGGCGGTCGTGCCGACGCCGGCGATCGGCCCCAAGCTCGTGCTCGGTGCCGAGGGCTACGACGAGATGATCGACACCGACCAGCGGGTGTCGGCGGCGAAGCTGGGCGAGTCCGGGTTCTGGTTCGCGCAGGGCACCCTGGCCGAGGCGCTGCGGCACGCGCTCATGCGCTGACCGGACGCCGCGACGAGATGGCCTCCAGCGCGTCGCCCGCCGTGGGTCGGGCCCTCGACATCCTGACCCACCTCGCCCGGCAGACCGGGGCGGTCGGGGCATCGGCGATCGCGCGCGACCTGGGCCTGCCCCGCTCGTCGACGTACCACCTGCTCGCCGTGCTGGAGGAGCGCGGCTTCGTGCTGAGGCTGCCCGAGTCGCGCGGCTGGGCGCTCGGTGCCTCGGCGTACGGGCTGACCAGCGCGTACACCCCGCACGAGGGGCTCGAGCGGCTGGCCCGGCCGGTGATGCGGGCGCTCGCGGCTGAGCAGGGCGTGACCGTGCACCTCGGGATCCTGCGTGGCCCGCTCACCCTCTACCTGCTCAAGGAGTCGCCCGCCGGAGCCACCGACGAACCGTCGCTCGTCACCGCCGTGGGGGTGCTGCTGCCCGCCCACCTGACCGCGTCGGGGCGGGCGATCCTGGCCCAATTGCCCGAGGCGACCGTGCGGGCTCTGTACACGCGGCCGGGCGACTTCGTGTCGCGCACGGGGCGCGGGCCGCGCGGTCTGGGCGACCTGCTGGGCGAGCTCGGCCCCGAGCGGGCGCGTGGGTGGTCCGAAGAGGTCGAACTCGTCACGCCCGGCCTGCGCTCGGTCGGAGCCGCCGTGTTCGACCTGCACCGCCAGCCCGTCGCGGCGCTGAGCTGCACGTGGCGGGCACGGGTCCCGGCCCGGGACGCCGAGCCGATCGTGTCCGCCCTGCTGGCCGGGGCGTCCGAGGTGTCGCGCCGGCTGGGTGGGTGAGAAGCAACCAAGCCCTGGCCGCGTGAAACCCAAGCCCTCGGCGCGGAAAACTCAAGCCCTCGGCGCGTCCCGCGGCGGTAGGGGGCCGGTGACGGACGCCGCGGCCTCGACGAGGGATCCTGCCGCGACCAGGCCCACCACGGACTCGATCTCCGGGGCCAGGAACCGGTCGGTGCCGGGGCCGGGGACGTGTTCGCGAATGCGCGCCACGACGGCCGCCGTCGCGGGGGCCGAACCCAGCTCGCGCAGGTCGAGCGCGCGGGCCGCGGTCAAGGCCTCGCCGGCCAGTACCCGGGTAAGCCCGTCAAGCGAGCGGCGCAGCTTGCGGGCGGCGTGCCAGCCGAGGGAGACGTGGTCCTCCTGCATGGCCGAGCTCGGGATCGAGTCGGCCGACGCGGGCACGGCCAGGCGCTTGAGCTCGGCGACCACCCCGGCCTGCATGTACTGCAGGATCATGTGCCCCGAGTCGACGCCCGGGTCGTCGGCCAGGAACGGTGGCAGCCCGTGGTTGCGCTTGGCGTCGAGGAAACGGTCGGTGCGGCGCTCCGACATCGAGGCCACGTCGGCGACCGCTATCGCGAGGAAGTCGAGCACGTAGGCGACCGGTGCGCCGTGGAAGTTGCCGTTGGACTCCACGCGCCCGTCCGGGGTGACGACCGGGTTGTCGATCACCGAGGCCAGCTCCCGCTGGGCGACCAGCATGGCGTGCACCAGGGTGTCCCGGGCGGCGCCGGTGACCTGGGGTGCGCAGCGCAGCGAGTAGGCGTCCTGGACGATCGGGCAGTCGGGATCGTCGCGGTGCCGCGCCACGATCGGTGACCCGTCCAGCACCGCGCGCATCGTCGCCGCCGACAGCCCCTGCCCGGGGTGGGGTCGCATGGCGTGCAGGTCCTCGGCGAAGACGCGGTCGGTGCCCATCAGCCCCTCGACGGACAGGGCGGCGATCACGTCGGTCGTCGCCAGCAGGACGCCGAGGTCGTGACACGCCAGCACCAGCTGGCCCAGCATGCCGTCGGTGCCGTTGATGAGCGCCAGTCCCTCCTTCTCGGCGAGCACCAGCGGTTCGATCCCGACCTCGGCCAGCACCTCGGCAGCAGGACGACGCACGCCCGCGGCGTCCCGCACCTCGCCCTCGCCCATGGCGGCGAGCGCGCAGTGCGACAGCGGGGCGAGGTCGCCCGAGCAGCCGAGCGAGCCGTACTCGTGCACGACCGGGGTGATGCCCGCGTTGAGCAGGGCGGCGTAGGTCTCGACCACGACCGGCCGGACGCCCGTGCGCCCGCTCGCCAGCGTCGACAGCCGCAGCAGCATCATCGCCCGGACGACCTCGCGCTCGACCTCAACCCCTGACCCCGCCGCGTGCGAGCGGATCAGCGACACCTGCAGCTGGGCTCGCTTCTCGGGGGCGATGTGCTTGGTTGCCAGCGCCCCGAACCCGGTCGAGACGCCGTAGACCGGGCGGTCCGACGCGGCGAGTTGCTCGATGTGGCGGCGGGTGGTGGCCACGGCGTCCAGAGCTTCGGGTGACACGCGAACGGGCGCGTCGTGCCTTGCCACGGCGACGACGTCGTCGAAGCTGACCGGTCCGGTGCCGACGGTGACCTCATGCATGCCGACGAGTCTGACCCACGGGTCAAGGGGGCGCAGCGGCTGAGGGAGGGTGTGTCTCGAATCCGAGACGCGAGGCGGGTCGGTGCTCGCCGCGCCGCCGCGCGGGGGTGACCATGAGGGGCATGGCGAAGACGATCCGCGCCCCCCGGGGCCTCGACCTGACCACCCGCGGCTGGCAGCAGGAGGGCGCCCTGCGCATGCTCATGAACAACCTCGACCCCGAGGTCGCCGAGCACCCCGAGCAGCTGGTGGTCTACGGCGGCTCCGGCAAGGCGGCACGGTCGTGGGAGGCGTACGACGCGATCGTCCGCACCCTGCAGACCTTGGACGCCGACGAGACCCTGCTCGTGCAGTCGGGCAAGCCGGTGGGCGTGTTCCGGACCCACGAGTGGGCGCCGCGGGTGCTGATCGCGAACTCCAACCTGGTCGGTGACTGGGCGACGTGGGAGCACTTTCGCTCGCTCGAACGCGAGGGCCTGATGATGTACGGCCAGATGACCGCGGGGTCGTGGATCTACATCGGCACGCAGGGGATTCTGCAGGGCACCTTCGAGACCTTCGGCGCCGTCGCCCGCAAGCGCTTCGGCGGCACCCTCGCCGGCACGATCACCCTCACCGCCGGCCTCGGCGGCATGGGCGGCGCGCAGCCGCTGGCCGTCACCATGAACGAGGGCGTCGCCCTCTGCATCGAGTGCGACGACTCGCGCATCGAGCGCCGCCTGGAGCACCGCTACCTGGACGTCCGGGCCGACGACCTCGACCATGCGATCGCGCTGGCAAATGAGGCGAAGGCGTCCCGGACGCCACTGAGTATCGGGCTGCTGGGCAACGCCGCCGAGCTCGTGCCGGCGTTTCTGGAGCGGCACCGCGGCAGCGACGTGCAGATCGACGTCGTCACCGACCAGACCTCGGCGCACGACCCGCTGATGTACCTGCCGATCGGGGTGCCGGTCGAGGACATGGCCGAGCGCGCGGCGTCCGACCCCGAGGGCTTCACCCGCGACGCCCAGGCCTCCATGGCCGCCCACGTGGCGGCGATGGTCGGCTTCGCGGATGCGGGCGCGGAGGTCTTCGACTACGGCAACTCGATCCGCGACGAGGCGCGCAAGGGCGGCTTCGAGCGGGCGTTCGACTTCCCGGGGTTCGTGCCGGCGTACATCCGGCCGCTGTTCGAGGAGGGCAAGGGCCCGTTCCGCTGGGCGGCGCTGTCGGGCGACCCCGAGGACATCGCGAAGACGGACGCCGCCATCCTCGAGCTGTTCCCCGAGGACGAGCACCTGCGCCGCTGGATCACCATGGCCGGCGAGCGCGTGCACTTCCAGGGGCTGCCCGCCCGCATCTGCTGGCTGGGCTACGGCGAGCGCCACCGGGCCGGGCTGAGGTTCAACGAGATGGTCGCCGCCGGCGAGATCGGGCCCATCGCCATCGGTCGCGACCACCTCGACTCCGGTTCGGTCGCCTCGCCCTACCGCGAGACCGAGGCCATGGCCGACGGCACGGACGCCGTGGCCGACTGGCCGCTGCTGAACGCCCTGCTGAACACCGCATCGGGGGCGAGCTGGGTGTCGATCCACCACGGCGGCGGCGTCGGGATCGGTCGTTCTATCCACGCCGGGCAGGTGTGTGTGGCCGACGGTTCGGAGCTGGCCGCGCAGAAGCTCGAGCGGGTGCTCACCAACGACCCCGGCACCGGCGTCATGCGCCACGTGGACGCCGGTTACGAGCACGCCCGCGAGGTGGCTCGCGAGCGCGGGGTGCGCATCCCGATGATGGAGGGATGATGTCCCTCCTGGTCGACCACATCGGCGAACTCGTCACCAACGACCCCTCGGTTGGGGAGGGCGCGCTCGGGGTTGTGCGTGACGCCGCGCTCGTCGTCGAGGACGGCCGGGTCGTGTGGGTCGGGCCGGCGGCGTCCGTCGACCGCGGCACCGACGAGGTGTTGGACGCCGCGGGTGCGGCAGTGGTGCCCGGCTTCGTCGAGTCGCACAGCCACTTGGTGTTCGCCGGGGATCGCGCGGCGGAGTTCGCGGCGCGGATGGCGGGGGAGTCGTACGCGGCCGGTGGGATCCGGACGACGCTGGCGGCGACCCGGGCGGCGTCGGACGGTGAACTCGGCGCCAACCTCATGCGGCTCGCCGCCGAATACCGCCGGCAGGGGACCACCACGCTCGAGGTGAAGTCGGGCTACGGCCAGACCGTGACCGACGAGTCGCGGTCGGTGCAGCTCGCGGCCCGATTGGCCGACGAGGCCACCCTGCTGGCGGCGCATGTGGTGCCGCCCGAGTACGAGGGCCGAGCCGACGACTACGTGCGGTTGGTGGTGGAGGAGATGATCCCGGCCGGGGCGACGCACGCGCGCTGGGTCGACGTGTTCTGCGAGCGCGGGGCCTTCGACGCCGACCAGTCACGGGCGGTGCTGTCGGCGGGCCGGGCCGCCGGGCTCGGGGTGCGGGTGCACGCCAACCAGCTCACCGCGGGCGAGGGGGTGCGTCTGGGCGTCGACCTGGACGCGGCCTCGGTCGACCACTGCGTGCACCTGACCGACGCCGACGTCGAGGCGCTCGCCGGGTCGACGACCGTGGCCACGCTGCTGCCCGGGGCGGACTTCTCGACCCGCGGCCCTTGGCCCGACGCCCGACGGCTGCTCGATGCGGGGGTCACCGTGGCGCTGGGCGCCGACTGCAACCCGGGCACCTCGTACACGACCTCGATGCCGTTCATCGTGGCGCTGGCCGTCCGCGAGCTGTGCATGACCCCCGCCGAGGCGCTGTGGTCGGCCACCGCCGGCGGGGCGCGGGCCCTGCGCCGGGACGACGTCGGCCACCTCGGCGTCGGCGCCCGCGCCGACCTCGCCGTGCTCGACGCGCCCTCCTCCCTGCACCTGGCCTACCGCCCCGGGGTGCCGCTGGTGCGTGACGTGCTCAAGGACGGACGCCGTGGCTGACCGGGAGTTCGCGCCGTGGTCGGGCCGGGGCGACGGCCCCGGGCCGGAGCACGCGCGCTGGCACTCGGTGGTGCGCGGCTGGGCGCCCGGGGAGTCGTTGCCCGAGGGGGCCGTCGTGCTGGTCGGGTTCGCCTCGGACGAGGGGGTCCGCCGCAACGGAGGCCGTGTGGGGGCCGCCGCGGGCCCCGCTGCGCTGCGGCAGGCACTGGCTTCATTGAGCGACCCCGGCTGCCCCGTGTTCGACGCCGGCGATGTGGTGGTCGACGACGGCGACCTCGAGGGCGGGCAGGTGCGCCTCGGTGCGCTCGTCGCCGCGGTGCTCGACGCCGGCGGCCTGCCGGTGGTGCTCGGTGGCGGCCATGCCGTCGCCTATGGGTCGTACCTCGGCTGGGCCGGACGCCCGGGTTGGGGGGTCCTCAACGTGGACGCCCACTTCGACCTGCGTGTGTCCGACCGCGCGACCTCGGGCACCCCGTTCGCGCAGATGGCCGCCGACGAGGCGTCCGCGGGCCGAGACCTGGCCTACGCGGTCGCGGGGATCTCGCGGGCCAACAACACCCGCGTGTTGTTCGATGCCGCCGAGCGGCTGGGCGTCGAGGTGCTGCTCGACGAGGACTGCACGCCCGCCACGGCCGGCGCGGTCGCCGAGGAGTTCGTCGCCCGCGTCGACCGCGTCCACCTCACCCTCGACCTCGATGCGCTGCCCGCGTCGGTCGCGCCCGGGGTGAGCGCGCCGGCCGGGTTCGGGATCAGCCTCGACAGCGTGAGAGCCGTGGTCCGGGCCGTGGTCGGGTCGGGCAGGCTCGGGCTGCTCGAGGTCGCCGAGCTCAACCCGTCCTTCGACGTCGACGGCCGCACCGCCCGCACGGCGGCGCGGCTCGTCGACCTGGCGGTGCGTGCCTAGCGGGCCTCGGGGTCGGGCTGGTGGATGCCGATGGTGTTGCCCTCGGTGTCGAGGTAGTAGCCCTGCCACGCCATGCCCGGCAGCGCCATCTTCGGCAGCGCGACCTCGCCGCCGTTGGCGAGGGGTTGCCGTGGCAACCTCAGCGCCGGGACAGGTGGATCCCCGCCAACATGCAGCGCACCGAGCCGCCGGCGAGCTCGATGGTGGGCACGTCGATGGCCACGATGGGTGCCGACGCCTCGATCCGCTCGCGCTGCTCGGGGGTGTACGAGGCGGCCGCACGCGCCGAGCAGGCGTAGAACCGGCCTGCCGAGCCGGTGAGCTCCATCCCGTTGCCGGCGAACTCGGTCACCTGCTGCCAGGAGATGTCGATAACGTCGCGGCCAGAGTCCCGGAGCCGGGCCACGATCTCGTCGCGCCGCTCGGCGTCCGTCATCACCTCGGCGCAGAGCAGGGCGAACTCGGTGCCGATGCTGAGGATCACGTTCGTGTGGTAGATCGGGTGGCCCGCCGGGTCGCGGTTCTCGAAGACCATCGGCTCGAACCCGAAGTGCGTGCAGAACCGCTCCAGGATGATGGGGTCGGCCCGGGTCGAGGCGCCGACGTAGGCGACCCGCTCGGCGTGGTCGAGGATCATCGCGCCCGTGCCCTCGAGGAACAGCCCGTCGGCCTCCAGCCCCGAGTAGTCGATCACCTCCTGCACGCGGTACTCGCGCTTGAGCATCTCGATGACGTCCGACCGCCGCTCGCCACGGCGGCTGGGGGCGGCCATCGGGTACATGGCGATGCGGCCGCCCTGGTGGGTCGAGAACCAGTTGTTGGGGAAGACGGAGTCGGGCGTGTCCCGGGTCAGGTCGTCGAACACGTGCACCCGGACGCCGTGCTCCATCAACGTGCGCGCCACCGCGTCGACCTCCCGCAGCGCGCGGGCTTCGAACGCCTCGGCGTTGATCTCGGGGCGGGGCAGCTGGAAGGCGTTGTCGGCGGCGGTCTCGGGGTTGGGCGTGAAGTGGTGGGGACGGACCATCACGACGGCCGACGGGGCCTGGATCTGGGTGCGCACGCCCCCATCGTGGGCAATGCGAGGCGGCGTGTCCATTGCCGCAGCAACGGACACGCCGCCTCGTCAGGTCAGCCTTCGATCGGGCTGGGTCCCCGGGGGTGGGACGGGATCACTGGGCGGTGAAGCCGCCGTCGACGCCGATCTCGGAACCGGTCATGAAGTTCGCCTCGTCGGAGGCCACACCCTGTTGGACGTCCGAGCAAGCGGCCAAGCGGCCCTCATCCCCTTGGGCGCCCATCGGGTGTGCTCGACTCTGCCGACGGGCGTGTGGTTACTCAACTGCCCAGTAGCGGTCGTCAAAGTCGACGGCGGTATATCCCGGACTTGCCGGGAGGGAGGCTTGACGGATGGCTACCACTCTTGACCGTAACGAGCGACCGGCCAACGTTGCTGGTCACTCGCCGTCGGGCGGGGTATCCCTCATTCCCATCACCACGCCAGCTTCGACGGAGCAGTCGATCGTGAGCAGGCCTCGGTAGAGATGGTCGACGCCGGTAGCGGTCATCGTCCAAGGAACGGCGACCTGCTGGACCTGCTGCCCGGTCCACACGGCGAGCTTGCCGGCGCTTCGCTCGATCCCCTTAGGTCTTAGGTCTCCGACATGCCAAATGAGCACGGTCCCGTCCAATCGGTCCTCCAATGAGAGGTTGCCCCACGCAAGTTGTACTGGTAGCACCGATTGTTGCTGAGTCGCGTATTCATCAGATGTCGACTGCTGTTTCGCCTTGTGGCGGAGGCTGATGCATCCGGCGATTGATCAGCCTGTGCTGTATAGTTCAGTGCATGCTGACTATTGCTTCTCGACTCGACGTCATGAACCGGCTCGGCCGGGCCATGGCGGATCCGACGCGTTCCCGGATCCTGATGACCCTGCTCGAGGGACCGAGCCACCCGGCGGTGCTCTCGCGTGAGCTGGAGCTGACTCGCTCGAACGTGTCGAACCACCTCACCTGCCTGCGCGACTGCGGCATCGTGGTCGCTGAGCCGGAGGGTCGCCAGACTAGGTATGAGATCGCTGATCCGCACCTCGCGGCCGCTCTCATCGCGCTGGTGGATGTGACTCTGGCTGTCGACGAGCACGCTCCGTGCGTGGACTCGTCGTGCACCGTTCCGGGTTGCTGCGGAGCGGGAGCAGACGCGTGAGCGCGGCATGCGGCTGCGAGCACGAGCCGACGACCACGGCAGTCGATGAGAGCGAGGAGAAGGAGCGGCCCTGGTGGAGGGACCGCGGGATCATGGTGCCGGTCTTCTCCGGTGTCGCGTTCCTCGCTGGTCTGATCCTTGAGTGGTCCGGCATGGAGATCCCGGCACTGGTGCTGTTCTGGGTCGGCTTGCTGCTGGGCGCGTCGACGTTCACGCCGGGCGCGATCCGGAAGCTGTTCAAGGGCAAGCTGGGCATCGGGCTGCTGATGACGATCAGCGCGGTCGGCGCAGTCGTCCTCGGCTACGTCGAAGAGGCTGCGGCGCTGGCGTTCCTCTACTCGATCGCAGAGGCGCTGGAGGACAAGGCGATGGACCGCGCCCGCGGCGGGCTGCGAGCGCTGCTGAAGCTGGTCCCCGACACCGCGACCGTGCGCCGCGACGGCGCTTCGGTGGAGATTGCGGCGAAGGACCTCGCGGTCGGGCAGGTCATGGTGGTTCGTCCCGGCGAGCGGATCGCGACCGACGGAGTCGTCCGTGCGGGGCGCTCCAGCCTGGACACCTCGGCGATCACGGGCGAGTCGATCCCGGTCGAGGTCGAGCCCGGCGACGCCGTGTCGGCCGGCGCGATCAACAGCGCCGGTGCGCTGGAGGTCGAGACGACGGCGGCGGGCACCGACAACTCGCTCACGACCATCGTGGAGCTGGTGGAGCAGGCGCAGGCGGAGAAGGGCGAGCGAGCGCGCCTCGCGGACCGGATCGCGCGCCCGCTGGTCCCGGGCGTGCTGGTCCTCGCGGCCCTGGTCGCCCTGGTCGGCTCGCTGTTCGGGGACCCGGAGCTGTGGATCACCCGAGCCCTCGTCGTCCTCGTCGCCGCCTCCCCGTGCGCGCTGGCGATCTCGGTGCCGCTGACGGTGGTCGCGGCGATCGGCGCGGCGAGCAAGTTCGGCGTGATCATCAAGTCCGGCGCGGTGTTCGAGCGCTTCGGCACGGTCCGCCACGTCGCCGTCGACAAGACCGGCACCCTCACCCGCAACGAGCCCGCCGTCACCGCGGTCCTCGCCGCGGACGGCGTGACCGACGCCCAGGCGCTGGCCTGGGCGGCCGCGCTGGAGCAGCACAGCACGCACCCGCTGGCCGCGGCGATCACCGCCGCAGCCCCCGGAGCCCAGGCTGCGGAGGGCGTGACCGAGCAGGCCGGGCACGGCATCGAGGGCAAGATCGACGGGTCTCGGATCACCGTCGGCAGCCCCCGCTGGCTCGACGCCGGGGTGCTCGGCGACCAGGTCGCGGGCCTGGAGGAGCAGGGCATGACCGTTGTGATCGTGCACCGCGACGGGGCCCCTGTCGCCGCGATCGGCGTCCGCGACGAGCTGCGTCCCGAGGTCCCCGAAGTGGTGCGGACTCTCGCGGCGCAGGGCGTCGGGGTGACGATGCTCACCGGCGACAACGCCCGCACGGCACGGGCGCTGGCAGCGCAGGCCGGTATCAGCGACGTGCGCGCGGAACTGCGTCCCGAAGACAAAGCGACCGCGATCGGGGAGCTGTCAAAGGCGGGGTCGGTTGCAATGATCGGCGACGGCATCAACGACGCCCCCGCTCTGGCCGCCGCGGACATCGGCATCGCGATGGGCGCGACCGGCTCGGACGCGGCGATCGAGTCCGCCGACGTCGCGTTCAC
The DNA here is from genome assembly GCF_017569205.1 of Propioniciclava sp. MC1595. Taxonomy (GTDB): domain Bacteria; phylum Actinomycetota; class Actinomycetes; order Propionibacteriales; family Propionibacteriaceae; genus Propioniciclava. The sequence goes on from NZ_CP071870.1 coordinate 441,481, forward strand.
CGGCCACGACCTCCGCCTCATCCCGCGCGCGTTCGACCACGCCCGCCGCGGACGCCGCATCATCAACCAGAACATCGTCCTGTCGCTGCTGATCATCACCGCGCTGCTGCCGCTCGCGCTGTTCGGCGTCCTCGGACTCGCCGCTGTGGTGCTGGTCCACGAGATCGCCGAGGTCGTCGTGATCCTCAACGGACTCCGCGCCGCCCGCACGCGTACCCCACGGCTGGAGAGCTGATGCTTGCGACCATCGGCTCAGCGATCGGCTTGTTTGCTGCGACCAACATCGATGACATCGTCGTGCTGACCGTGCTGTTCCTGGCCTCCAGCCGAGGGAAGCCGCGACCGTGGCAGATCGTCGCAGGCCAGTACCTCGGGTTCATCACCCTCGTCGTGATCAGCGTGATCGCCGCGCTCGGCCTGACCATCGTCCCCGACGAATGGGTGGGCTTCCTCGGCCTGATCCCGCTCGGCATCGGCATCTGGACCCTCGTGCGGGGCCTGCGACGCAACGGTGACGACGATGACGACGACGAGAAGATCACCGCGGTCGGGCTGTGGGGCGTCGCCGGGATCACGATCGCCAACGGGGCCGACAACATCTCCCTCTACACGCCGATCTTCCGCACCAGTTCGCCCGGCGACGTCGTCGTCATGATCGCGGTGTTCCTCGTCCTCGTCGCCGTCTGGTGCGCTGCTGGACGCCTGATCGGAACCCACAAGGCCGTCACCGAAACGCTTGAACGCGTCGAGCACTGGCTCGTACCCGTCGTGTTCATCGGCCTGGGCCTGTTCATCCTGATCGATTCCGGCGTCATCGTCCGCCTCGTCGAGGTCCTCGCATGACCCCGGACGCGGCTGCCGATGCTGAGCTGACGTCGGGAGAGCGGCAGCAGAGGGGGCGTTGGCGGCTCACGGCGGGGGCACTCGCGCTCGGCGGGCTCGTCCTCCTGATCGATCAGGGGACGAAGGCATGGGCGGAGGCCACGCTCACAGTAAGTGAGCGCCTCCCGCTGATCGGCGACCTGCTGGGCCTGCAACTCGCTTACAACCCCGGCGCGGCGTTCTCCTTCGGTGAGGGTTCCACCTGGGTGTTCGCGCTGGTGGCCGTCGCGGCCACCGTCACCGCGATCGTGTTCGCGTTCCGTGTCCGACACCCCGGGTGGGCGATCGTGATCGGCGCGCTTGGCGGGGCCGCCGCCTCCCACGCCGGCGACAGGCTTTTCCGTGCTCCAGGGTTCGCCCAGGGGCACGTCGTGGACTTCCTCGCCTACGGGAACTGGTTCATCGGGAACGTCGCCGACGTCGTGATCGTCACCGCCGCGATCGCCGGAGCGCTTCTGATGATCCGCGGCAACGAGAACTGAGAGGACCATCATGGAGATCATCCTGCAGTATTTCAACGGCTGCCCCAACTGGGAGGTGCTCGACCAGCGGCTCGCTGAAGTAGTCAACGACCGATCCGATGTCAGGGTCATACGTCAGCTGGTCGAGACCCCCGAGGACGCCGTGCGCCTCGGGTTCCACGGCTCCCCAACCGTGCTCGTCGACGGCATCGACCCGTTCGCCGACGAGCGTACCCACGTCGGGCTCGCCTGCCGGATGTTCCGCACGCCAGCTGGGATCGCCGGGTCGCCGACCGTCGAGCAGTTGCGCGAAGCGATTTCCGGCCCGGGCGCTGACGTGTGATGCTCGTTCAGGCGTGGTCGGAACGGAGTGCCGGATAGTCGGACCAGTCACCGCCGGCGAGACGCGACCATGCGGCGGCGGACGAGGTCGTGATGCCGAGGAGATCCGAGACGATCCGGGGATGCATTTGCCGGGTGAGCTCGATGAGCGCTGTGGTGCGTGCGCTTCCCGCGAGCAGGCCTTCGGCGCGAAGACGACGGCTCAGCGGGCCCGGGGTGAGGTGATTGCCTGGGTTCCGGCCACATTGACCAGCCCGTGTGCCGAGTTAGCCGCCTTGCCAGTCTGGCGGCGCCAAGTTCGGTCGCCCACCCTATTGATCTGGTGCCTGGGATGGCCCAGCGGCCGGAGTGCTCTGATCCGGTCACTGGTGGTTGCGTCGCTTCGGAAGTCGAACGCGGTGTCGATCAGCATGTGAGCAGTGATGCCCCTGCGCCCGAACGCGCGCAACTGCCGCGGCTGGTGCTTGCGGGTCGGACCGTGGCCAGGCCGGCGCATACAGTCGACGACAGCGCCGGACGGCGAACCGATGTCCCGGGAAAGAGCAAGGCATGACCCCAGCAATGAACTCCACGCGGCGCCTGAGCGCGAGGGCCGTCGCGCTCATCGGAACGGGGGCGGTGGTTGCTTACGCGCTGCTCGCCGCGGTCCAGATCCTCGTGTGGAATCCGCAGGCTGCAGTCCCCGGCGTCGGTCTCGACCAGATATACGCGGACGTGGCCGCGACTGGCGAATCCATGGCTGCCGGGATGGTCATTGCCTTCCTGGCGGTCGGGCCCCTGCTGGCGATCGCGCTGCTAGGGCGTGTCGCGTAACTGGTCTCGTAGGCAGATGATGGTGCTGGCCAGGACGAGGCCGGCGCGGTAGTTGCGAGCGAGTTTGTCGTAGCGGGTGGCGATGGCGCGGAACTCCTTGATCCGGTTGAAGAAGCGTTCCACCACGTTCCTGCCCTTGTAGATGGTGGGATCGAAGGCAGGTGGGCGACCGCCGCGGCTGCCCTTGGCCTTGCGACGGGCGATCTGGTCGGAGCGTTCGGGGATGGTCACCTTGATCCTTCGCCGCCGGAGCTCGGTTCGGGTCGAGGGATGGGAGTAGGCCTTGTCCGCGACCACCCGGACAACCCGGTGAGGGGCAAGATCGATCACATCCAACAGGCGGGGGTTCTCACCGGCCTGACCCGGGGTGACCACCAGCGAGCACAGGTGACCGGAGGCGTCGACCAGGGCGTGGGACTTCGTCGTCCACCCGCCACGGGAGTGCCCCAAGGCGTGATCAGCTGGTTCGGCCCGAGGATTCTTGTAGTTCGGTGGATCCCCCTTTTCGGGCGCCGGCAGCGTGCTTGTGGGCCCGCACGATCGTGCCGTCCACCACCGCGACCAGACCTTCTGCCTCCGGTGAACCGGCGATGGCGGTGAGGATCTTGTCCCAGGTACCGTCCTGGGCCCACGCGTTGAAGCGGCGCCACAAGCTCGACCACGATCCGAACTCGGCCGGCACGTCCCGCCACGGCGACCCCGTCCGCAACCGCCAACAGATGCCCTCCACCGTCCGCCGGTGGTCATTCCACGGACGGCCGCCCTTCGCGCCCCCACGCGGCATCAACGGCTCAATCCGCGCCCACATCTCGTCACTGAACTGAGGACTCCTGGTCACAAAGACAACCCTGACCCCCACCACCCAAATCAGTTACGCGACACGCCCTAGTCGGCGCCTGGAGGCGGCCCGAGGGGCGGGCCAGTGTGGTGGGGGTCCCGTTCCTGGTTCTGCTGGCTTTGGGAGCCCCAGCCTATTTCTGGGCGAACTTCGGTCCGGGCATGGCCTTGGCCGACACGTTCTTCGTTAGTGGGGGTGATCATTCAGCGTGGTCTGCCCCGTTGTACGTGACGAGCGGCCTCGCTGTCCTTGCCCTCGTTGGGCACGTGGTGTGGAACCGCTCGAGCCGTCAGTAGGAACCCAGAAGGGCGGGGTGAGAACGTCCGCTTCTGCCGCACTGTGCGCGGATGCTGCCCTTGGGCTGGAGGTAGCGCACCTATCAGGTACACCAGTCCAGGTCGCCCGCGTGGACGATTGTCTCGCCGCCCACATTTGTAGGCGGTATGAGGACGACATCCTCGGCCGACCAAGCGCCCATGTGTTCCAGTCCGCCACCCTCCGGATAGAGGGCCTTCAGCTGGGCCAACGACTTGCCGACAGGGATTCCCTTGTCCAAGGCCAGCGGCGCCTTGGGAGCGCCGGTGAAGGTGATATCCCAAGACTGCAGCGTCCGCGGCGACGTCGATTTGTTGTCGTTCGCGGCGAACCGGATCTTCAATTCTCCGAACATCGCATACGACTGGTAGCCCCCTCCCGCCCCCTCGCAGCCCCCGACCTGGCCCTGCACCTCGGGCGTGCCAAGGGCGGGCTTCAGAAACCCCAGGACGTCCTTCTCGGGGGCGCCGAACTTGAACGGTCCAACTCCCTTGCTCGACAAGACGATCGTGGACGCCTTCGTCGCGGTCGGTGTCGGGCTGGCCGTCGTGACCAAGGATGGGGACGTCGAACTCTGCGGCGTGACCGATGGTGACGCTGTGGTCGTCGGCTCGATCGACGGAGACATCACTGGCGTGGTGACCGGGCTGCCGGCGCAACCTGTCAGTGCCGCGGCCAGCCCGAAGGCCAGCACGATCGTTCGGACATCCCCCCGTCTTCCCATGGCGCCATGCTCCTACCGCGACGCACCGGATTCAAGGTCCCTGCGGCCGACCTCGCGCCGAGGATGGCTCGAGGCTGACTGTCCTAACGTCCTGTATTGCCGCCGTCCGGAAGTGCCGATGGGCTGACGTTGACGCACAGCGACCGACCGTTGCGGTGCGCCCTATGGTGTACCGCATGCGGCTGGCCCCTGACCTGCGGATCGTTCTCAAGAGTGGCTGAGAAACCAGAGGTCACGACTGTCACCCGCCGGGTCTCGTTGCCCCCAGGGTCGCCGCCGCTGTCCACCCTCATGCCGCCATGGCTCGGTCATGATGGTTCATACGTGCTCGCTGAGCTCGACGTAGACGCTCCTCGCGGCCCGTGGGCGATGATCGATCTCGACTCCGGCCGGGCGGGTGTCGGGCGCCGGATGCCGCAGATCTGGGGGGCACTTCTGGACGGTCAGGGACCCGCACTGCTCGGCACCTCTGGCGGCGTCATCGAGGTCGACCTGAGCGGCCCCAGCACGGTGCGTGAACTGCATCAGGGGGTTGGCCACGGCCGCGACGGTGCGGAGACGGAGTTCCTCCGCCTGGACCATCGCCACGTCCTGGCTGCAGCGCTCGGACAACAGAGAGCCAAGGTCATCGATCTGGACCGCTGGGCCGTCGTGAACTCACAAGTCGAAATCACTTCGCCGTGGGTAGCGCTTGGCGACACCCCCACGCGAATCTGGTCGCTACCAAGAGGAGAAGTCGCCTCCCTGAACGCCTCGCACGAGGTGACGCACCGGACAACTGCCCCTGCCGCGCTGGCCGCAGCTCGCTCGACGCGCGCGCTGTATGCACTCGTCGGCGAGCTGCGGCCGCGTCGCGGCACCGCCTGGTGGCATGCAATTGGCCGGGACCTACTTCCCACCGGTCTCCAGCAGTATCTGGACAGCCCGCTGGACGAGGTTGAGCTCTGCAAGCTGGACCCTCGAACCCTCGAAGTCAAGGCCGCCCGTCGCCTCGGCTCCCTCGCGCAGGTGCTGGAGGAAGCGCTCGCCACCACCCTTGCCGATGATGAGGAGTGGAGCACCGGCCTGCTGCACCGCTGCCTCAGCACCGATGCTGCCGGAAGGCCCGCCCTCGTGGCCGGCAGTCGTGTCGTCGTCCTCGATGACAACACGCTAAGGCCGGTCACGGATACACGACTCCCCAATACCGGGTCGTCCACCTGGGCATCTCAAAACGGCCAATCCCGAGCTGTTGCTACCAGTTCCGACCGGGTATACATCGCTGACTGGTGATGTCCCAGCAGCGTCCTGTCAGGCCGCAGGTCGCGACTACCTCGTGGGGAGGTGGAGCGAGAATTCACCCCATGAGGTACTGCGCGCAGATGGCCGCCACGGAGGTGGTCCAGATCATCGCGTGGCTTGAGGCCGCCGGTGTGATCTATCAGATCAACGGTGGATGGGGCGTCGACGGACTGGTGGGCCGACAGACCCGCCCGCACCAAGATCTAGACGTGTTCATCGATGCACATCACGAGGCCAACTTCTTGACCTGGCTGACCTCTCGCGGTTACCGGGTCACGCAGGATTGGCGCCCGGTCCGCGTCGAACTCTCGAGCCCCGGAGGGCGAGTGGATGTTCACCCGATGCGAATGGATGCGGCCGGCAATGGGGTGCAAGAGGGCCTCGACGGCGAGGTGTATGTCCACGCCGCTGAGCATCGAGTCAACGGTCACATCGACGGGCACGCGGTCGTCGTAGCCAGCGCCCAGCGGGCGCGGGCGCTTCGCAGTGGCTACCCTCCGCGCGAGGTCGACCTACACGATCTCGCCCTGCTCGACGACCTGTAAGGCATCCTGTTCTGCCGCCGTCCGCGCCCGAGAGGATGTGAGGCGTGGCCGATGGTGAACAGCACCGGCTAAATGCCCGAGGGGCCGGTAGTAGGTTCCCTGAGCATCTGTACGATTTCGTCGTGGAGTCGCCTGTCGTCTGGACTGAGGCCATCGAGTACCTCTTGGAGGCTAACGGTCGACTGGCGCACCTCGTGCCGGCTCGCTCTCGTCAGGAAGACCCGCGTGTAGTCGGCGACGTCGGGATCGACCGTTAGTGTCCAGTTGGGGTCGGGTCCGTTCGCGAACCACGCCGAGGGCCCGAACTTCAGCTGGAAAGAGCAATGATCAGAACCTGTGGATGGTCCTCGGCGGGGTGACGTGAAGGAGCGCACCTCCCCGAGGATGATCTGAAGTCCGAGTAGCTCTGATCAGGACCGGCGTTGACGCGCTGGTTCGGGAAGGTACGCCCATGCTTACGGTAGTCCACGACGAGAACGAGTCCAACGAGCACGCCCCGGCCGCGGTGGGTGGGTCGATGCTGGACGAGTTGGCCCGGGAGGGTGCCCGGCGGATGCTGGCTGCGGCGTTGCAGGCTGAGGTCGCCGCCTACATCGAGCAGTGCGCCGACGAGCTCGACGCCGACGGCCGGCGGCTGGTGGTCCGCAACGGCTACCACCAGCCGCGGGAGGTGGCCACCGCCGCGGGTGCGGTACCGGTCCGGGCGCCGCGGGTCAACGACAAGCGCGTCGATGAGGCCACGGGTGAGCGGCGGCGGTTCTCGTCGGCGATCCTGCCGGCGTGGGCGCGGAAGTCGCCGCAGGTGGCCGACGTGCTGCCCTTGTTGTACCTGCACGGGTTGTCCAGCGGGGACTTCGTGGCCGCCCTGGAGCAGTTCTGCGGGTCGGCGGCGGGGTTGTCGGCGGCGACGATCACCCGGCTCACCCGGCAGTGGCAAGACGAGGCCCGAGCGTTCCACGACCGGCCGCTGGCGGGGGTCGATTATGTGTACCTGTGGGTGGACGGCATCCACCTGAAGGTGCGGCTGGAAGCCGACAAGGTATGCCTGCTGGTGATGATCGGGGTCCGTGCCGATGGCACCAAGGAACTCGTCGCGCTCGCCGACGGGTACCGCGAGTCGGCTGAGTCGTGGGCCGACCTGCTGCGGGACTGCAAGCGCCGCGGCATGCAGGCCCCGGTCCTGGCGGTCGGGGACGGCGCGCTGGGCTTCTGGAAGGCGCTCCATGACGTGTTCCCCCAGACACGGGAGCAGCGGTGTTGGTTCCACAAGCTCGGCAACGTGCTGGCCGCCCTGCCGAAGTCGGCCCACCCCGCCGCGAAGAAGGCGCTCGCCGAGATCTATGCCGCCGAGGATGTCGACCATGCCCGGGCCGCCGCCAAGGCGTTCGCCGCCGAGTACGGCGTCAAGTGGCCCAAAGCCGCCGCGAAGATCACCGACGACCTCGACGTGCTGCTCGCGTTCTTCGAGTTCCCCGCCGAGCACTGGGTCCACCTGCGGACGACCAATCCGATCGAGTCGACGTTCGCGACCCTCCGGCTCCGACAGCGGGTCACCAAGGGACCCGGGTCCCGGGCGGCGGGGATCGCGATGGCGTTCAAGCTGCTCGAGTCGGCCCAGGCCCGCTGGCGAGCCGTGAACGCTCCCCATCTGGTCGCCCTCGTCCGCGCCGGCGCCCGCTTCACGAAGGGCAAACTCGTCGAACGACCCGCCGAATCAGCAACCGACGAGCAAGCCGCCTGACACGCCCATCCACAGGTCTTGACGATTCCTCAGCTGGAAACTGGCCTCTCCGAAGTCCACGGTCAAAGAGTCATCGATCTCGAAGTTGATGGTCCACTGGTAAATACCCTTGTAGCCGGCGCTGACGCCGCGGACGAATCCGTCTCCCAGTGTGGCGTTCAACTGCCGTAGGAGGTGGTGTGCGCAGTAGCTCTTCAGCCGTGCTTTGACCCGCTGCAGGAGATCTCGCCCCTCCCCGAACCGCTCCTTCGCCTGGTCGGCGAGTTCGTTCGCGAATTGCTCGGCTGCCACGTCCTGGCGCCTCTCTTGGTACCGCTTCGCCTGACCGGTTTCGCACATGGCGACCACGAAGCCCAGCACGTCTTGGTCTTCCATGGGCCCCCTTCCCTTCACGAACTTGCGGTGCATCTGATCGATGAATGAGTAGGAACCGGATGACGGTGGCGATGTCGTCGGGGCGCCCGAGGCGGCCCATCGGGGTGGCGGCGATGAGTCCCGACTTGTCGGAGTCGCCGAGGATCGGGGTGTCGTAGGAAACCTCTTCGAGGGGCTCGGTGTCGCCGATGCCGGCGTTGTTGACCAGGATGTCGAGGCGACCGTACTTCTCGACAGTCTTGGCGACGGCGGCGGCCCAGTCCTCCTCGCTCGTGACGTCGAGGCGCACGTAGGTGGCGTCGCCACCGCGGTCACGGATGCCGAGGGCGACCTGCTCGCCGAGCTCGTCCTGGATGTCGGCGATCACCACGTTGGCGCCTTCCTCGGCGAAGCGCTGGCAGGTGAGCTTGCCGATGCCGGAGGCGCCACCGGTGACGAGGGCGACGCGGTTGGTGAAACGAAGGTTCATGTCCTGCTCCTTTGCGAGGATCCGACCGGTGTGTCCCGGAGGTTCTGGATCCACGACAAGGAATTCATCGTTCGGGCCTCCACAGGTTGCAGTCTGTTGGCATCAAGATACTCGACGACTGAAGCATCTCCCCGTCGCCGCGACGAACTCAGCGGATGGAGTTCGGGTGCTTGCAGAGGGCGGTGGTCTCGATGTCCATGTAGGGGAACATCGGGAAGCCCGAGAGGATCTCGTGCAGGCGCTCGGACGACTCCACCTCGAAGATCGACACGTTCGCGTAGCGGCCGACGACGCGGTAGATCGCCTCGAACTCACCCGAGCGCTGCAGCGCCTGCGAGTACTCCTTCTCGGCGGCCTGCTTCTCGGCGATCTCCTCCTTCGACATCGACTCGGGGAACTTCACCTGCATGCGGCACAGGAACTTCATGTGCTGGCTCCTTTCGTCGGGATGGACACTACGGGGCCGCGCGCCGGGCGGGCGTGATCACTCGTGGTGCAGGGCGTCCACGACGACGAGACCGGCGGCGGAGCGGGCCGGCGCCAGCGAGGCCAGCACGCCGAAGACGAGGCCGACGACGATGGTCACCACGACCCCCGTGAACGGGAATGACCACGGCATGACCCAGCCCACCGCGCCCATCGCGACCACGAGCGCGTAGCCGAGCCACAGCCCCGCGACGACGCCGAACGCGATGCCGATCAGGGTGAGCAGCAGCGACTCGGCCAGCACCATCCGCTTGACCTGGCGCCGGGTCGCCCCGACCGCGCGCAGCATGCCGATCTCGCGCGTGCGCGCGAGCACCGAGATGGCCAGCGTGTTCATCAGTGCCAACAACGAGGGAAGGGCGAGCGCCGCGATCAGCGTGTAGAAGATGACGATCGTCGAGTCGAACGTCCTCTGCTGCTCAGCCTTCCAGTCGGCGGTGGCGTGCAGCCCGAACGCGGGGTAGTCGGCGACGACGCGCTCGAGGTCGGCGCCCACCACCGCGGGGTCGGACGCCGGGGCGCGGTTCACCAGGAACATCAGGTCCGTGGTGGTCGAGAAGTCGCGGGCGAGCATCTCCTGGGAGATGTAGATGGTCGAGAGCTTGGCGTTGAGGTAGTCGTTGCCGACGCCGGCGACGAAGTAGGTGCGGCGTCCGGTGGGGGTCTGCAGTTCGACCGCCTGGCCCTCGACGAGCCCCGCCTGCGAGGCGAAGATGCCGTTCGCGATCAGCCAGCGGCCCGAGGCGAGCTGGCCGAACGCGGCGTCGGAGGAGGTGCCGTTCCACTCCAGCGAGGCGACCTCGGGGTAGGCGACAGGGTCGATGCCGATGGCCTGGACGTCCGACCCGTTGAGCTTGCCGTTGGCCACGCGCAGGGAGGCGACGGCGGCGACGCCGGGGGTGCGGCGCAGCTCCTCGCCGAGGCGCGGGCCGGCGCCCACGTTGCCCTGCTGCAGGACGATCGAGCCGGGCATGACCACGTAGTCCGACCCCATCGAGCGGTCGATGTAACCCAGGAACCCCGCGAAGATCGACGAGACGACACTCAGCATCGCCACGATCGAGGCGAGACCGAGCATCACGGCGGTCACGGTGGTCGCCGAGCGTCCGGGGTTGCGTTGCAGGTTCGACCGGGCGATCGCGCCCTCGCGGGCGAACAGCAGCTCGACCACCGACCCGAACGCCCGCGCCAGCGGGGTCACCACGACCGGCGCGACCAGCGCGATCGCGATCAGGAAGACCACCGACCCGACGCCGACCCAGGTGGGCACGCGCGTCGCGAGCAGGAACACCGACACCACCGCCAGCGCGACGCCGACCCACGCGCGGCGCCCGGCCTCGACGGCGTGCACCTCGGCGACCGGCGGCCGCATGGCCTCCAGCGGCGTGATCCGGGACGCCGTCCGCGCCGGCAGCAGCGCCGCCAGCACCGTCACGCCCAGCCCGAGCGCGATCGCGAGCACCCACGTGCCCGGCCGGAAGGTCGCCCCGCCGATCTCCATGTGCAGCATGTCGCGCACCAGCGGCCGCATCGCCGCGAACAGCCCGTTCGCCATCAGCCAGCCCAGCACGAGGCCGATCGCGGTGCCGATCACCCCCTGCAGCAGCGCCTCGGCCAGGAACATGCGGACGATCGTGCGCCGCGGTGTCCCGATCGCGCGCAGCATGCCGATGTCGCGGCGGCGCTCGGCGATCACGGTACGGAAGGAGTTCGCGATGATGAACCCCGCCGTGGCCAGCGCGAACACCCCGAACAGGGTGAACGCGAACTCGCTGACCTGGATGCTCGCCAGCAGCGAGGCGTTGCTCGACAGCCCCCCGACCGTGTAGCGGTCACCCAGGGTGCGGCGCACAGTGTCCTCGACGGCGGCGCGGTCGGCGTCGGGGGTCAGGGACGCCTCGACCACCGTCAGCCGGTCGCCCAGCCCGAACATCGCCTGCGCGGTCGCCAGCGGCACGTACACCTGCTCCTGCCCGGGCACGGACGCCGTGTCGAGCAGGCCGACCACGCTCAGCCTTGTGCTCCCCGAGGAGCTCGGCAGGACCAGGTGGTCGCCCAGCCGCAGCCCGAGGCGTCCGGCGAGGTCGGACGCCAACAGCACGACCTCGCCGTCACCCGGCTCCAGCGCCCGGCCGGCCGCCAGCGGGAAGTCGCGCACGCGCGCGGCGGCGGCGGGCACGATGCCGACGACGTTGACCATGGAGGGCGCGTCGGAGGGTCCGGGGTCGGCGCTGCGGTCGCGCCGGACCAGCGGGGCCGGCTGCTGTACCTCGCCGGACGCCGCGGCGACCCCGGGCGTCCGGGTGACGGTGTCGAGCACGTCGGCCGGGATGGGCTGGTGGAAGGCGCTGCTGACGGTGAGGTCGATGCGCCCGGCGGCCGACATCATCGAGCGGGTGAACGCCTCGACGAGGGTCGGCGTGATGCCGTTGAGCCCGAACACGAGCATGACGCCGAGCGCCACCGCGAGGGTGGTGAGCGCCGAGCGCAGGCCGCGGCCGCGCAGGTAGCGCCACGCGAGCGTGGTGGCGGGGGAGGGGCGGGGGCCGGGCATGGGGATCAGAGCATCCCGGCGCGGTCCATGGCCTGGCGGGCGGCCTCGGGGCGTCCGTCGAGGACGAGGTCGTCGACGATCGCGCCGTCGCGCATGAGCACGAGGCGGGAGGCGTAGGAAGCGATCCGCGGGTCGTGGGTGACCATGAGCACCGACCGCCCCCAGTCCGAGGCGACCTGGGCGAGCAGCTCGGCGATCTCGGAGGCCGAGGCCGAGTCGAGGTTGCCGGTGGGTTCGTCGGCGAGCACGAGGGCCGGGTCGGTGGAGAGGGCGCGGGCGATCGCGACGCGCTGCTGCTGGCCGCCCGACAGCTGGTCGGGGCGGTTGCGCAGGCGCTCGCCGAGGCCGACGCGGCGCAGCCAGTCGGTGGCGCGCGCGTCGGCGTCCTTGGCCCCGTCGAGGGTGAGGGGGAGCGCCGCGTTCTCGGTGGCGTCGAGCACCGGGATCAGGTTGAAGAACTGGAAAACGAACCCCAGCCGGCGGCGGCGCAGCGTGGTGAGCTGCTCGTCGGGCAGCGTGGCGATGTCCACCCCGTCGATGCGGACCGACCCCGAGGTGGGGGTGTCGAGCCCGCCCACGAGGTTGAGCAGGGTCGACTTGCCGCAGCCCGAGGGCCCCATGACCGCGACGAACTCGCCGGGGGCGACGCTGAGGCTGACGCCGTCCAGCGCGCGGACCACGTTCGGCTCGACCCCGTAGGTGCGCACGAGGTCGATCGTCTCGACGATGGCGTCAGGCATCGACCGCACCCCCCTCCGCGAGCGCCGTGAGGTTGGTGGTCGCGACGACATCGCCGGCCGCCAGCCCCGAGGTGACCTGGGTCAGGGTGTCGGTGGACGGCCCGACCTCGACGGCGACCTTGTGGGCCACGCCGTTGTCGATCTTCCAGACGTGCCGGGACGCCCCGTCGGCGACGACGGCCTGCACCGGCACCACGAGCGCGTCGGCGATCGACTCGGTGGCGATGTCGGCGTCGCCGGTCATGCCGGTCAGCAGGCGGGCGTCGCCGGCGTCCAGCTTGATGACCGTGGTGAACGCGACCCCTCCGGTGGAGGTGGTCACGGCTGCGGGACGCAACGCCTCGACCAGGCCGGTGAAGGGGCGTCCGGGGAACGCGTCGAGCGTGACGGTGGCCGTCTGGCCGACCTGGACGCCCGCGATGTCGGCCTCGTCGACCGCCGCGTCGAAGCGCAGCGCGTCGGGGCTGACGACGGTGAACAGGGCCATGCCCGCGGTCACCGAAGAGCCGGCCGCGGTGGTGAAGAGCGGGGGCAGGCCAGGCGCCAGTGACAGCGAGGCGAACTGCACGGTGCCCGCGGCGGGGGCCTTGAGCTCGGCCTTGTCGCGGTTGGCGCGGGCGATGTCGACGGCGAGCTGGGCGGAGTGGGTGGCGGCGTCGCGGGCGCGGTTGAGCCGGTCGGTCCCGGTGGCCATGGCGCGGGCGGCCGCGTACTGCGCCTCGGCCTGGGCGAGGGCCTGGTCGAGGGGCTGGGCGTCCATGGTGCCGAGCAGCTGGCCCTGCTCGACCTGCTGCCCGTCGGTGACGGCGACCGATTGCAGCACGCCGCTGGTCGGGGCGGTGACGGTGGACGCCGACCCCGCGGCCATCGTGCCCTGTGCGGTCACGACGACGTCGAGGGTCTGGGTGGTGGCGGTCGCCGTGGCGACCGTGGTGCGGGCGGCGCGGGTCGAGATGAACCAGCCGGCGCCGAGGGCGATCGCCAGCGCGACCACGACGAGGGCGGTGATGAGGCGACGACGGGTCATCGCGGTGTCCCTTCGAGAGCGGCGAGGAACGGTGCGCGCATCTGGCGCAGGGTCTCGGGGTGGAGTTCGGGTGCGGCGAACGTGCCCGCGGCGGCGCCGAGCACGCGCTCGGTCGCGGTCAGCAGGGCGGGGATGCCGCGGACCAGGATCTCGGCGTACTCGTCGTCGGTGTCGGCGGCGAGCGCGCGGTCGAACAGGGTGGTGGAGCCGTGCAGCCACAGGGCGAGCACGAGCTGGGTGGTGGCGGGGGCGTCGTCGACCGCGAAGGTGCCGTCGTCGTGCCCCTGTTCGACCATCGGCAGGAACAGTCGGTACATCCGGACGCCCCACGCGTCGAACAGCCGGTGGCGCAGCTCGAGGTTCTCGGGCTTGTACAGGAGCGGGATGGAGGCCATCGCGGAGTCGACGCGCTCGAGCTTCCATGCCGTGGCGAACTGCATCATCGCCTGGAAGCGCTGGGCGCCCGTGCCCTGGTCGGTCTGGTCGGCGTGTTCGAGGGCGTCGAACAGCTCGTCCGCCCACCGGCCGACCATCGCGATCAGGAGGTCGGTCTTGGACGCGAAGTGGTAGTAGAACGTGCCCTTCGCGACGCCGGTCGCCTGCGTGACCTGCTCGATCGACATGGCCTCGTAGCCGATGTCGACGCAGAGCTGCAGGGCGGCGTCCATGAGCTCGTCACGCCGGACCGCCGGGTGTTTGGAGACGCGTGCCATGGTGGTCTTCCTTCTGACTGACTGTCAGTCAGTATGAAGTGTACGCCCGCGTCACGCGGCGTCAAGGGGTGCCGCGGCGGAGCGGGAGGCACGACCAGGGCTTGGGTTTCCTGTGCCGAGGGCTTGAGTTTCCGCGCTGCTCGCGGGTGACCAGGCTGCTGGGCCGGTTCGTCCCCGGCCTGGCCCAGGCGCTGGACGCCGTGAAGATCGGGTCGGTCTCCCTGCCGATCGCCCTCGGCCTGCTCGTGATGATGTACCCGGTGCTGGCGAAGGTCCGCTACGACGAGACCCACCGCGTCACCGCCGACAAGCGGCTCATGACCCTCAGCCTCGTCCTCAACTGGATCATCGGGCCGGCGCTCATGTTCGCGCTGGCCTGGCTGCTGCTGCCCGACCTGCCCGAGTACCGCACCGGCCTGATCATCGTCGGCCTGGCCCGTTGCATCGCGATGGTGCTGATCTGGAACGACCTCGCCTGCGGCGACCGCGAGGCCGCCGCCGTCCTCGTGGCGATCAACTCGGTGTTCCAGGTCATCGCCTTCTCGGCGCTCGGCTGGTTCTACCTGCAGGTCCTGCCGAGCTGGCTCGGCCTGCCGACCACGTCGGCCGAGTTCTCGTTCTGGTCGATCTTCGTGTCGGTGCTGGTGTTCCTGGGCATCCCGCTGCTGGCCGGCTTCCTCACCCGCCACTTCGGCGAGCGTGCCAAGGGCCGCGTCTGGTACGAGGGCACCTTCCTGCCGAAGCTGGGCCCGTGGGCGCTCTACGGCCTGCTCTTCACGATCGTGCTGTTGTTCGCCTTCCAGGGCGACGAGATCACCTCGCGCCCGCTCGACGTCGCCCGCATCGCGCTGCCCCTGCTGGCCTACTTCGCCCTGATGTGGCTCGGCTCGCTGCTGGCGTCCCGCGCGGTGGGCCTCGACTACGCCCACGCCGCCACCGTCGCGTTCACCGCGGCCGGCAACAACTTCGAGCTCGCCATCGCGGTCGCGATCGGCACCTACGGCATCACCTCCGGCCAGGCCCTCGCCGGCGTGGTCGGCCCCCTGATCGAGGTCCCGATCCTCGTCGGCCTCGTCCACGTGAGCCTCTGGCTCGCGCCCAAGCTGTTCCCGAACGACCCCACCGTCCCGACCCGCGCCACCGCCGCGCGCCCGCACTGAGGAGCACCGTGAGCACCGATCGACCCACCGTCCTGTTCGTCTGCGTCTCCAACGGCGGCAAGTCCCAGATGGCCGAGGCGCTCATGCGCGCCCACGTCGGGGACTCCGCCTCGATCCACTCCGCCGGCACCGCCCCGAAGGGGAAGATCAACGCCGAGTCCGCGGCGTCCGTCGCGCGGGCTGGGGCGAGCATGGACGCCGCCACGAGCAAGCCGATCGACCCCGACCTGCTGCGCACGGCCGACCGCGTGATCGTGCTCGGCCGCGACGCGCAGGTCGAGCCCGTCGGAGGCATGACGGCCACCATCGAGCGCTGGGACACCGACGAGCCGTCGCTCCGCGGCATCGAGGGCGACGAGCGCATGGACCTCATCCGCGACGACATCCAGAACCGCGTCGAGGCCCTGGCCGACGAGCTCGGCCTGGCCCTCCCTCAGGCGGGCGCGTAGAACGACTGCGTCCCGGTCGCTCGTCGGTCGACCCTACGTAGCGCGTGCACCCACGCGCGGCGAGCTCGTGCAGGCCCAGCAGGTGCAGCCGCGCGCCGTGCCCGGCCCCGCGCCGGTCGGGCATGACGCCGATGTAGAACAGGCTCCCGGTGCCCGGCTCGTCGGGGTAGGGCTGCGGCAGGACGACCCCGACCGGGCCCGCGGCGTCCGAGACGAGGAGCCAGCGCGCGGGGTCGAAGGCGTCGCCGGCGTACGCGACCAGCTCGGTCACGTCGTCGGACGCGGTCTCGGGGGTGGTGGTGCTGAACGCGTCGCCCTCGCCGGCGGCCAGCATGGCCCGGGCGAACGCGTCGAGGCCGAGGTCGGCGAACGACTGGCTCGTCCAGCCGGCCGCCTCGGCGTCGGGTGGGGGCACGTCGGTGAGGTCGCGTTCGACAAACACCTTCGTCGCCCGGTGGGCGCGCCCGGCCGCCTGTGCGACGGCGTCGAGGGGGTCGCCGGAGGAGGTGTCCCAGAGGAGGAGTTCGGCCTCGGCGGGGGCCTCGTCGCGCAGGGCGGCGCCGAGGGCGGCGGCGTCCTCGGCGGCGACCGACGAGCGGCGCAGCACCACCCAGACGTCGATCGACGACGAGGGCAAGGCGCAGGTCGTCCACGGGTGCTGAGCACAAGCTGTCGGCGGCCGGAAGGCAGGCTGTCGGCGGGAGCGCTCAGAGGGGCAGGGTGAGGCCGTCGTGGCTGGGGCGGAAGCCCATGGTCGTGTAGAAGCCGTGGATGTGCGCGCGGTTCTTCTCCGACATCACGATCAGCACCCGCGCACCCCGGGAGCGGGCGTGGTCGATCGCCCACGCGAACATGCGCTTGGCGATGCCGAGGGAGTCGTGCCCGGCCCGGATGCGGGCCCCGGAGACCACGGCGCGGGCCACGCCGCCGCGGGCCAGCGTGCGTACGAAGGTGAGCTGCAGGGTGCCGATCACGCGGTCGCCCTCGTCGAGGACGACGATGAGCTCCTGGTTGGGGTCCGCGTCGATCTGCTCGAACACGGCCTCGAGGTCGGCGTCGGCCGGCCCGACCCCCAGCAGGTCGTCGCTGATCAGGGTGTTCGTGGCGACGTGCCGCGGGGAGGTGGGGTCGTCGGCGAGCAGGCGCTCGATGGTCCCGACGTGGTCGCGTGTCGCCCGGGCGAGGCTCACGTCCCCCAGATCGGCAAGGATCTCCATGTCCCCAGTGGACACCCCCTCCCGCGGCGGCGTCCAATCAGCGGGGCGGAGACGGGCGACGGCCGGGAGGGAAACCCCTCCCGGCCGCCGCGCGTGCTGTGCTGGGTCGGATCAGACCTCGTCGTGGCGGACCTCACGCTCGACGGACTGGTTGCCGCGGGCACCGGTGCCGTGCACGTCGGTGCGCTCGGTCGTGACCGAGGAGCGGGGGCGGTTCGCGATGAGGCCGAAGACGAGCCAGATGGCCGCGGCCGCCATGAGGATCAGGCCGACCATCTTGGTGTCGACGCCCTCGAGCATCTCGGACATGGCGAAGTAGAGGATGGCGCCGATCACGCCGAGGGCGACGGGGCCGCCGATGTTCACGTAGCGCATGTGCGTGGTCGCTTTCCTGCGGGGGTCCGATTGACCCCGGTCGGTTCATGCTAGGCGGACGCCTCGCGCGCGATCCAGCGTGTCGGCGGGTTCGGCCGGCCTTTCACCCGTAGGGGTGAGGGGCGCTCAGAGGCCCGCGAGGCTGGTCACCAGCAGCACCAGGCCGGACGCCCCGGCGAGCAGCAGGATCGCGTGGCGGGTGCGCCCCGAGTCGACGTACCGGGCCAGCGGGCGGGCCAGGAGCGCGCCCAGCAGCATCGCCGGGAGGAGGGCGGCGGCGTGCGCGAGCTGGGTGGCCGTCACGCGTCCGGCGAGGGCGAGGCTGGCCAGCGAGAGCGCGGCCCCGATGCAGAAGAAGGACGCCAGCGTGGCCCGCACGCGCGGGCCGGGGAGCCCGGACAGGACCATCGCCAGCGGCGGCCCGCCCACCCCCGAGACCGTGGCCGACGTGCCGGACAGGAAGCCGGCGACCACCACGTTCGTGGTCGTGTTCTCGAGGCGGATCGAGCGCCACTGCAGGAGGGCGGCGACCGTGACGATGGCGCCCACGAGGATGCCGAGGACGCGCTGGGTGGCGATGACCAGCAGCCAGGTGCCGACGGCGATCCCGGGGAGGCGGCCCAGGATCGCGATGACGAGGTCGCGGACGTCGACGTGGCGCCACTCGCGCACCAGCGTGGTGACCGCCATCAGGCCTCGAGCTCGAGCGCCGCGGCGAGCCGGCGCAGGCCCTCGGCGATCGTGTCGGGGGAGTTGGTCACGTAGCTCAGCCGCATCGTCGAGCGGTCGGGGTCGGCGGCGTAGAAGCTCCAGCCGGGCACGAACGCCACGCCCTCCTCGACCGCGCGCGGCAGTAGCGCGGCGGTGTCGGTGTCGTCGCCGAGGCGCACCCAGCAGAACATGCCGCCGTCGGGCCGGGTCACGGACGCCGTGGGCGGCAGCATGCGCAGCAACCCGGCGTGCATCGCGTCGCGACGCTCCCGGTAGGGGACGACCACCTTCGCGATGTGGGCGTCGAGGTCGTAGTGGGTCAGGTAGTGCGCGACGGCGAGCTGGTTCAGGGCGGGGCTCTGCAGCGTGACCGCCGACTTGGCGATGCCGAGGATCTGCTTGAGGCGTCCCTCGATGCGCATCCACCCGATCCGGACGCCCGGGGCCATCACCTTCGACATCGAGTTCAGCAGGATCGTCTGCGAGGCCATGCCGGGCAGCGCCGCGATCGGGGGCAGCGGCTCGCCCGAGAAGCGGAGCTGGCCGTAGGGGTCGTCCTCGACGAGGGCGACCCTCGTGCGGAGGAGGATGTCGGCGATGGACTCGCGCCGCCGGCGTCCCATGGTCTTGCCCGAGGGGTTGGCGAAGTTGGGGATCAGGTAGACGAACTTGGGGTCGTGTTCGGCGATCGCGGCCTCGAGCGCGTCGGGGAGCATGCCCTCGGCGTCGGCCTCGACGCCGATCATGCGGGCGCCGTTGAGCATGAACGCCTGGACGGCGGCGAGGTAGGTGGGCTCCTCGACCAGGACGACGTCGCCGGGGGAGAGCAGCGCCTGGGCGGCGAGGTAGATGCCCTCCTGGGAGCCGGAGGTGACCTGGATCTCGTCGGCCGTCGTCGGCAGGTGCCGGGACACGATCTCGGCGGCAGCCTCGCGCAGCTCGGGCTCACCCGGGGTGGATCCGTACTGCAGGGCGCGGCGCGCGTTGTGCGCCAGCACGTGCTCGAAGCTGGCCCGCACGTCGTCGTAGGCGAACAGGGCGCCGTCGGGGATCCCGCCGGCGAAGCTGATGATGTCCCCCCGGCTGAGCACGCTGAACAGGTCACCCACCGGGTCGGCGGGCTCTGCGCCGAACCGCGAGCTGATCGGGAACTGGAAGGTCACCCCTTCATCCTCCCACCGCGCTGGACCGCCGAGAGCCCGTGTTCAGGCCGCCGACAGCCTGCCCTCCGAGCGCCCTGGCGAAGCGGGAGGCACGACCAGAGCCTGTGCTCAGGCGGCCAGGACGCTGCGCAGGGTGGCCAGGGCGTCCACCCAGCGTCGGGTGGTGACGGGCCCACCTCGACCGCTGAGGCCGAGGTGCGGCTCGAGTGAGCAGAACCCGTCCCAGTCGGAGGCGCGGAGCCAGTCCGCGAGTTCGGCCCACTGGCCGTCGCCCTCGCCGACCGGGGTGACGCGGCCGGTGGCGGCGCGGGCGTCCTTGGCGTGGAGGTAGGAGACGTCGTCGACCAGCTGCGGCCACGCGTGGTCGAACGGCCGGACGCCGCACTGCACGAAGTTGGCGGGGTCAAAGATGAGGCGCAGCGTGTTGCCGCTGGCCGCGACGAGTTCCAGGCAGCGTTCGGGGGTGTCGCCGAAGATGCCCTTCTCGTTCTCGTGGAGGAGGGTGACGTCCTCGTCCTGGGCGACCGCGGCGAACAGCGACATCTGGTCGAGGACCCGGGCCCGGTCGGTGTCGGGCGTGGTGGTGAACCACGAGAACGTGCGCACGAACGGCGTGCCGAACCGGTGGGCGAACGCCGCGGCCCGCCGCAGCCCGTCGAGGTGGGGGCCGAGCGGCGCGTTGACCGGCTGCTTGCCCAGACCGGTGGCGATGCACGAGACCCGGACGCCGTGGTCGGCCAGCGCGTCCTGCCCTGCCGCGAGCGTGCGGGTGGACGCCTCGAGGATGGGGCGGGTGCCGATGCGGCGGAGCTCGATGTGGGTCAGTCCGGCCTGCGACGCCATGCGCACCTGGCCGGGGAAGCTGGTCAGCGCCTCGTCGGTGAATCCGGTGAGGGTGATCATGCGCTCGAGCCTATGCGCAGGCTGTCGGCGCTGGGAACGCAAGCTGTCGGCGCTGGGTCAGAGGCTCTCGAGCTCGGCGCGGACGGCGTCCAGCTCGTCCTGGCCGATGTAGCCCGCGGCCATGCCGAAGGCCTTCTCGGCCGGCATGCCCTTCATCAGGGCGACCATCGGCTGGCGGGTCAGGCCGGGGTAGCGCCGCTCGATGACGGCGACGGCCTCGGGGTCGTCGAGCAGTTGGCCCACCTTGGTGATGGCGAAGTCGTAGCGACCCATGAAGAAGGCTCCTGACACTGGTTGGGGCGTCTCGGAACTTTACATCGTTGGCGATGAATCGGCAACGATGGATACGATGCACCCATGAGAGCCGCCACCCTGCACCAACTCGGACGCCGCCTGTCCGGCCTCGCGGGCGACCTGACGCACGCGCACTCCGACAAGGCGACGACACCGGGGGAACTGGCGATCCTCGACGACCTGCTGTTGCACGGTCGCAGCGCCGTGCGCGACATCACCGGGCGGACCGGGTTCGCGCAGTCGCACGTGTCGGCGTCCCTCGCGAAGCTCGTCGAGCGCGGCCAGGTGACGTGGGAGAAGAACCCCAAGGACGCCCGCTCGCGCTGGGCCGACCTGACCAAGGGTGAGCGGGCCGTGCTCGAGGCGGCCGCGGCCACGCGTGTCGAGGATGCGCTGTCGGAGCAGCTCGGCCGCGCCGACGCCGAGAAGCTGGTCAAGCTCCTCTCGCGGGCGGCCAAGCTGCTCGACGTGAAGAAGCCGTCAGCCCCGCGGCGCTGAGTCGCCGGGCGCGGGCGGTGCGGGGGGCGCGTCCCACGGGTTGACGCCGTAGGAGCCGCCGTACTGGCTCGGCGCGGTGACGCCGGCCTGCTCGCGGCTGCGGCTGAGGTACATCAGGCCGGTGAACAGGTACTGGTAGGGCACGTACAGCAGCAGCACGGCGTACAGGACGAGCAGCGCGAAGCCCATGCCGGTCAGCGCGGCCGCGGAGTTCTGCCCCTGCGACTGGGCCAGGGCGAAGGCCGCCCCCATCATCACGAAGTAGGGCACCAGGAACAGCGCCATGCCGATGAGGCCGAGCACGAGCTGGTAGCCGAACGTCTTCCAGAACGCACCCTTGGTGAGCTGGAACGACCGCTTGATCGAGGGGATCGCGTCGAGCCCCTCCTCGGCCATGGCCGGGATCGTGTAGACGACCTTGATCATGAACCAGATCGCGCCCACGTACACCGCGGTCAGGAACACGAACCCGAGCAGGATGCTCGCGCCGTTGGCGCTGCCGCTGTCGGAGTCGGCGGCCATGCCGATCGGCACCAGCACCGCGATGAGCGCCACGACCAGGACGATGCTCGCGGCGAAGGCGATCAGCATCAGGATGAAGACGCGGCCGAGCATGCCGCGCGTGCGCTCGGCGAGGTTGGCGCTGGTCGGGTTGGCCCGCCCGGTGGCCAGGTCGATGCCCCCGATCACCGTGCGACCCTGGTAGACGTACACCAGCAGCGAGATGGCCAGCATGGCGATGTAGAAGAGGATGCCCAGGCCGATGACGGCCGGGGTGGCCTGCTGCCCGCCGCGCGGGTCGGCCAGCACCATCGCCGCGATGACGAGGCCGAAGACCAGGGTGGCGCCGAACATGATCAGGAACGGCATCAGCAGGAGCTTCAGGAAGAGCCCGAACCGGGCCTTGTAGACGCGCCACGCGCCGCCGACGATGTCGCCGAGGGTGAGTGGGCCGTGGGGGAGCAGGGCGTGGCCGCCAGCGGCCGGGACTGAGGGGGTGGTCCAAGTCATGGCACGACCCTAACGCTCCCCACCGACGGTTCGGGTGGGGAGCACTCCCCTCGGGACGCGGGTGCCGGGCGCCCGGGCACGGCCCAGACGCCCAACCCGACCGGTCAGTCCTCCTGGCCCACCGGCTCGGGCCGGTCCACGCGCGTCGTGCCGTCGGGATCGGCCCCGTCGGCCGGCTCGCCGGTCTCGGCGGTCACGGCGACGGCTTGGGATGCGGGCGCTGCCGGCGCCACGGCCGGGACCCGCCCCGACCACACCAGGGCCTGGCCGGCGATGACCTTCTCGCCCGAGAACGCCAGCGTCGGCGACCCGGCCAGCGTGTAGCCCTCGCCGAGCGCGGCGCTCACCTCCTGGTCGAACGCGGCCGCGGGCTCGCCCGTGACCAGCCGGTAGGCGAGCTTGCCCGCGGGCAGGTCGCCGACGGCGGCCGTCGGGGCAGCAGAGACCGGACGCCGCGTGGCCGGCCCGGCGGGCGTCCGCTTGGGCCGTGGCGCGGGGGCCGCCTTCTTCTGGCCGGTGCCGACGTGCGGCTCCACCCCGTCGGTGTCGAGCAGCACGACCTCGCCGTGGCGCGGCACGACCGCGTTGAGGCCGAGGTCGGACTGGATGCGCGCGGCGAACGCCTTCGAGGCGTCCTCCTCGCCGTGGACGCAGAAGACCTCCTGCGGCTGAGGGTCGAGCTCGCGGAGCCAGTCGAGCAGGTCGGAACAGTCGGCGTGCACCGAGAACTCTCGGTCGTGGTAGACCTCGGCCTTCACCGGGATGTACTTGCCGCGGATCTTGATCTGCGTCGCGCCCTCCGACAGCTGGCGCCCGCGCGTGCCGACGCCCTGGTAGCCGGTCAGGATCACGGCGTTCTTCGGGTCGGGCAGCATCTTCTCGAGGTGGTGCAGCACGCGGCCGCCGGTCGCCATGCCCGAGCTCGAGATGATGACGGCCGGGCCGTGGCCGCCATCCGCGGTGAGCTTCTTGGAGTCGTCGGCGGTCTCGACCGCGGTCAGGTCGGGGATCTTCACGAAGTCCTCGGGGTGGAGGTCGTCGCGCAGCTCGTCGGTCAGCGTCTGGTAGACCCGCAGGGCCCGGACGCCCATCGGCGAGTTCACGAACACCGGCACGTCGGGGATGCGGCCCTCGCGCTCCATGTCGGAGATCGTCTTGAGGATGATCTCGGTGCGGTCGATCGCGAACGCCGGGATCACCACCGAGCCGCCGCGCGCCATCGTGCGGCGGATCACGTCGGCGAAGCCCTCGTGGGGCAGGTTCCCGGGCTCGGGGTGCTCGCGGTCGCCGTAGGTCGACTCGATGAGCACGAACGGCGCCCCGCCGGGCACCTCGCGGGGCTTGAGCACCGGGTGGTCCTTGCGGCCCAGGTCGCCGGAGAAGAGGACCGACGCCGACGGCGTCCAGAGGTTGACCGAGGCGGAGCCGAGGATGTGGCCCGCGCGCGTGAGGTGGATGGTGACCAGCTCCTCGGGCTTGGCGGTGAAGCCCGGGCGCTCGTTGCCGGTGAGCTCGAAGTCGGTGTCGTACTCGAGGGTGACGAACTGGCCGAGCATGGCCTCCACGTCCTCGGTCGTGTAGAGCGGCAGCGCCGGGTCGTGCTTGGAGTAGCCCTGCTCGTTGGCGTCCTCCGCCTCCTGCTCCTGCAGGTGGGCCGAGTCGCGCAGCACGATCTCGGCGAGCTGGCGGGTGCCCTCGGTGCACCAGATGGGCCCGTCGAACCCGCCCTTGGTCAGGGCGGGGAGGTAGCCCACGTGATCCATGTGCGCGTGGGTGAGCACGATGTCGGAGATCGACGCCGGGTCGACCGGGAACGGCTCCCAGTTCATCTCGCGCCACTTCTTCTCGCCCTGGAACATGCCCGAGTCGACCAGCACCCGCCGGTCGCCCACCTGGAGGAGGTACTTCGAGCCGGTGACCGTGCTCGCCGCACCGAGGAACGTCAAGGTCGTGCGGGGTGCTTTCGCCATGACCTCACTCTGGCACGCCCCGACGACACTTATCGAGGGATCACGTCGAGGGCTCTACTTTGATGACGGTCTAAGTAGAGCCCTCGGCGCGGTCAGCCCGCACGGGAATCCAGCTCCTTCACCAGCTTGGGCGGGGCGGTCATGCGGAACGACTCGTCGAGCAGGTCGAGCACCTCGTCCCAGCTGGGTTCCCAGGTGTCGAGGGCGATCGCCAGCCAGCCGAACGGGCCGACGTAGGCGGGCCAGGATCGGGTCGTCGTCGGCGAACATCTGCGGATGGCTCATGCCTTCGCCTCCTGCTGTGCGACCCGGAACGTGACCAGGCGCTCGACGAGGTCGACCGGGATCGGCCGGTCCACGGGCAGCTGGATCGTCCCCTTGCTGAACCTGAACCCGCGCTCGGCGAGCTCCTCGCTCACGAACGCGACGCCGTCCGCGCCCGGGTGGAGCCCGACGTGGTGCTTGGCCGCCGCCACGTGGATGAGGTTGCCGTTCAGCTTCCACGTCGGCATCCCCCACGACAGCGCCTCGGTCGCGTCGGGGGCCAGCCGCGTGATGATCGCGCGGAGGGCGTCCATGTGCTCGCGGTGGGGGCCGGAGTACTCCGCGAGGTAGTCGTCGATGACGGTCATGGGTTGTAGGTTGCCCGCATGAGTGCCACCGACGCCACCACGCCGCCCATCGAGGCCGTCACCGCCCTCGGCCTCGACCACGAGGTCACCCGTCATGGGCGCGTGAACTCGCTCGAGGAGGCCGCCGCCGCCCGCGGGATCGAGCCGCGCGACCTGGTCAAGACGATCGTGGTCCGGCGCGCCGAGGACGACTACGTGTTCGTGCTCGTGCCGGGCGACCGCGAGTTCAGCTGGCCCAAGCTGCGCGCCCTGCTGGGGGTGAGCCGGCTGTCGATGCCCGACGCCGCCACCGCCCGCGAGGTCACCGGCTACGAGCGCGGCACCATCACCCCGTTCGGGTCGACCCACGCATGGCCGGTGATCGCCGACGCCGCCGTCGTCGGCCGCCGGATCTCGATGGGCGGTGGGGCCCACGGGGTCGGCATCACCGTCGACGCCGACGCGGCGCTGGCCGCGCTCGGTGCCCAGGTCGCCGACGTCACGGAGTGACCGCGCGATCGACGTCAGCCTGCTCGGCGTCGTGCGCGGGTGCTCAGGAGGCCGTGGCGGGGGCGGGGGTGGCCGCCACCGGGCGCACCCGGTGGGCCAGGGCGAACACCGCGACGCCCGAGACGACGAGGATCCCGAGGCCCACGCGCAGGCTGGTCTGGTCGGCGATGAAGCCCACCAGCGGCGGGGCGGCGAGGAAGCCCATCCGCAGCAACCAGCTGGCGATCGCGACACCGGCGCCCTCGGGCAGGCCGGGGAGGCGTCCGGCCGCGGCGTAGGCGGCGGGCACGACGGTCGCGCAGCCGAAGCCGATCAGCGCGAACCCCGTCAGCACGACCGGCAGCACCGGGAAGCCCACGATGAGCACGCCACCCAGCGCGATGAGGACGCCGCCGGTCCGCATGACCGCCACCGAGCCCCAGCGGTCGGTGGCCGGGTCGCCGAGGAGGCGCCCGACGGTCTGCGCAGCGATCATCGCGACGAACGCGAGGCCCGCGACCCCGAAGGGGGTGTCGATGACCTGGACGAGGTAGAGGGCGCCCCAGTTCATGGCGGCCTCCTCGGGCAGGATGCCCACGATGGTGAGCAGGCCGAGCGGCAGCAGGAGCAGCCACATGGCGCGCGTGAGGCGCGTCGACTCGGGGCGCTCGGTGGAATCGGCCGCACGGCGCACGACGTGATCGGGCAGGCGGGCCATCAGCATGGCGATACCGGCCAGCACCACCCCGACCACGCAGGCGGCCAGCAGGTGCCAGCCCAGGGGCACGCGCTGGGTGGCCGCCAGCGAACCGGACGCCCCGCCGGCGAGGGCACCCAGGCTCCACAGGGCGTGGAGGGAGTTGATGATCGACTTGCCGTAGGAGTCCTCGACCAGGAGGCCGTGCACGTTCTGGGCGGTGTCGGTGACGGCGTCGGAGAAGCCCGAGACGGCCATCGCCGCCGCCACGAGGAACACGTGCGGTGCGAAGCCGATCGTGGTGACCGCCGCGGCGATGCCCACCGTGCCGAAGAAGGCGACCGGGCCGGCGCCGAAGCGGCGGATCAGGGGCGCCGGCAGCCAGGACGCGACCATCGAGCCCAGGGCCATCATCGCGACGACGACACCGAACTCGGTGTTGGACAGGTCGAAGGCCTGCTTCACCTCCGGGTAGCGGGGCATCAGGTTCGCGACGAGGAAGCCGTTGGTGAAGAACATCAACGAGATCCCGGCCCGGGCGCGCACCGGGTGGAAGGTCGTGGGCACGGGGTTCAGGCTAGGACACTTCTCTCCGTGACGAAAACATCAACGATCAGCCCCGCTTCTGGATCGAGGCCCACTCGTCGCGCAGCCCCACCGTGCGGTGGAACAGGCCGGCGGTGTCGGGGTCCGCGGCGAAGTAGCCCAGGCGCTCGAACTGCACGACCTGGCCCGACTCGACGTCGGCGAGGGCCGCCTCGCCCCAGCCCGACAGCACCTCGCGGCTGGCGGGGTTGAGGTCGTCGAGGGCCTCACCGGTCGCCGCCCCGGGCACCTCGGTCGTGAACAGCCGCTCGTACAGCGCAACCTGCAGCGGGGTGGCGTGCGCCGCCGAGACCCAGTGCATCGTCGACTTCACCTTGCGCCCGTCGGGGGAGTTGCCGCCCCGCGACGCGGGGTCGTAGGTGGCGTTGACCTGGACGACCTGGCCCGCGTCGTCCTTGACCACGTCGGTCGCGGTGACGAAGAACGCGCCGCGCAGGCGCACCTCGCGCCCGGGGGAGAGCCGGAAGAACTTCGGCGGGGGCACCTCGGCGAAGTCGTCGGACTCGATCCACAGCTCGCCGGAGAAGGCCACCTGACGGGTGCCGTCCTCGGGGTTCTCGGGGTTGTTGGCCACCTCGAAGTGCTCCACCACCGGGGCGCCCTCCGAGTCGACCGGCCAGTTGGTAAGCACCAGCTTGAGGGGGCGCAGCACGGCCATACGGCGCTGGGCGGACAGGTTGAGGTCGCGGCGCACGAACGCCTCGAGCTCCTCGATCGCCTTGCGCGAGTTGGTCTTGGTGACGCCGGTGGCCTCGCAGAAGGCCACGATCGCCGAGGCCGGGTAGCCGCGGCGGCGCAGGCCGGACAGGGTGGGCATGCGCGGGTCATCCCAGCCGTCGACGACGCCCTCCTCGACCAGCGTGCGCAGGCGGCGCTTCGAGGTGACGGTGTGGGTCAGTTCCAGGCGGGCGAACTCGCGCTGCTTCGGCGCGGCACCCTCCAGCGGCAGCTGGGCCAGGAACCAGTCGTACAGGGGGCGGTGGCTCTCGAACTCGAGCGAGCACAGCGAGTGCGTGACGCCCTCGATCGCGTCGGACTGCCCGTGCGCCCAGTCGTAGGTCGGGTAGATGACCCACGCGTCGCCGGTGTTGTGGTGGTGGGCGTGCCGGATGCGGTACATCACCGGGTCGCGCAGCCACATGTCATCGGACGCCATGTCGATCTTCGCGCGCAGCACGCGCTCGCCGTCCCCGAACTCGCCCGCACGCATGCGGCGCAGGAGGTCGAGGTTCTCCTCCGGCGTGCGGTCGCGGAACGGCGACTCGACGCCAGGCGTGCCGAAGCCGCCCTTCTGCGCCGAGATCGTCTCGGCGTCCTGGTCGTCGACGTACGCCTTGCCCTGCTCGACGAGGTACTCGGCCCACGCGTACAGCTGCTCGAAGTAGTCGGAGGCGTGCACGGTGATGCCCGGGGTGTAGCCGAGCCACGCGATGTCGGACTTGATCTCCTCGACGTACTCCACGTCCTCGGACTCGGGGTTGGTGTCGTCCAGGCGCAGGTTGCACACGCCGTCGAAGTCCTCGGCGATGCCGAAGTTGGTCACGATCGCCTTCGCGTGGCCGATGTGCAGGTAGCCGTTCGGCTCGGGTGGGAACCGCGTCTGCACGCGCCCGCCGTACGTGCCCTCCTCGTTGTCGCGACGCACGATGTCGCGGATGAAGTCAGAGGGAGTCGGCGGGCTTTCGGTCATGGGGGAGAGCCTATCCGGAAGCGAGGAGGACCCCGGCATGCGCCGGGGTCCTCCAGGTGGTTGTTGCCGTGTGGTCAGTCGAGCGCGGCGAGGGCGTCGACGGCGTTGACGAGGCCGTGGGCAGTGGCGTTCTCGCCCCAGCAGACCTCGGCCGGGGCGGCACCGGGGCCGGGGCGCACGGCGGCGCAGCCGGCGTCGAGCGCCACGGCGGTCGACTCCAGGATCGTCTCGGTCTCGGTCTGGGTCAGGCCCGGGTCCTTCTCGGCCATCAGGGCGACGAGTCCGGCCACGTGCGGCGCGGCCATCGAAGTGCCGCCCAGGTAGTAGAAGGCCTGCTGGCCCTGGTTCTCGCTGGGCACCACCGGCTTGCCGATGCGCTTGGCGTCCGGGTTGGCGGCGGCGACGATGTCGAGCGCCTGGATCTTCGGCAGCGCCGAGCTGCGCGCCTTCATGGTGACGGCGTCGATCTGCGGCAGCTGGCCGGTGACCTTGCCGTACGCGCCGAGCGCCTTGAGCGCGGCCGGTGTGATGTCGGCCTTCAGCGCCACGTTGATGTCGATGTTCTTGTCGGGCGCGGCCAGGGCGGGCAGGCTCGCGCCCCCGATGGCCAACGCGGACGCCGCCACAAGGGCGACAGCGGTCCTGGTCTTCCTGCGGGTCCCTCTCCACGTGTTGAGTGTCCGCACGATATCCAATGGCGGTCCGCCGCGGGAAGGGAGCGACGACACTCACACATAGTCCCCGCGTAGCAGGGTGCTGTGCCTCACAGACTTTCCCCGCGTGAGGGGGTGGGGCCGGCCACGATGGGGTGTGCTGCTTGAGGAGAAGTTGTCGATGAAGGCCAGGGTCGAGGTCACCAAGCGGTACGCACAGGCGTACGCGGACGCGCCGAAGCACGGCAAGAGCTTGATCTTGGACCAAGTGGTCGAGGTGACGGGCTGGAACCGTGACCATGCCCGTCAGCAACTCCGCTTGCGGTTGCTGCAGGCGCCGGGACGAGCCACTGCGACGGTCGCGGTGATCGACCGGCGCAAGACCAAGCCACGCCGGTACTCCTACGACGCGACCAAGGTCCTGCAACAGGTGTGGGCCACCAGTGGCGGTAGTTGCGGCAAGTACCTGGCTGCCGCGATGGGCGACTGGCTGGACGCGATGGAGGCCGAAGGGTCACTGGTGCCCGGGGTGGAGCACTACCACGACGGGGTCCGTGCCGAGCTCGAGGCCATGTCCGCGGCCACGATCGACCGCTACCTGGCGCCGGCCAAAGCGCGGGACCCGATCCGCGGCAAGACCAGCACCAAGCCCGGGCACCTGTTGCGCCAATCGATCCAGGTACGCAAGGCCGGTGACGAGGTCGAGGGCGAACCCGGGTTCTTCGAGGTCGACACGGTCGCCCATTGCGGGCCCACCCTGAAGGGCGAGTTCGCCAGGAGTGTGAACTTCACCTGCGTGCACACCGGCTGGGTGTACACCCATCCCATCCGGAACAACGCCCGCGTGCACGTGCTGGCCGCTTTCGACGCGTTCGTTGAGGCGGTGCCGTTCGCCGTGACGGGCATCGATTGCGACAACGGCTCGGAGTTCATCAACCACCAGATCATCGGCTGGGCCGGTGACCGGGATGTGTTCTTCACCCGATCCCGGCCCTACAAGAGCAACGACCAAGCCACCATCGAGTCCAAGAACGGGCACCTCGTGCGCCGATACGGGTTCTACCACCGCTACGACACCCCGGCCGAACTCGACCTCCTGACCCAGTTGTGGCCCTTGGTCAACGACAGGTTGAACTTCTTCACCCCCACCAAGAAACCCATCGGGTACGGCACCGACAAACTCGGCCGCCGCAAGCGCCTCTACGACCAGCCCCGCTCCCCCTACCGGCGGCTCCTCGAGGCAGGCGTCCTCAGCCCCGCCCAAGAACACGAACTCGCCGCCTACAAGGCCACCCTCAAACCCACCCGGATCGCCCGGCAGATCACCGAACTCCAAGCCGAACTGACCCGCTTGGCCGCCACCAAGACCCGCCGCCTCGAAGACCAACTCACCTGGCGAGCCCCCGACATCAAAGCCCTCAAGATCCGCGCCGGCTAGACCCCCGTTCCCGGGGAAAAATCTGTGAGGCACACGCCCCATCAGCCGGGGACTTGACTATGAGGCACCACGGGGAGGAAGCCATGCGACGAACGCTGTCAGTGAAGGCTGGCGTCAGGCGAGGGTGCCGATGCGCAGGCCGTCGAGCTGGGCGTTCGAGCGCGGGTTCCGGCTGTGCTGCACCTGGAACCGCTCGGTCGCGTCGGTTCCGCACAGGTCGAGGATGCGCTGCGACCCGCCGGGGTGGAGGCCGGCCCAGCGGGTCAGGTCGTAGACACTGCCGTCCACCACGGCCCAGCAGGACTCGGCCGAGTCGTGCGAGGCCACCTCCTCCATCGTGAACGTGGACGCCGCGGGCGCGGCCGTGCCGCCTGCCGCGGCCGGGGCGGCCAGGCGGCTGGACCACGTGGCCTGCGCGCCCGAGTGCCCGGTCGCGACTGCAAGGCCGGTGACGGCGAGGGCCGCGGTGGCGACGAGCCCGCCGACCGCCATCGCCCCGAACCCGCTCGTGCCCGGGGGCGCCTGCTCGCGGCGGCGCTCGAGCCACCACCACAGCCACGCCAGCGCGGCGGTGACGAGAGCGGCGACGAGCGTGAGGTTGCCGAACCGCTCGTGGGACTCGGGGCGCGTCACCGTCTCGGCGAGCGCCTCGCCCGAGAACTTGGCCGCGATCGCCGCGAGCGCCCCGAGGGTCAGGGTGGCCAGAGACAGCAGCCCGAACCGGGACCGCACCGCCGGGGACACCACGGACGCCACCGTGGCCAGCGCGCCCACCGGCAGCGCCACCACGACCAGGTGCACGACGAGCGGGTGCAGGGGCAGGCCGAGGAACGAGGCGTCCAGCGGATTCATGTCGTGCAGTGTACGGAGGGGTCCGACGTCCGCCGTGGTGGGCCCCGGTGGGGCGGGGCGGCGACCGGTGCGAGACTGGCGACCATGATCGGAGGTCTCGCGCTGCTCCTGGCGTTCCAGCTGGTCGGGGAGCTGGTCGTCCGGCTGACGGGCCTGCCCATCCCCGGTCCGGTGATCGGGATGGTGCTGTTCTTCGGGTGGTTGCGCTGGCACCACCCGCGCGAGGGCGCGCCCTCGGTCCGGGCCGCCGACGTGCTGGTGCGCTACCTGCCGATCATGTTCGTCCCGACCACCGTCGGCATCGTGGCGTACGGCCCCCAGGTGGCCGCGCAGTGGTTCCCGGCGGCGGTGGCGTCCTTCGGCACGTGGCTGGTGACGTTCATCCTCGTGGCCTGGGTGGCGGTCTGGCTGCGCCCGCGGCGTCCGAAGCAGGAGGCCGCGTGATGGAGAACCTGACCGCCACGTGGGAGTGGCTCTCGACCTCGCCGCTGCTCGCGCTCACCCTGACCGTGGGCGTCTACTGGGCCGCCGACAAGCTCTGGGAGCGCTCCGGGCGCCACCCCCTGCTGACCCCGCTGCTCATCACCGTGACCGTGATCAGCATCGTGCTGGTCGTGGCCGGCATCGACTACTCGGCCTACGCGGACGGGGCGAGCATCCTGACGATCCTGCTGGGGCCGGCCACGGTCGCCCTTGCACTGCCGCTGCACCGGCAGGCCTCGCACGTGAAGGAGGCCGCGCCCATGGTGCTCGGCGCCGTGCTCGTGGGCGCCTTCTTCTCGATCATCTCGGGCTACTGGGTGACGCTGTGGCTGGGCGGCTCGACGGAGCTGGCGGCGTCCATGGCACCGAAGTCGGCGACCACCCCGATCGCGATGGCGCTGGCCGAGCAGATCGTCGGGCTCGCACCGCTGGCGGTGCTGTTCGTGATGGTCGCGGGGCTGGCGGGCGCGGTGATCGGGCCCAAGATCCTCGACCTGGTGCGCGTCACCGACCCGCGGGCGCGCGGGCTGGCGATGGGCGTGGCCTCGCACGGCGTGGGCACGTCGCGGGCCTTCCAGGAGGGACAGACCCAGGGCGCGTTCTCGGGGCTGGCGATGGGCCTCACCGGCCTGACCGTGTCGCTGATCATCACGTGGTTGGTGCCCTGACCCGGACTTTGCCACTGCGGAGCCGGGAAGCGTCAAATCAGCGGTCGGGGATTTGACGGATCTGCGGCGTGGGTCGGCAAAGGCACGAACCGACACGTGGCTCGGATGGGCTCAGGCGGGCTCACCGAACAGCTCGGGGAGTCCGAACATCTGGGCGGTCTGGCGGGCGGTGGGCGTCCCGGCATCGGGATCGGCGCCCGCCTCCAGCAGCACGCGGACGACCTCGTCGGCCTGCTTGAACACCGCGCCAGCGAGCGGCGACTGGCCGCGGCGGTTCTGGGCCTCGACGTCGGCGCCGCGCTCGACGAGGGCGGCGACCGTTGCGGGCTGGTCGTGGTAGGCCGCCAGCATCAGCAGGGTGTTGCCGTCGGCGTCGGTCAGGTCGACGGGGGCGCCGGCGTCCACGTAGGCGGCCAGGCGGGCCGCGTCGCCCTGGCGGGCGAGGTCGAACAGCCAGTTGGCCAGAGCCACGGGTTCGGAGCCGTCGGGTACCTCGGTCATGACCGGCAGCCTAGTGCGATGCTGGGGCGATGAACCTGCCGTCGCCCCGCACGCCCGACCCACTGCACGCCCCTCCGCTCAACTGGGGCATCCTCGCCCCCGGCGGCATCGCGGCCACCATGGTCGAGGCCCTGCAGCGGTTCACCCGCCAGCGGGTGGTGGCGGTGGGGTCGCGCTCGGCCGAGCGCGGGGCGTCCTTCGCGCAGCGGTTCGGGATCGGGCGGGTCCACGACTCCTACGAGGCGCTCGTGGCCGACCCAGAGGTCGACGCGGTGTACGTCGCCTCGCCGCACTCCCACCACCGCGACCACGCGCTGCTGGCGATCGCGGCCGGCAAGCACGTGCTGGTCGAGAAGGCCTTCACGCGCAACGCGGCCGAGGCCCTCGAGGTCGTGGACGCCGCCCGCGCGGCCGGCGTCGCCTGCGTCGAGGCGATGTGGACCCGGTTCCTGCCCACGACCGACATCGTGCGGCAACTGTTGGCGTCGGGGGCGCTGGGCGAGGTCGAGACGTTCACCGCCGACCACGGGCAGTGGTTCGCCCTCGACCCGGCGTCGCGGCTGTTCGCGCCCGGGCTGGCCGGTGGGGCGCTGCTCGACCTGGGCGTGTACCCGGTCTCGTACGCGTCGTTCGTGCTGGGCGCGCCGACCGGGGTGGTCGCGCGGGGGACACTCACCGAGACCGGCGTCGACCGGCAGGTCTCGGCGGTGCTGACGTACGCCTCGGCTGCGCAGTCGGTGGTGCACACCACGCTGGCCGCCCGGACGCCGACCGTCGCGGCCATCAGCGGCTCGGAGGCGCGGATCGAGCTGGACGGACCGTTCTACACGCCGCGCGTCGTGCGGCTGGTGACCCGGGACGGGGAGGTGCACGAGTCGGCGCCGCCCGTCATCGAGGGGCACCTGGGGCTGTGCCACGAGGCGGCCCATGTGGCGCAGCTGGTGGCCGATGGGGCATCCGAGTCGCCGCTGCTGCCGTGGCGGGAGACGATCTCGGTCATGGAGACGCTGGACGAGCTCAGGGCGCAGGTGGGCGTCAGGTACCCGGGGGAGTAGCGCTACAGCCGGGCCAGCAGGGCCTCGGGGCGCTTGCGGAAGGCCTCGATGTCCTCGGTGCCGGCGGTCAGTCCCTCGAGCACCGAGGTCAGCACCGCGTTGACCGGGGTCGGGACGCCCACGGCCGCGCCGTGGCGCACGACGGCCCCGTGGAGGTAGCCCACCTCGGAGCGGCGGCGTCCGGCGTGGAGGTCGATGTGCAGCGACGGCATCTTGTGGCCGCGTGACCCGCCCAGCAGGCGGGTGAAGATCGGGCGGGTGACCGGCTTGGGCAGGCGCTCGACGGCGAAGGCGAGGAGCCGCACCGGCGTCCCGGGCAGGTCGACCGGCGCGAAGCCCTGCGCGCGCATGACGGCCAGGCACTCGCGCAGCGAGGCGGTCTCGACCGCGTGCAGGCGCTTGTCGGCGAACACCTCGCCGACGGGCAGGTCGAGGATCGCCGAGACCGCCGACCCCTGCAGGTTGGTGAGCAGCTTCGACCACTTCATCGGGCCCGCGGCGTCGAAGGCCTGCGCGGAGAGGCCCGCGGCGTCCAGCGCCTCGACCAGACCACGGGCCAGCGGGTGGCCGAGCGCGATGCCGACGCCCCGGTGGGTCTCCTCGACGACGTGGCCGACGCCGGGCTTGGCGATGGCGGTGGTGACGGTGCCGGCGATCACGCGGTCGGCGCCGAGGCGGGCCGCGATCGTGGGCTCGTTGTCGACGCCGTTCTGCAGGGAGAGGATCGTCGGCACGGGGCGCCCGGTGGCGAGCAGCTGCTCGACCGCCTCGGCGGTGTCGAAGGACTTCAGGGCGAAGACGGCGACGTCCCAGGGGCCGGCGTCCAGGGCGGCGGCCGCGTCGGTGTACACGGTCACGTCGCGCACCACCTTCGTGCCGGACACCGCCTCCACCGTCAGCCCGTCGCGCGCGATCTGCTCGGCGGGGCCGGGCTGCTCGACGAACGCGACCTCGGTTCCCGAGGCTGCCAGCGACCCACCGATGTACGTGCCGATCGCGCCCGCGCCCAGGAAGAGGAACCTCACACGGACACCCTACTCACCACGGGCTCCGCCGCCCGGTCAGCCTCGGTGACGATCGTGGACGCCGTGGCCGCCCGCGCCGGGAAGTCGCGGGTGTAGCGCTCGAGCCAGGCCGCGGCGAAGCCCTCGGCGTCGGCTCGTGGGACCAGCGCCCACACCGAGCCGCCGAAGCCCGCGCCGAAGGCCGAGGCCGCAGCAGCCCCCAGCTGGCGGGCCGACGCCGCGAGGGCGACCGTCTCGGGAACCTGGTTGCCCAGCAGCGCCTCGGCGAGGAGCTGCGAGTCGGCCGAGACCGCGCCGAAGCCGGCCAGGTCGCCGCGCTCGAGGGCGTCGGCGGCGGCGGGCACGAAGAGCTCGGACTCCTGCACGAAGTGGTCCACGCGGGTGCGCAGCGCCTCGTCACCGACGGCGGCCATCAGCCGCGCCACGGCGTCGGGGGCCGAGCGCACGGCGGCGGCCAGCGAGCGGTCGGCGCGGCCGGTGGCCTCGTTCCAGCGGGCGAGCGAGGCGGCGATCGCGTCGGAGGCGCGGTTGTAGTCGGCCAGCGCGGCGCCGGTCTTCTCGGCGCTCACGCCGCTGACGGCGATGACGAAGACGTAGCCGTCGGGCAGGGGCACGTGCCGGTGGTGCGCGACCGGGTCGAACCCGAACTGGCCCAGCCGGCCGGGCAGGGAGCACAGCATGCCGGTGTGGTCCTCGGAGCCGCCGCGCGTGCCGACGCCGGCCTGCCCCTCCAGCGAGCGGAACGTCGAGCCGTTCTCGACCGACGCGAGGTAGGACGCCCAGGCCAGCCGGTCATCCCCGAGCTCGGACGCCCACAGCTCGCCGTCGCGGAGCCCGGCCAGGTCGGCCAGGGCCAGCGCCAAGGCGACGACGAGTGCCGAGGAGGAGCTCATGCCCGAGGCCAGCGGCAGGTCGGAGGAGAAGGTCAGCTCGGCGGCGGGGAGCTCGCCGAAGTTGGCGCGCAGGCGGTTCCAGGCGGTGGTGACGTAGCGGCCCCAGTGCCCGGGGGGCAGGCCGGGGTCGGTGTCCGGCACCAGCGCGAGGTGCCCGTCGAACGCGGCCGAGCGGGCGAGCAGGCCCACGCCCGCGGCGTCCCGGTTCGTGAGCGGGCGGGCGACCGCGGTGACGGCCTGGCTGGCGGCGCAGCCGAGCACGTTCCCGCCGGCGTAGTCGGTGTGCTTGCCGAAGACCTCGATGCGTCCCGGCACGCGCCAGCTGGCGCGCGTCACGGCGGTGCGGAGCGGGTCGGCGGTCGGGGCACTCATAGGCGGACCTCGGAGTCGGCCAGCAGCGAGGCCACCGAAGCGACGTCGCCGCGCGAGGACAGGTCGAGCACGCCCTCGCTGGACGGGAGTACCGCGAACCGCTCGCCGTCGGAGACGAGGAGGCGCACGGCGTCCACGATCTCGAGCTCGCCGCGCGCGGACGGCATGATCTCGCGGCACGCGTCGAACACGGCCGGGGTGAACAGCCAGCAGTTCATGGAGACGAGGCGGTCCTCGCCGAGCGCGGCGAGCTGCTCGGGGGTCGGCTTCTCGACGATCTCGACGAGCGCGCCGGACTCGTCGGCGGTCAGGCTGGCGAAGGCGGTCATCCGGTCGGCGGGGATGTTCGAGTTCGCCACCAGCCCGGCCGGGGTGAAGCCGATCGTCGCCGAGCCGTCGGACGCCGCGAGCGCGGCCAGCGCCTCGGTCGGGTACAGGTTGTCGCCGTTGATCACGACCACCTGGTCGGCGCCGGCGAACCACTCGGCCGACGCGACGGCGTCGGCGGTGCCGTTCGGCTCGTCCTGCACCGCGTAGAAGATCTCGAGGCGCTCGAGGTCGAGGGAGTCGTAGTAGTCACGCACGCCCGTGTGCTCGGGGCCGATCACCAGGCACACCTCGGTGAGGCCCGCGTCGGCGAGGCGGCTCAGCGAGTGGTCCAGGAACGGGCGCCCGCCCAGCGGCATCATCGCCTTCGCCCCGGACGCCGCGGCCGCGGCCTGGTCGGGGGTGAGCGACGCGTCCGCGTCCTTCTTCATGCGCGAGCCCAGCCCGCGCGCCATCACGACGGCCTTGTTCGTTGCCATGGTTCAGCCCTCCAGGCCCAGGTGGTCGGCGATGGTGGCGGCGACGGCCTCGGCGTCCTCGAGGTGCTCCATCTCGGCGAAGACGCGCAGCACGGGCTCGGTGCCCGAGAAGCGGATCGTGGCCCAGCCGCCGTTGGTGAAGTAGATCTTGGCGCCGTCGTCCCATGTGACGCGGTCGACCGCCCAGCTGCCGTGGACCTCGGCGAAGTCGGGCAGGTCCTGGTGGACGAACACGCGGTCCTGCAGCTCGGCGCGGCGCTCGGGGGTGAAGGAGTAGGCCTTCTCGACCAACTCGAGCTTGCCGTAGCGGGACTCGATGTCGGCCCACAGCTCGGAGAGCTTCTTGCCGGAGGCGGCCACCATCTCGACCAGGAGCGAGCCGGCGTAGATGCCGTCCTTGCCGGCGATGTGGCCCCGCACCGTGAGGCCGCCGGAGGACTCACCGCCGATCACGGCGTCCGTCTCGGCCATCTTGGCGGTCGTTGATGACGTCGACCTGGCAGCGGGCGGTGTGCAGGATCGTCTGCAGGCTGGTCTGGGCGACGCCGAACATCGGGTCGAGCACGATGTGGAGGTGCCGGTGTGGGCCATGAGTTCGTTGGTCACCTCGGCCTCGGCGTCGCGGCCGCCCTCGGTGAAGACCTTGATCCCGTTGTAGAGGGCCGGGTTGTGCGAGGCGGTCACGGCGATGCCGTAGGGGGTGTTCTTGTTGCGCACGGTCCACATGAACATGGGCGTGGGCGCGGGGCGTCCGATGAACGTGACCGGGACGCCGTTGCCCGCGAAGACCTCGCACGCCCACTGGGCGGCCTCCAGCGACAGGAAGCGGCGGTCGAAGCCGACCACCACACCGCGCCCGGTGACGCCCTCGGCGGCCATGCGGTCGCAGAGGCCCTGGATGAGGAGGCGGACGTTGGCCTTGGTGAAGCCGTCACCGATGATGGCGCGCCAGCCGCCCGTTCCGAACTGGATCATGGGTTCAGGCTAGCCGCTCCCGCGCTATTTGGAAAGAGTCCCACCAAACTCTCGCCGGGAGGGTGCTGAGCGGTAGGCTGCGCATGTTGCCCACCGCGTGCGTCCGAGGAGGTGACCACATGCGTCAGCCGTCGAGCGCCGACCCGTCGTCGGTCCGCCAGTGGAACGAGCGGGCCGTCATCACCGCCCTCCGCGACGCGGGGACCGTGCGGGTCGCCCAGGTGGCCGAGCAGGTCGGGCTGAGCACGGCGTCCACGCGCGAGGTGCTGCGCGGGCTCGTCACCAAGCACTGGGTGGTGCCCGAGGCGCAGAGCAGCGGCAGCGTGGGGCGCCCGGCCAGCATGTTCCGGCTGGCGACGCCGCCCGTGGGGCTGCTCGGGCTCGACGTCGGCGGCCACCGCGTCCGCGGGGTGCTGGACGCCGGTTCGGGCTCCGTCGAGGTGCTCGGCGAGGTGTCGATCGAGCAGGGCGTTCCTGGTGTGGAGGCCACGCGGGCCGCGCTGGTGGAGTTGCTGGCGCCGGTCGACGTGAGCGGGGTCTGGATGACCGGGCTCGCCGTCTCGGGCGCGCTCGACCACTCCGACCGGCTCGACCGGTCGATCGCGATGGCCGACTTCGTGGGCCTGCGCCCGGCCGAGGTGCTCGGCTCGGTCTTGCCGGGTTCGGTGATGACGTTGCACGACACCAAGGCCGCGCTGTGGGCCGAGCGGGTCGAGGGCGCTGCCCTCGGCCGCCGCGACGTGCTCTACGTGCACCTCGGACGCCGCCCCTCCCTGGCGCTGCTGCTCGCCGGCCAGCTGTACCGCGGCGCCCACGGCTCGGCGGG
This sequence comes from Propioniciclava sp. MC1595, assembly GCF_017569205.1. Taxonomy (GTDB): domain Bacteria; phylum Actinomycetota; class Actinomycetes; order Propionibacteriales; family Propionibacteriaceae; genus Propioniciclava. The sequence continues at coordinate 480,178 of NZ_CP071870.1, forward strand.
GGAGCTGTCGCTGAACGAGTTGTTGCCCGCCTCGGGTGGCTACGACTGGGTCGAGTCCGCCGGGGACGCCGACGCCCAGGGCCGCGCGCTGGTCGCCGCGGCCGAGGGTGACCCGGTCGCCGTGGCCGGGGCGCAGCGGTTCGTGCTCGACATCGTGCCGCAGGTCGCGTTCGCGGCCGGTCTGGTCGACCCCGAGCTGCTGGTGCTCGGTGGCGCGCTGGGTCCGGTCATCCTGCCGGTGCTGGACGAGGTCCGCGACGAGCTGGACCGCCGCCTGCAGACCCCGCCCGACGTGGCTGTGGGCGAGCTCGACGAGTACGTCACCGCGCGGGGCGCGGTCCACCTGGCCCGGGAGCGCCTCTGGAAGACGCTGCTCGACTCCGAGGGCCCCCTCCCACCCCTGGAGCGGGCGGCCCTGCTGGCCTGAGCGCCGCGGCGAAGCGGGAGGCACGACCAGGGCTTGGGTTTTCTGCGCCGAGGGCTTGAGTTTCGTGTACCGAGAGCCCGTGTTCAGCCTCCCGCTTCGCCGCGGCGGTTACTTCACCGCGCCGGCGGTGAGGCCACCGATGAGGCGCTTCTCGATGAAGCCGAACAGCACGATCACGGGGACGACGGTGGCGCTGGGTCGGCAACTCGGTGTTCTACTCGCTGGTCGCCGGGGTGGTCGGCACCCTGGTTTCGGTCGCGGCGGGGTACGGCCTGAGCAAGTTCCGGACGCCGGGTGGCGTCGTCGTGCAGGGCATGGTCCTGGCGGGGCTGCTGTTCCCGGTGGCGCTGATGACGGTGCCGCTGTACCTGATGTTCCACTCGATGGGGCTGGTCAACACCCCGTGGGCGGTCATCATCCCGTCGTGCGTGTCGCCGTTCGGCGTGTTCCTCGGCCGCATCTACGTCGAGGCCTCGGTGCCCGACGAACTGCTCGAGGCCGCCCGGCTCGACGGGGCGTCCGAGCTGCGGGTGTTCTTCCAGATCGTGCTGCGCCTGCTGGCGCCGGCGATGGTGACGATCTTCCTGTTCATCTTCGTCGCGACCTGGAACAACTTCCTGCTGCCGCTGATGATGGTCACCTCGACCGAGCTCAAGCCGGTCACGGTCGGCCTGTACGGGATGATGGGCTACTTCAACCCCGAGTACGGCGCCGTGCTGCAGGGCGCGCTGCTCGGCGTGCTGCCGCTGATCGTGCTGCTCATCACGCTGCAGCGCTACTGGCAGGCCGGCCTGACCTCCGGCGCGGTCAAGTAGGAGTGTCGGGCCCATCGCCTAGGGTGAGGGACATGCCAGCGAGCCCGTCCCGACCCCAGCCGTACCGGGTCTGGTGGCTCGTCTTCGTGGTGATCCTTGCCGTGCTGGCCATGCTGTGGGGGTGGATGGCGCAGCGCGCGCCCGAGGAGTACGCGCCGGCCCCGGCCGCGAAGTCCCCGTCGCCCAGCCCGACGCCCGAGATCCCCGAGATCGCGCGGCAGGAGGTCTGGACGTCCGACACGGTGGCGTCGGGCGCCTACCTGACCAACACGATCACGCTCGAGCCGGGCATCACCGCGCCCACCGTCGTGCCGTACGTGGTGAACGTGGAGGACACCACCGAGCTCGACCCCGACGAGGTCGCCCGCGAGGTGCAGGCCACCTTCGACGACGAGCGCGGCTGGGCCGGCTACGGCAAGCGCACGTTCCAGTTGGTCGCCGACGTCGACGCCGCCGAGCTGGTGATCTACGTGACCTCGCCCGACACCACCGACGAGCTGTGCGCCCCGCTGGAGACCGGCGGCAAGTGGAACTGCCGCAACGGCAAGAACGTCGTGCTGAACTCCGACCGGTGGAAGTACATGACGCCCACCTACGACGACCTCGGCACGTACCGGGCTTACCTCGTCAACCACGAGGTCGGGCACTTCCTGGGCCAGGGGCACGTCGCCTGCCCGAAGGCGGGGGCAACGGCGCCGGTCATGATGCAGCAGAGCATCGACCTCGGCGGGTGCGTGCCCAACGCCTGGCCGCGCGACGCCGACTGAGCCCGCGGCGTCCGGTCAGCGGCCGAGGGCCCGCAGGGCCAGCATGACGATGTCGGCCAGCGGCTGGTCGGCCAGGGCGGCCATGGGCACCCAGCGCGCGAAGTCGGTCGTGCCCTCCTCCTCGAGGGTGCCGAGCTCGCCGCCGGTGATGGTCGCCGCGAACAGGAACCGCTGGGCGCGGATGGGCGCGCGGTCCGGCCGGGCGGGCCAGGTGAGGTGGTCCTCGGCCAGGAGCGGGCCGAGCTCGACGGTGTAGCCGGTCTCCTCCAGCACCTCGCGGACGACGCCCGCCGACAGGGGCTCGTCGAACTCGATGCCACCGCCGGGCAGGCTCCAGCCCGGGTCGGCCTTGCCCTGCTCGCCGTTGTACCAGGCCAGCAGGATGCGGTCGCCGTCGGTGATCACGCCGTAGCCGGCGATCCGGACGTGGTACTCGGTGAAGTGCACGCAGGCGACAGTAGCGCCCGCTCGGCTAGCCTCGGGGCGTGATCACGCTGCTGTCCCCGGCGAAGTCGCTGGACTACGAGACCAAGCCCGCCACTCGCAAGCACACCGAGCCGCGCCTGCTCGCGCAGAGCTCGGAACTCATCGACGTGCTGCGCGAGCTGCCGGCGTCCGAGATCGCGTCGCTCATGCACATCTCCGACGACCTCGCCGCGCTCAACGCCCAGCGCTACGCCGACTTCGCGCCGCCGTTCACGACGAAGAACGCCAAGCAGGCGGTGCTCGCGTTCGACGGCGACGTCTACCAGGGCCTGGACGCCCCGGCCTTCGGTGAGCGGGACTTCACCGAGGCGCAGAAGACCGTCCGGATCCTGTCGGGGCTCTACGGCGTGCTGCGCCCGCTCGACCTGATGCAGCCCTACCGGCTGGAGATGGGGACGCGGCTGAGGACGGGGCGCGGGGCGTCGCTGTACGCGTGGTGGGGTGACCGGATCTCGGAGGTGCTGCGGGACGACCTGGCCGAGTCGCCCGGCGCCGACGTGGTGGTCAACCTGGCCTCGGACGAGTACTTCAAGGCGGTGCGGCCCGAGGTGCTCGGGGCTCGCATCGTCGCCCCCCGGTTCGAGGACACCGACGCGCGGGGCACCCGCAAGATCGTCTCTTTCTACGCCAAGCGGGCCCGCGGCACGATGGCGGGCTGGCTGGTGCGCAACCGCGTGCGGACGGCGTCGGCGCTGACCGGGTTCGACGCGGACGGGTACCGCTACGACAAGGCGGCCTCCACGCCCGACGTGCCGGTGTTCGTGCGGTCGTTCGAGGACAGGCCGGTGCCGGCGGGGGCCTGATGGCTGGTCGCGGGTGGTGCGGGGTCAGGTGGCCGGGACCGGCGGCGGCGCGTTGACGATGCCGCCGTTCGGCAGGTCGAACCACTCGATGTCGCGCGCGCCGTGGCCGCGCAGCAGCGACATGCCGATCTGGATCACGTGGCCGTGGGTGACCAGCACCACCGGCCCGGGGTGGGCGGCCTCGATGCGCACGAAGGTGTCGAGCACGCGGGCGTAGACGTCGGCGACCGACTCGCCGCCGCCCCAGCGCACCTCGTTGATGTGCTCGCGGCCGGGGCTGGACGCGGTCAGGTCGCCGAACAGCTCGCCCTGCATCGATCCGAAGTGCTGCTCGCGCAGGCCCGGCTCGACGAAGAGGGGCAGGTCGAGCACGCCGGCGATGATCCGGGCGGTGGCGTGGGCGCGCTGCAGGTCGGAGGTGATGACGGCGGTGAGGTCGCGGCGTCCGGCCAGGAGGACCGCGGCCCCTTCGGCCTGGGTGTACCCCAGCGTGGTGAGGGGGCTGTCGAGCTGGCCCACGACGCGCCCCTGGGCGTTCGCCACGCACTGCCCGTGGCGGACGAAGGTGAAGCGGGGGCTGCTGCTCACGGCCCCCAACATAGACCGCGGGCAGGCTCGGTAGGGTGCGGATCGTGGAACGGATCCTGGTCACCGGCGGTGTGCGCTGTGGTAAGTCGCGCTGGGCCGAGCAGACGATGCTCGAGCTCGGCACGTCGGTGACCTACGTCACGCCCGGCTACCCCGCCGAGCCCGACGTCGACCCCGAGTGGGCGGCCCGCGTGGCCGCGCACCGGCTGGCGCGGCCGGCGTCGTGGGCGACGGTCGAGACCGTGGACGTGGCTGCCGCGGTGCGAGCCGAGCCCGGGCCCGTGCTCGTCGACTGCGTCGGCACGTGGCTGACCCGCCAGCTGGACGCCGTGGGCTGGGACACCCCCCGCCCGGTCGCGACGTCCGAGCTCGAGCGCCGGATCGCCGACCTGGCCTCGGCCGTGGCCGAACACCCCGGGCCGATCGTGCTGGTCACCAACGAGGTGGGCTGGGGTGTGGTGTCCGAGCACGCGTCGGGGCGGCTGTTCGCCGACCTGCTCGGCCGGGCCAACCAGGCGCTCGGGGCGGTCTGCGACGACGTTGTGCTGCTGGTGGCGGGGCGGCCGCTGCACCTGTAGGGGCGCGCTCGCGCTCAGCGGATCGCGAGGCCCAGCAGCAGGCCCAGCGTCATCAGCTCGACCACCGCGCCGAGGACGTCGCCGGTGATGCCGCCCAGCTTGCGGACCGCGGCGTACAGGGTGGCCGTGGTCAGGGCGAGCCCGATCACCATGCCCCACACCCAGGCGTGCCGGGGCACGTCGGCGCCCAGCTGGCTCGCGAGCGCGTCGGTGAGCACCATGCCGACCAGCACCAGCCCGATGTGCAGCGCCGTGACCAGCCACGACGGCACCGAACCGGCGACCGCCGCGCCGAGGCCCTCCGGGCGCGCCGAGGGGATGACCGTGGAACAGGCCGAGGCGAGCGCGAGGCGTCCGGTGGCGAGGGCGAGCGCCGCCAGGACCCAGCCCCACGGGCGGGCCAGGAGGTCGCCGAGGAGCGCGGCCTGGAGGCCCAGCACGAGGACGAGCGCGGTGGTGCCCATGGGCCCGACGTCGCCGCGCCGCATGATCTCCAGGGCCCGGTCGGCCGGACGCCCCGAGCCCAGCCCGTCGGCGGTGTCGGCCAGCCCGTCGGCGTGGATGGCGCGGGTGGCGAGCTGGATGATCCCGACGGTGACGAGGCCGGCGGCCAGGGGCGGGACGCCGACCAGCGTCAGTCCCCAGCCCGCGGCGGCGGCCGCGGCCATGACCGGCAGGACGACCAGCCAACCCAGGCTCATCGCCCCGCGGGCGACCGACCGGTCGACGCGGCGGGGGGCCGGACCGGGGAGGGCGGTGAGGGTCCCCCAGGCGAGGCGGAGCCCGTCGGCGAAGGCGCTCACAGGTCGGCGAGCAGCGTGACCTCGCGGAGCGCGGCCACGGCGGCCTTCAGCACGCCCACGGACAGCACGGCGCCCGACCCCTCGCCCAGGCGCATCTGCAGGTCGAGGATGGGGGTCAGGCCGAGGTGGGTCTGGGCGAGCTCGCAGCCCGGCTCGGTCGAGCGGTGGCCGGCGACCATCCACGCCCGGGCACCCGGGTGCAGCTCGTCGGCCAGGAGCGCCTCGACGCTGGCGATCAGGCCGTCGACCACGACCGGGACTCCCCGGCGGACGGCCCCGCTGATGAAGCCGACCGCGGCGGCGATGTCGGCTGAGCCGAGGGCGGCCAAGCGCTGGCGCGGGTCGCGCGCGCGGTCGCCGATGCGGTCGAGGGCTTGGTCGATCACGGCGACCTTGCCGGCGAGCTTCTTGTCGTCGATGCCGGTGCCGCGGCCGGCGACGTCGGCGCCGCGCAGGTCGAGGCTTGCGGCCAGCAGCGCGGCCGAGGGGGTCGTGTTGCCGATGCCCAGGTCGCCGGCGATGAGCAGCTGCGCGCCCTCGGCGATGGCCTCGGCGGCGATCGTGTCGCCCGCGTCGAGCGCGGCGGCCAGCTCGGACTCGGTCAGGGCGTCCTCGAGGTGGATCGGCCGCGCCGGCCCGATGCGGAACCGCTGCACCTCCTCGGGCACGCCCTCGAGCACGCGCACGCCGAAGTCATAGACGGTGACGGACGCCCCCACGGCCCGGGCGAGCGCGTTCACGCCCGCCCCGCCGGCCAGGATGCCGTGCACCATCGCGGGGGTCACCTCGGCCGGGTACGCCGACACGCCGGACGCCGCCACCCCGTGGTCACCCGCGAACACGACGACGCGCACGTCGGTCAGCGGCCGCGGTGGGCACTCGCCCTGGCAGGCCGCGACCCACGCGGCGAGTTCCTCGAGCCGGCCGAGGGCGCCGACGGGCTTGGCCTGGGCGTCGCTGAGTGCGTGCGCAGCAGCGTGGACGGTCTGGTCTGGCGGGGCGATCGTATTCATCGGGGACCATCTTGGCACGATCCCCCGATGGGAGGATGGGTCCCATGACCCTGTGGCTCCCTCGCGGCTTCGACGCCGAAACGGAGATCGAGGTGCGGCGGTCGCGCTTCATCACCCGGCTGGCCCGGGTCGACGACGAGGACGCCGCCCGCGAGGTCGTCGCCGGGGTGCGGTCCAGCTACCCCGATGCGCGCCACCACTGCCTGGCCTTCGTCGTCGAGGTGCCGGGGGCGCAGCCGGTCGAGCGCTCCTCCGACGACGGCGAGCCCGCCGGGACCGCCGGCATGCCCATGCTCGAGGTGCTCCGCGGCTCGGGGATGTCGAACGTCGTCGCCGTCGTCACCCGCTACTTCGGGGGTGTGCTGCTCGGCACGGGCGGGCTCGTCCGGGCCTACTCCGACGCCGTCGCCGGCGCACTCGAAGGGACGCCGCGGGTGCGGCCGGTCGTCCGGCAGCTCGTCGGGCTGGAGGTCGGGGCGTCCGAGGCCGGCCGGGTGCAGGGCGCGCTGATGAACCGCGGGGTCGACGTGGTGGACGCCGAGTGGGGCGCGTCCGTGCTGCTCACCCTGGCCGTCGACGACCCGGAGGCCGCGCTGCCGCTGGTGCGCGAGGTGGCGCAGGCCGACGTCGAGCTCGTGCCGCTGGGGGAGCAGGTGGTGGAGCTCCCGACCTGATGCAGCCGTGCATCAGGGTGGGCAGGGCGTGTCACCGGGCCGGGTGCCAGGCCGCGAGCGAGGCGTCCAGCACTGTGTCGGACGCCGCGAGCGCGGCCTCGTTGCCCGCGCGGTTCCCGCCCATCGCGAACCCGCCGGCCCAGCCGTCGTGCGCGCCGAACAGGTGGCCGGCCCCGGGGTAGGTGTGCGCCTCGGTGCGGCCGGGGGCCTGCGCGCCCCAGTGCCGCGCGGCGTCGGCGGAGGGCCACATGGCGTCGTCCTCGCCGGCGAAGGCCAGCAGGTGGCCTGAGAGCTTGAACGGGATGGCCGCGCGCTCGGCGTCCGGGTCGTTGGCCAGCGCGCTGGCGTACTGCTCGTACAGGCGGACGGAGGTGTTCAGCAGCATCGCCGCGAACATGGCCGTGACCGACTGCGGGTCTGCGTGGCGGAACGAGACGTAGGGGGCCGGCTCGCCGGCCCACGTCCAGGACGACTTCTCGGTGGCGAAGTCCAGTCCCTGCCACGTGTGGGTCGTGGGCGCGTAGACGACGAGGTTGTCGATGTCGGGGTAGCGGGCCTGCAGGGCGAGGGCGAGCTCGGCGCCCTTGGACGTGCCGATCACGGTGAGGGGGCCGGGGGCGTGCTCGGCGCGCCAGCGGAGGGCGTCCTCGAACGCCTCGAGGGGCACCTCGGCGAGGATTGGTTGCTGCCCCGGCTGCCCGAAGAAGAACAGGCTGAGCACGTGGTAGCCCTGCCCCGCGATGCGGGCGGCGCGGGCGAAGTCGGGCCCGCCGTCGGACCCTCCCCAGATCACGACGAGCCCGTCATGGCTGGGGGTGTCGGGGCTGAGGTGGAAGCCCTGCAGACGGTCCAGGTCGACGCGCTCGACGGTCGCGCCGGGCACGGTCGTGGGATAGGACGCCGGGTCGAGGTTGACCGCGAGCGCGGGCGGTTCTGGGTACCGGAACCCGTTCACGAGCCGCACGGCCAGCAGGAGCAGGGCCAGGGCGAGGAGGACTCCGAGGATGGCGAGCAGGACCTTGCCGAGCTTCTTCATGGGGCCTCCCGGGGTTGGCTCCACGGTAGGCGACCGGGGGAGGTGTTGTCCGGTTGTTGTCCGTCTCGGGGGCGCGTGGAAATTGTCGGTGGGTGCGAATAGCTTGGGTGCATGGAAGACCACCCCCAGGTCGGAGCCACCTTGGCGACCCTCGCGGCCGCCGAGGAACTCGTGCTCGGGCTCGACCACGACGAGCGACGGCTTGCCAGGCCGGCCGACCGGCTGGCGGTGGTGGACGCCTGCGTGCGGCTCGCCGCGGTGGTCGAGAGCCTGCTGGTGGAGGTGGTCGGCGAGGCGGAGCGCGCGGATGCCGCGCGGATCGCGGTGGGCTGCGGGTTGCGCGCGTGGCTGGCCGACCGGCACCGGCTCAACCCGCGGCACGCGGGGGCGCTGATCAAGCGGGCCGAGGCGTTGCGGTCGCTCTCGACGGTGCGGGCGGCGGCGCTGGCGGGGGAGGTCGCGCCGGCCCAGGCGCAGGCGATCGCGAGCGTGCTGAAGGAGTTGCCGGAGGAGCTCGCGGGTGCCGAGCGCGAGCAGGCCGAGGCCGAGATGGTCGCGTTCGCGGGCGAGTTCGACCCCAGCGGGCTGTCGCAGTTGTCGAAGCACCTGCTGGGGGTGGTCGCCCCCGAGAAGGCCGAGGCGCTCGAGGAGGCCCGGCTGGCGGCGCAGGAGAAGCGGTGTCGGCGGGAGCGGCGGGTCACCTTCACCCGCGACGGGGTCGGGGGCGTCCGAGTGAACGCCTACCTGCCGGTGGGCGAGGCGGAGATCCTGATCTCCCAACTCGACGCCCGGGTCAACGCCGTCCTGCACGCCCAGCGGGCCGCCTTGGACCGGGGTGATTCCCTCGTGGCCGTGCGCACCGCGGCCCAGTTGCGGGCCGACGCCCTGCTCGAGCTGGGCTGGTTCGCCGCGTCACAGGGCTGGGCGCCCGGGGCAGACGGGGACCGTCCGCGCGTGCTTGTGCTCCTGTACTACGACCACCTGCGGGCCCTGGCCGAGCAGCACGGCCTGCTCGCCAGTGGTGAGGACATCGCGCCGGGCGACCTGCGGCGCCTCCTGGTCGAGGCGGACGTCCTGCCGGTGGTGCTGGGCGGGCCGTCCGAGGTGCTCGACCTGGGCCGCGGCAACCGCTACGCCGACGCGCTCCAGAGGGTGGCGCTGGCGCTGCGCGACGGCGGGTGCGTGTTCCCGGGCTGCGACATGCCGCCCGGCTGGTGCCACGCCCACCACACGAGGGGCTGGCGCGACGGCGGTGGAACGAACCTCGGCGAGCTCGCGTTGTACTGCCGCCACCACCACCCGATTGTCGAGCCACGCCGCGGCGACCCTCCCTGGCGGTGGCGGCACCAGATGGGCGCCGACGGCGTCCCCGAGGTGGTGCCCCCGAGGCACGTCGACCCCACGCGGACCCCGCGGCGTCACCAGCGGTTCCGCAACCCGAGGCTGCGGCAGTGAGGGCCTGCCGCAGGGCAGGAGTGGCCGGGGCGGCGAGTGATCAGGCCTCGCCGTCGGTGCCTGCTCCGGACGTATCGGTTGTGCCCTCGTAGAGGCCGATGTCGTTGCCGTCGGGGTCGGTGAAGGCGGCGAACCAGCTGGTGTCGCTGATCGGCGTCTTCGGCAGGGTGACCGTGGCGCCCCGCGACCGGGCCTTGGCCAGGACGTCGTCGATCGAGTCGACCTCGACGTAGGACCGGGGCTGGGCGAATCCCTCGTCCCGCGGGGCGAGACCGCCGCCGCTGATGCCGTTGGGGGCCATCCACATGGGGTAGTCCTCGAAGCCGGGCAGTGCGCGGATGTTCCAGCCGAAGAGGTCGGAGTAGAACTCCTGCGCCTTCCCGAGGTCACTCACGGGAATGTCGATGTGCGTGATGTCACCGTGTGCCATGCCCGACGCTAACCCGCGCCTCGCATGGTTGGGAAGGGGGTGCCGCCTGAACGTTGGGTGAACGACGCGGGCTCGCACCCGGGGCCTGCCGAGCCGTTCGGACGCCCCGAGGCGACTGGTGCGACAGCTCAGTGGGCGAACGCGGCGGGGGAGTCGTCGGCGTCGGCGTCCTCGTCCTCGGGTGGGCGACGGAGGAAGAACCCGGCGACGACGGCGGCGGTCCAGACCGCGCCCGCGCCGAGGAACGCCCAGTGCGCGCCTTCGAGCATCGCGCGCGCCTCGGACGCCCCCGCGGCCGCGGCTGCCTCCGACTGCATCGCGAACACCGTGACGAACAGGGCGGTCCCCGCGGCGCCGGCGACCTGCTGGATGGTGCCGATCAGCGCCGACCCGTGCGAGTACAGGCGCCGCGGCAGCGAGCCGAGGGCCACGGTGAACAGCGGCGTGAAGATGAACGCGAACGAGGTGCTCATCAGCATGTGCCCGACGGTGACCAGCCACCACGGCGTCGAGGGGGTGAGGAACGAGAAGGCGACGAACACGCCGAGCACCACGAAGCTGGCGGGCACGACGAGCGCGCGCGGGCCGAGGCGGTCGTAGAGGCGGCCGACGAGCGGGCCCATGACGCCCATGGCCACGCCGCCGGGCAGCATCATCAGGCCGACCTGGATGGGCTCGAGCCCGTACACCCGCTGCAGCAGCAGGGGCAGCATGATGATCGTCCCGAACAGGGCCATCATGCCGATGGCCATCATCATCAGGGCCACGGTGAACGTGCCGAAGGTGAAGGTGCGCAGGTCGAGGAACGCCCGGTCGCGTGACTGCAGTACGAACTGGCGGGCGGCGAAGCCGATGAGGCCGGCGATGCCGACGCCGATGGCGAGCATGGGCTCCCAGAACGGGACGGTGGAGTCGCCGATGAGTGACAACCCGTAGATGAGGGGGCCGAAGGCGAGCACGGTGAGGGGCACCGACACGATGTCCAGCGGGATGGGGCGCGGCTCGTTGGCGTTGCGCAGCTTGGCGCGCCCCAGCGCCAGGATCGCCAGCGCGATCGGCAGGACGAACGCGAAGATGTAGCGCCACGAGCCCAGTTGGAGCAGCAGGCCCGACAGGGTGGGTCCGGTCGCCGGGGCGACCGCGATGACCATCGAGATGTTGCCCATCATCTGGCCGCGGCCGTGAGGCGGCACGAGCTGCATGATCGTCGTCATCAGCAGCGGCATCATGACGGCGGTGCCGGAGGCCTGCACGACGCGTCCGGCCAGCAGCAGCGCGAAGGTGGGCCCGACGGCTGCGATCGCCGTGCCGAGGCTGAACAGGACCATGGCGAGCGTGAACACGGTGCGGGTGTGCAGCCGCTCCAGCAGCCAGCCGGTCACGGGAATGACGATCGCCATCGTCAGCATGAACGCCGTGGTCAGCCACTGCGCGGCGCGCTCGGTGACCCCGAAGTCGCCCATGATGCTGGCGAGCGCGACGTTCATCGTGGTCTCGTTGAGGATCACCACGAAGGCGGCCACGAGCAGGATGATGATGATCGAGCGGTGCCCCGTCGGGGCGTTGCCGGACGCCGCGGGCTCGGTCCTGGCGGGTGCGGTCACGGGTGTCTCCTCGGCGCTCGTGCGGGGCATCGTGGGTCGACGTTGACCGGCGAAATGGAACTGGGGGGCGATCCAGCGTAAGGCGCGGCGGGCCCGCGGCCCAAATGCACTCCGGACGCCGGCCCACGGCTCGGCCGCTTGTCAGGGCGGGCCGCTAGCCTGCGGTCATGGAGGAGACCACCCCCGACCTGTCCGGATTCCTGCGCAACTTCCGTGCCGTCGCCGAGGCGGCCGAGCACGCGGTGGGCGAGACCGACGGCGTCCGGTTCGCCACCGTCGTGGCCGAGCACCTGGGCGGGCCGATCGGCGACATGGCGATCGTGGGGGAGGAGGTCCCCAACCACCGCTACGCGGACTGGGACACCGCCCTCGGCCTGCTCGCCGCCGCCGATCCCGACGGCCGCGAGGTCGGCGTCTCGGGCGGGGAGATGCGCTTCCACCACTCGCTGAGCGACTTCGTGGGGGCCGCGTTCGTCCGGTTCGGCGTGGGCCAGGTCGACTACGTGAGCCTGCCGGTCGGCCACGACGAGCGCCGCCGCGCGATCGGGTTCGGCGTCCGGCTGTTCCGCTACAAGGGGGAGCCGGTCGGCGTCCTCCAGCGGCAGGCGAACCGGCGCTTCGGCCAGGAGTACGGCAGCGTCGAGGTGATCTGCGCCGACCGCGACCTCGCGACCGCGCTCGTGGAGGAGGCGCGGGGCCTCGCCACCGAGCACTCGGTGCTGCGCGGCCAGGTGGTCACCTTCGACGAGACGGGGTACGGCGACGAGTCCGGCGGCATGAGCTTCCTCGCCCGGCCCGAGGTGACGGCCGACCAGGTGATCCTGCCCGCGGACTCCCTGGCCCGGATCGTCCAGCACGTGACCGGCATCGCCGAGCACGCCGCCCTGCTGCGCCGCCACGGCCAGCACCTCAAGCGCGGCCTGCTGCTGTACGGGCCGCCCGGCACGGGCAAGACCCACACCGTGCGCCACGTCATCCACCGCAGCCCGGGGCACACGGTGATCGTGCTGGCCGGCACCGCCCTGCGGTTCGTGTCGCTGGCTGCGGCCGTCGCCCGCCACCTGCAGCCGGCGATCGTCGTGCTGGAGGACTGCGACCTCGTCGCCGAGGACCGGTCGTTCGGGGCCGGCCCCAAGCCCCTGCTCTTCGAGGTGCTCGACGCCATGGACGGGCTGGACGCCGACGCCGACGTCACCTTCCTGCTCACGACGAACCGGGTCGAGACCCTCGAGCGCGCGCTGGTCGAGCGGCCGGGCCGGATCGACCTGGCCGTCGAGATCCCGCTCCCCGACCCATCCGGACGCCGGCGCCTGCTCGAGCTCTACGCCGGCGACATCGCCTACTCCGACGCCGCGCTGGCCGACGCCGCGCGCCGCACCGAGGGCGTGACGGCGTCCTTCGCCAAGGAGCTGATGCGTCGCGCCGTGCTCGAGGCTGCCGTGGCGGGGGAGGAGCCGGGCGACGCCCACCTCACCCGCGCGCTGGACACCCTCATGGGCGAGCGCGAGACCACGACGCGGGCGCTGCTCGGCCACGCGGGGGCCGCGCCGCTGGGGTTCGGGGGCGCCCAGCCGGGGGTGCACCGGTGAGCACGGTCGTCACCGAACTCGCCCTGCCCGACGCCCCCGGCGAACCGGGGCCGCGGGGCGACCGGTTCCGGGAGTTCCACGAGCACATCGAGCGCGCCAACGCCGCCCGGTTCGGGCCCGGCGTCGCCGTCCGCAGCCCCGAGGAGCGGCTGTCGTCCCTGCAGCCCCCGGCCAACGAGCGGCGCCAGGCCTTCGTGGGGCACCGCGACGGCCGGCTCGTGGGCACGGTGCAGCTGTTCACCCCCCAGCTGGAGGCGACCGACGTCGCCGAAATCGTCATCTCGACCGAACCCGGCCTCGACGCCGGCGAGGCCAAGGCCGCGATCGAGGCCCTGCTCGACCACGCCGAGTCCGTCGCCGTGGCCCAGGGTCGCACCGACCTGCGGGGCGACTCCGACGCCGCGGCGTCCGGCCCGGTGGTCGCGGCGACCGGGTACGGCGGCGCGGATCCGGCCGACCCCGAGGTCGCCGCGCTCCTCGAGCGCGGCTACTCCCTCGAGCAGGTGTACCGGATCAGCGTCCTCGACCTGCGCGCCCTGCCCGACCTCGACGAGCGCCTTGCCGCCGCCCGCGCGGGGGCGCCCGGCTACGAGGTCGTCGCGTGGTCCGGCTTCACCCCCGAGCCCTACCGGGCCGGCGTGTGCCGGCTGAAGGAGGGCATGGCGGCGGACGCCCCCGGCGGCGGCGTCCTGTTCGAGCCCGAGGTGTGGGACGACGCCCGCCTCACCGACTTCGAGACGCAGGTCTCCGGGGGCGGCAAAACCATCCGCACGGTGGTCGCGGTCGAGCGCGCCACCGGTGAACTGGTGGGCTTCAGCAGCCTCTTCGTCGGCAGCGCCGTCGTGGTGAACCAGCACGACACCGTCGTGCTCGCCGGCCACCGCGGCCACGGGCTGGGCCTGCTCATGAAGCTGGTGAACCTCGTCGAACTCCGGGAGCACCACCCGCGACACACCCGGGTGGTCACCTGGAACGCCGAGGAGAACCGGCCCATGCTCGCCGTCAACGAGGCCACCGGCTTCAACCCGATCGTCCACGACGGCGTGTGGCAGCGCCGCGTCACGCCCTGACCGCGGGCCCGGAGCGGCCCCCGAGGCACCGACGAGAGGTTGGCCTCAGACGGCCAGCCAGACGGCGGCGTCCGAGGGCAGGCGCCCGTCGACGAGGTCGACCGAGCTGAGCAGCACCTCACCGGCGGGCAACTCGACCGGCTCGGCGCCGAAGTTGACCACGGCCACGGTGCCCGAACCGCGCGTGAACGCGAGCACGTCGCCCCCGTCCAGAGCGTGGAAGGCCAGCGCGTCGGTCCGGAAGTCCGCCCGCTCCCGGCGCAGCTTGAGGGCCGCCCGGTAGAGGTTGAGCGTCGAGGCCGGGTCGGCGTCCTGCTTCTCGGCGGTCAGGTCGGCCCAGCGGGCCGGCTGCGGCAGCCACGGGGACGCGTCCAGGCCGAAGCCAAACGGTGGGGCCTCGCCCGACCACGGCAGCGGCACCCGGCAGCCGTCCCGGCCCCGGACCCGGTGGCCCGACCGCTCCCACGCCGGGTCCTGCAGCAGCTCCTCGGGGATGTCCTCGACCTCGTCCAGCCCGAGCTCCTCGCCCTGGTAGATGTAGGCACCGCCCGGGAGCGCGAACTCCAGGAGGGCGGCGGCGCGGGCGCGACGGCGTCCGAGGTCGATGTCGGTGGGCATGGCGTGCAGCGCGGCACCCAGCTCGATGGGGTCGAGGGCGGCGTCCTCGTGCTCGACGGCTGTGTAGTCCCTCCCGGTGGTCGGCTTGCCGTACCGCGTCGCGACGCGGGTGTTGTCGTGGTTGCCGAGCACCCAGGTCGTCGGCGCGCCCACCGACTCGTGCGCGGGCACGGTCTTGGCGATCACCGCGCGCTGTGAGTCGGCCGACCACGCCGAGACCAGCGCGTCGAAGTTGAAGGTCGTGTGCAGCCGGTCGGGACGCACGTACTCGACCAGCCGCTCGATCGGGTCGAGGTAGGCCTCGGCGACGAACACGCGCCCGCCCAGCTCGGTGTGGGCGTACTCGTCGGCCACCGCCCGCCAGCGGCGCTGGATGGTGGCGACGCCGGGGTGGTCCCACTGCGGCGCGCCGACGCGCTTGTCGTTGCTGCCCAGGCCGGTGTGCGGGTCGACCTCGACGTCGGGCAGGGCGGGGTCCTTGGCCATCGCGTCGGCGACGTCGACCCGGAACCCGTCGATGCCCTTGTCGAACCAGAACCGCAGCACGTCGTCGAACATCGCCGGGATCTCGGGGTTGTCCCAGTTCCAGTCCGGCTGGCTGATGTCGAACAGGTGCAGGTACCACTGGCCGGGCGTGCCGTCGGGGTCGGTGGTGCGCGTCCACGCCGGGCCGCCGAAGATCGAGGCCCAGTTGTTGGGCGGCAGCTCGCCGTCGGCGCCGCGGCCGTCGCGGAAGACGTACCGGTCGCGCTCGGGCGAGCCCGGGGCCGCGGCCAGGGCCTCCTTGAACCACGGGTGCTCCCAGGAGGAGTGGTTCGGCACCAGGTCGATGAGCACCCGGATGCCCAGCTCGTGCGCCTTGGCGATGAACGCGTCGGCGTCGGCGAGCGTGCCGAAGTCGGGGGAGATGTCGTAGTAGTCGGCCACGTCGTAGCCGCCGTCGAGCAGCGGGGAGGGGTACCAGGGGCTCACCCACACGGCGTCGACGCCGAGCTCGGCCAGGTAGGGCAGCTTCTCGGTGATGCCCCGGACGTCACCGGTCCCATCGTTGTCCGCGTCCGCGAACGAGCGCGGGTACACCTGGTACACCACGGCGTGGCGCCACCAGTCGGGGTCGAGGAAGTGCGGGTTGCTCATGGGTCAAGCCAACCGCCGCCGAGTGAGCCGGGTCAAGCGATTCCGCGATCTTTTCTCCGACTCAAAGAAAAACGCCGGTCACTCCTCGCGGATCGCCGCCCGCAGCTCTGCGATCGGGGCCTTGGGCGTCCGGTCGGGCCAGGCCAGGCCGTTCTGTTCCTGCAGGCAGTCGGTGAGCTGGGTCCAGCAGAAGCCCACCAGCCCGGACGCCGTCCCGACCCGGGCGACCAGGGCCCGGACCCGCTCGACCAGGGCCTCGGCGTCCGCAACCTCGCCGTAGCCCCACGAGTCGTCGCCGTCGCGCAGGGTCACCCCGCCGAACTCGCTCAGCACGACCGGCGTCCCCGCGACAGGGGCGTCGACCAGCAGGACCTTGCCGCCCGGCCGGTCGCCGGTCAGGGTGGCCGCGACCGCCTCCGCCGAGCCGTAGCGGCGTCCCAACACCTCGGGGTCGTGGCTGTAGTCGTGCACGCCGACGAGGTCGCCGGCGACGTTCTCCCAGCCGTCGTTGCCGATCGCGAGGCGCGACGGGTCGAGGGCCTTGGCCAGCCAGTACCCCGCGCGCACGGCCGCCTGCTGCCACGGCGAGTCGGCCACGCCGGGGACGCCCCAGCTCTCGTTGTAGGGCACCCACGCGACCACGCACGGGTGGTTCCGGTCGCGGGCGACCAGCTCGGTGAGCGTGCGGGCCACCAGATCGGTGGAGCGTTGCGTGTACACGTACGCGGCAGGAACGTCGGCCCAGACCATGAGCCCGACCTCGTCGCACGCCCGCAGGAACCGGGGGTCGGCGCTGGCCTGGTGCATCCGCAGCCCGTTGAACCCGAGCCCCTTGATCAGCTCGGCCTCGGCGCGCAACGCCTCGAGGGAGGGCGCGGTGAAGTGGGTCTCGGGCCAGTAGGCCTGCTCCAGCACCAGCCGCGAGAAGACGGCGACCCCGTTGAGCTCGACCACCCCGTCCCGCACCCGCACGTGGCGCAGGCCGGTGTAGGAGGCGATCTCGTCCAGCACCTCGTCGCCGCGCAGCAGCCGCACCCGGATGTCGATCAGCAGGGGCAGGTCGGGGCTCCAGTAGAGGAAGGGGGTGTCGGCGTGCGCCGCCTTGCCCAGCCGTGCGTGCACCTCGACGGCGGCAGCGGTGGCGGTGGTTGTCACCGTGGCCAGCGGCTGCCCCATGCAGGCGTAGGACGCCTCGACGGCCAGGTCTTCGTCCTCGGCCCAGCCCTCGATGCGGATGTCGCCGCGGAGGCGGCCGAACGTGTCCAGCGTCGTCCAGGCCACGGACGCCAGCCGGGTCGCGGGCACGACCTCGAGCCACACCGAGCGCCAGATCCCCGACGATCGGCCGTACCAGATGGCGTGCGGCTGGTCGTGCCAGTCCTGCTTGCCGCGGGGCTGTTCGAGTTCGCGGGCCAGGTCGGTCGCGGCGATGACGACCTCGTGGCCGGGGCCCTCGCCCAGGGCGTCCGTGATGTCGAGCGTGAACGGGGTGTAGCCGCCCTCGTGCCTGCCGACGAACTGCCCGTCGACCCACACGCGGGCCTCGTGGTCAACGCCCTCGCAGTGCAGCAGCAGCCGCTCGCCGGGCCCGGGCGCCTCGATGTCCGAGCCCAGCGTGAACGTGCGCCGGTAGCGCGGGTGGTCGCAGCGCTCCAGCCCCAGTCCCGAGGCGGGCGACTCGGGCGGGAAGGGCACCTCGATCGTGCGGTCCCACGCCCAGTCGGCAGGTGTGTCGTTCGGGTGGCCCTCGCAGAAGTCCCACGCGCCGTCGAGCAGGGCCCAGCGGGGCCGCGCGAAGGTGGGGCAGGGGTGGTCGGGGGCGGGCCGGGTGGGAACGTCGACCATGGGAACCTCCCTAGGGATGCAGCTCGGGCTCCATCGTGTCACGCGGCACCGCGGAGCGGGGGCCGAGCGTGGTGAGCACGACGGCGGACAGCAGCAGTGCGGCGCCGAGGGCCGCCGGCGGCGTGAGCCACTCGCGGAACACCAGGGCGGCGAGCGTGGTCGCGGTCACCGGTTCGAGCAGGGCGACCAGCGAGCCGATCGTGCCCGACTGCGTGCGCAGCCCGCGCAGGTAGGACAGGTAGGACACGGCCGTCGGGACCAGCCCCAGGGCGACGACCAGCACCAGCGACAGCGGGGTGATGGTGAAGCCGATGGGTCCGAAGAGGGTGGCGACCGCCAGCACCGCGGCCCCGCCGCCGAGAAACGCCAGACCCGTGCCCGTGGCGTCGTCGAAGTCCGGGTCGGGGTTGGCGCCCAGCAGCGAGATGCCCGCGAAGGACGCCCCGGCCACCAGCGACAGTCCCGCCCCGATCAGGGCGTCGCCGAACGCGATCCCCTCCGGCGGCGAGCCTGCCAGCAGGAGCAGCCCGACCAGGGCCGCGCCCAGGGCTAGCGCGAGGCGTCCCGTGAGGCGGACCCGACCGGTGAGCGCCTCGATCGTGAGCACCATCAGCGGGGTCGACCCGATCGTGATGAGCGTCGCGACGGCGATGCCCACGAAGCCGATCGCCGAGAAGAACGTCACCTGGTACAGCCCCGAGGCGAAGCCCAGCGCGGCCACCCGGCCCCACGCGGACGCCGTGCTCGGCAGCCGCAGCCGCCCGGTGAGCAGCACGAAGCCCAGGATCAGCAGGCCGCCGACGAGGATGCGGTACCCGCCCGCCGGCAACAGGGCCAGCCCCGACTCACCGCGCAGCAGGACGCCGAGCGTGCCCGAGGTGCCCCAGGTCACGCCGGCGAGCACGAGCCAGCCGAGGCCCGTCCGGTGGTGCGTCACGCGGGGCATCCTCGCACGGCGCGCGTGGGCGCCCCCCGTGTGACGCTACTGCGAGATCTCCTCCACGACCTCGCCCGTGGTGCCCTCGTCGAGCTCGCGGGCGACGTCGGCTTGGGCCACCACACCGACGACCTTGCCGCCGTCGACAACCGGGAGGCGGCGCACCTGGTGCTCGGCCATCAGGGCGGCCACCTCCTCGGCGGGGGCGGACGCCTCGATCGTGACCACGTTCGTGCTCGCGATGGCACTGACCGGGGTGTCCTTGGGGTCGAGCCCCTTGGCGATGGCCTCGACCACGATGTCGCGGTCGGTGACGACGCCGACGAGCGTGTCGCCGTCCAGGATGGGCATCGAACCCACGTCGTACTTGCTGAGCATGCGTGCTGCGGTGACGAGCGTCTCGTCGGGGGCCAGGCACTCGGCCGGCGAGGTCATCAGGTCCTTCGCGGTCTTCATGGTCATCCCTTCCGTTGCATTTGTGCTTGCCAAGCCACACTTGCACACCTCGGCCGCGGAGGGAACCCCTTCTGGTGGGCCAATCGGCGGGGTAGCTTTGCCCCGTGACGCAGATGACCAGCACCGCTTCGGTCGCCACCGACCGGCCGGGCCGCTACGCCAAGCAGCTCGCCTCGCACCTGGGCCGCAAGGTCGCCGCCGAGTGGGACGAGCAGGCCCAGGAGGGTTGGGTCGACTTCGGCTCGGGCCGGGTGACGCTGGCCGCGGGCGACGGCGTCCTGCTGATGGGCCTGGAGGCCGACGACGCCGAGGCGCGCGACCGGCTCGAGGGCGTGGTGGGGCGCCACCTGGTCACGTTCGGCGCCAAGGACGAACTGGTCTGCGCGTGGGCGCGCACCGACGGCACGCCGGGCTCCGAGCACCGGCACGAGGGGGAGTGACATGGCCCTGAAGTGGTACACCGTCGTGGTCGACTGCCACGACCCGCAGGCCCAGGTGCACTGGTGGGCGCAGGCCCTCGACTGGGACGTCGTCTACGACACCCCCGACGAGGCCGTCGCGATCCCGAAGGGGATGAGCGAGGACCCGGTCGACGACGTCGAGGAGTGGATGGCGCGCGGCCAGGGCCTCGTCTTCGTGCCGGTGCCCGAGGGCAAGACGGTGAAGAACCGGCTGCACATCGACCTCGCGCCCCACACGTCGCAGGACCGGGACGCCGAGATCGCCCGCCTGCTGGACCTCGGGGCGTCCCGGGTCGACGTGGGCCAGGACGACGCCGCCGTGACGTGGACCGTGCTGGCCGACCCCGAGGGCAACGAATTCTGCGTGCTGAGCACCCGCAACCGCTGACGAACTGCCCCGCAGAGGTTTGGCAACCCCTTGCTGTGTGAAGTTTTGTGATCTATCGTTAGGAAAAGTTTAGCCTGGCGGGAGCCTGGGCGCGTTCTCAACGAGGAGTTCACATGACGATTCGGCTCGGCGTCATCGCCGACGACTTCACCGGCGCCACCGACATCGCCGGCTTCCTGGTGTCCAACGGGCTGTCGGCCGTGCAGGTCAACGGTGTGCCCGAGGGCCCGCTGCCGCAGGCCGACGCCATCGTGGTCAGCCTCAAGAGCCGCTCGATCCCCGCCGACGAGGCCGTCAGCATGAGCCTGGCCGCCCTCGACGCGCTGCGCGCTGCCGGCGCCGAGCGCATCCTGTTCAAGTACTGCTCGACCTTCGACAGCACGCCGGCCGGCAACATCGGCCCGGTCACCGACGCCCTCATGGCGGCCCTCGGCGCCGACCTCACCGTCATCTGCCCCTCGCTGCCGGTCAACGGCCGCACCGTCTACCAGGGCCACCTGTTCGTCGGCGACGTGCTGCTCAGCGAATCCGGCATGCGCAACCACCCGGTCACCCCGATGACCGACCCCAACCTCGTGCGCGTCATGGAGGCCCAGAGCTCCGGCCGGGCGGGCGTCGTCCCGTTCGCCGTCATCCAGCAGGGGCCGGACGCCACGCGCGCGGCCCTCGCGCGCCTGGCGGAGGACGGCGTCCGGTACGCCGTGCTCGACACGCTCACCGACGTCGACCTGACCACCATCGGAGCCGCGACCGTTGACCTGCCGCTGACCACGGGCGGGTCCGGCCTGGGCGCCGGCGTCGCGCGCGCGCTGGCGACCGGGACCGACGGCGTCCAGTCGGCGCCGTGGCAGCCGGTCGAGGGCCGGACGGTCGTGCTGTCGGGCTCCTGCTCGGTGATGACCAACGCGCAGGTCGCCGCCTACCGCGCCGATGCCCCGGCCCTGTCGGTCGACGTCGACCGCCTCGTCGCCGACCCCGACGCGTACCGCGCCGAGGTGCTCGCCTGGGTGCTCGCCCAGCCCGCCGAGCCCGCGCCGCTGGTGTACGCCACCGCCGGGCCCGACGAGGTCCGCCGCCTGCAGGAGGCCCACGGGGCCGCCGAGGTGTCCGAGGCCGTCGAGGCGCTGTTCGGCTGGCTCGCCCGCGAGCTGTCGGCCGCCGGCGTCCGCCGCTTCGTCGTGGCCGGGGGCGAGACGTCCGGGTCGGTGACCACCGCCCTGGGTGTCGACGGCTTCCACGTCGGCCCGCAGATCGCGCCGGGCGTGCCGTGGGTGCGCTCGCTCGACGACCGCACCGAGCTCGCGCTGAAGTCCGGCAACTTCGGCGACGTCGACTTCTTCACCCGCGCCCAGGCCTGACCCGCCCGAGAAACCAGGAGAGCCACCATGCCCCGCTTCGCCGCCAACCTGTCCATGATGTTCACCGAGGTCGACTTCCTCGACCGCTTCGGCGCCGCCGCCCGTGCCGGCTTCAAGGCCGTCGAGTTCCTGTTCCCGTACGCCCACCCCGCCGGCGAGATCAAGGCGCGGCTCGACGAGCACGGCCTGGAGATCGCCCTGTTCAACTTCTACCCCGGCGACTGGGACGCCGGCGAGAAGGGCCTGGCCGCCATGCCGGGCCGCGAGGAGGAGTTCCTGGCCTCGGTCGACCAGGCGCTGGAGTACGCGCGAGCCCTCGGCGTGCCCAAGCTGCACCTGATGGCCGGCCTGGCCGACCCCGACTCGGCCGACCACCGCGCCCGCTACGTCAAGCACGTCCGGTACGCCGCCGAGCGGGCCGCAGCCGACGGCGTCCTGATCACGCTGGAGCCGCTGAACCCGTACAACGTGCCCGGCTACTTCCTGCCCAGCGTCGCGCACGTGCTCGACGTGCTGGCCGAGATCGACCGCCCCAACGTGAAGCTGCAGTACGACCTGTACCACGCCCAGCTCACCGACGGCGACATCACCCACCTCACCGAGGCGGTCGCCGACCGGATCGGCCACGTGCAGCTGGCCTCGGTGCCCGAGCGGCACGAGCCCGACCGCGGCGAGCTGTACTACCCGTACGTGCTGGCCACGCTCGACCGGGTCGGCTACGACGGCTGGGTCGGCTGCGAGTACAACCCGGCCGGCGAGACCACCGCGGGCCTGGGCTGGCTGGACGCCTACCGGGGCCAGTCGTGATCCCCGTCGAGCGCCAGCGGACCATCCTGCGCGTCCTGGCCGAGCAGGGGACGGCGAGCATCGCCGACCTCGTCACGCTGCTCGACGTGTCGCACATGACGGTCCGCCGCGACATCGCCACCCTCGAGGCGCAGGGCCGGGTCAGCTCCGTCTCCGGTGGGGTGGCGTTGCCGTCCCGCCTGGCGCTCGACGACAGCCACGCCACCAAGGCCGAACTGCGGCCCGGCGAGAAGCGGGCCATCGCCCGGCGAGCCGCCGAGTTCGTCGGCCCCGGCAACCTCGTCTTCCTGGACGCCGGCACCACCACGCTGGCCATCGCCGAGGAAATCGCCGACCGGGCCGACCTCGTGGTCGTCACCAACGACCTCGTGATCGCCCGCCTGCTGGCCGAACGGTCCACCAGCGAGCTGTACCTGGCCGCCGGCCAGGTCGACCGGGCCAACCTGTCCACCGAGGGCGAGTTGGTCGCCGACGCGATCGGGCGGTTCAACATCGACGTCGCGTTCCTGTCCACCCCCGCCTTCGACGCCCGCGGCACCTCGATCGCGAGCGCCGCCAAGCGCACGGTCAAGGACGCGATCGTCGACCACGCCACCACCACCTATCTGGTCACCGACAGCTCCAAGTACGGCCGCGTGATGGCGCACCGATCGGTCAAGCTCGGCCGGTTCGAGGCGCTGATCACCGACAGCGGCCTGTCCGAGGCGGCGCGGGACTCCCTCCGCGAGGCCGGCCTGAAAGTGGTCCTCGTGGACCCCGCGGACTGAACCCGGCCCGCTGAGCGCGGCCCGCCGGGCCCGGCTCCCTGACCCGCCCCCAACCCCCAGTTCCCACCCCCCATCAGACCCCGGCGCGCCCTCGTGCCGGTCAACCCACCGAAAGGATGGTGCTCGATGAAGGTCATCGTCACCGGCGGCGCCGGATTCCTCGGCAGCCGCGTCATCCGGCAGCTCCTGGCTGCCCAGGACCGGGGTTCGCTCCCGGTCGCCTTCGACGAGGTCGTCTCCCTCGACCTCGCCCCCTGCCCCGTCGAGGACCCGCGCGTGGTCTCCCGCGTGGGCGACATCGCCGACCCCGAGCTGTTGCGCGAGGTCGTCGGCGACGACACCGTCGGCGTCTACCACCTGGCGGCCGTGCTCAGCGGCGGCTCCGAGGTGGACTTCGACCTGTCCATGCAGGTCAACGTCGACGGCACCCGCACGCTCCTCGAGGCCTGCCGCGCCGGCGGGACGAAGCCGCGCTTCGTCTTCACCAGCTCGCTGGCCGTCTTCGGGGGCACGATGCCCGACGTCGTCCCCGAGACGCTCGCCACCCGGCCCGAGTCGACCTACGGCGCGCTCAAGGCCATCGGCGAGCTGCTCGTCAACGAGTACTCCCGCAAGGGCTTCGTCGACGGTCGCGTCCTGCGCCTGCCGACGATCTCGGTGCGCCCCGGCCAGCCCAACTCCGCGGCGTCCTCGTTCGCCAGCGGCATCATTCGCGAGCCGCTGAACGGCGAGCCGTCCACCTGCCCGGTGCCGCTCGACACCCGCATGTGGCTGTCGTCGCCGGACGCCGCGGTCGCCAACCTGGTGCACGCCTTCGTCGTCGACGGCGACGACCTGGGTCAGTGGCGCACCATCAACGTGCCCGGCGTCACCGTCACCGTCGGTGCGATGCTGGACGCCCTCACCGAGGTCGGCGGCGCTGAGGCCCGCGCCCTGGTCAGCCACGAGGAGGACGCCCGGATCATGGACATCGTCTGCTCCTGGCCCGGTGACTTCGACGTCGAGCGCCCGCTGGCCCTCGGCTTCGTCCGGGACGCCTCGTTCACCGACGCCGTCCGCCAGTACCGCGACGAGTTCGCACCGCAGGCCTGAGGGGAGTCGTCATGCTGACCCTGTTGGAGACCCCCGTGGTCGGACCGACCGCCATCATCGGCCTGGTCATCGCGATCGCGGTCCTGATCTTCCTGGTGCTGCGCACGAAGGTGCACGCGCTCATCGCGCTCGTCGTCGCGGCGTCCATCGCCGCGCTGAGCGCCGGCATGGCCCCTGATGCGGCCATCAAGTCCATCACGACGGGCTTCGGCTCGACGCTGTCGACGATCGGCCTGGTGGTCGGCTTCGGCGTGATGATGGGCGCGATCCTCGAGGTGTCGGGCGCCGCCGAGCGCCTGGCCCTGTCGATGATCCGCTGGCTGGGCAAGCGCAAGGAGGAGTGGGCGCTGGCGGGTGCGGGCTACATCATCTCGATCCCGATCTTCGTCGACAGCGCCTTCGTCATCCTCAACCCGCTGGTCAAGGCGCTGGCCCGCAGCGCGAACCGCTCGGTGCTCACCCTGGGCATCGCGCTGGCCGGCGGCATGGTGCTGACCCACCACGCGGTTCCGCCGACCCCCGGCCCGCTGGGTGCCGCGGGCATCTACGGCGTGCCGGTCGGCGACATGATCCTGTGGGGCGTGATCCTGACCATCCCCGCCCTGATCACCGTCACCCTGTACGCCCGGGTGATGGGCCCCCGCATCGAGAAGATGATCGAGGTCGACACCGGCGAGCCGCTGGTCTCGGCGTCCGAGGCGCTGGCGGAGTTCAACGAGCTGGCGGCCGAGCGCGAGAAGGAACTGCCCTCGCTGTTCCTCTCGATGCTGCCGATCGTCGCGCCGATCCTGCTCATCTTCCTCAACACCGGTGTGGCCGCCTGGGCCGGCGTCAACGAGGGTGCGCTGCCGGACTGGGTCGTCGCGACGACGTCCTTCATCGGCAACCCGGTCATCGCGGTCGGGCTCGGTGTGATCATCGCCATCTACGGCCTCACCCGGGGCACGAACCGGCACGACACGGTCGAGACCATGGAGAAGGGCATCGAGACCGCGGGCATCATCCTGCTCGTCACCGGTGCCGGTGGCGCGCTCGGGGCCGTGCTCCGCGACAGCGGCGTGGGCCAGTACATCGGCGAGTGGGTCGCGGGCCTGCCGCTGCCGTCGATCCTGATCCCGTTCTTCATCGCCACCATGGTGCGCCTGGTGCAGGGGTCGGGCACGGTTGCCATCATCACGTCCGCGTCGCTGTCCGCGCCGATCCTGGCGCAGATCCCCGACGTGAACATGGTGCTGGCCGCGCAGGCCGCCACCCTGGGTGCCATGATCTTCAGCTACTTCAACGACTCGCTGTTCTGGGTCGTGAACCGCATGCTGGGGGTCAAGGAGGTCAAGCACCAGCTGCTGACCTGGTCGATGCCGACGACGGTGGCTTGGGCCACTTCGCTCGTGGCCATCCTCGTGGCCGATATCTTCATGTGAGTGGTGTGGAGGACCTATGGACAACATGGACACCCGTGACCAGGTCGTGGCGCTGGCCGGGAGCCTGTTCGACCGGGGGTACTCGGTGGGCAGCGCCGGCAACATCAGCGTGCGCATCCCCGGCGGGTACCTGATGACCCCGACGAACTCGTCGCTCGGACGCCTCGACCCGGCCCGCCTGTCGGTGCTGGACGAGGACTTCGTCCACACGGCGGGGGATCCCCCCTCCAAGGAGATCCCGATGCACAAGGCGGTGTACGAGGCGCGTCCCGACACCGGCGCGCTGGTCCACCTCCACTCCACCCACGTGACGGCGCTGAGCTGCCTGTGGGTGCCGGGTGAGCCCCTGATCCCGCCGTTGACGCCCTACTTCGTCATGCGGGTGGGGGCCGACGTCCCGGTCGTGCCGTACTTCCGCCCGGGCAGCGCCGACGTCGTCGACGAGATCCGGGACGCCGCACGGCGCGGCCCGGCGGTCATCCTCGCCCACCACGGGAGCCTGGTCGCCGGGTCGTCGCTGGTGGCGGCGGTCAACGCGGCCGAGGAGCTCGAGGTGACCGCGCAGTTGGCCCTGCTGTTGCGGGGCAGTCAACCGCGCACGCTGGACGCCGAGCAGGTCGCTGAACTGCTCTGAGCGTGCAGGTGTTCCTGCGACAGTCGAGCCGAGGGGCCCGGGGCATCGGCCCCGGGCCCCTTGGCCAAACCGCCCCGGCGACGGATGATGAGGCATGAAGGATTCCATCACCGCTGACGAGTTCACCGCGCAGGAGGGTGTCGCCGACTGGCGGGTGGCCGATGACGTGGCCAGCGCCCGCTTCCACACCGGGTCGTTCGCCACCGGCGTCGAGTTCGTGGTCGCGATCGGTCGGGACGCCGACGCCGCCGACCACCACCCCGACGTCGACCTGCGCTACGACCACGTGGACGTACGGTTGACCTCGCACGACGTCGGCGGGCTGAGCCGCCGCGACGTCGAGCTGGCCCGCAAGATCATCGAGGCTGCCCGCACGCTGGGCGCCCAACCCGACCCCGACTTCGAGGAGGACGAGTCATGAGGACCGAGAAGGACAGCATGGGCACCATCGAGGTGCCCGACGACGCCTATTGGGGCGCACAGACGCAGCGCTCGATCGGCAACTTCGACATCGGCCGCGACACCTTCGTGTGGGGCCGGGCCATGGTGCGGGCGCTCGGCGTGCTCAAGAAGGCCGCCGCCCAGGCCAACGGCGAGCTCGGCGAGCTGCCCGGCGACGTCGCCGACCTGATCGTGCGCGCGGCCGACGAGGTGATCGCCGGCGACCTCGACGAGCACTTTCCACTGGTGGTGTTCCAGACGGGGTCGGGCACGCAGTCGAACATGAACGTCAACGAGGTGGTCAGCAACCGCGCCATCGAACTGGCCGGCGGCGAGCGCGGCTCCAAGGACCCGGTGCACCCCAACGACCACGTCAACCGCGGGCAGTCGAGCAACGACACGTTCCCGACGGCGATGCACATCGCGGTCGTCTCCGAGCTCAACGGGCGGCTCTACGCCCCGGTCGAGGCGTTGCGCGCCACGCTGGCGGCCAAGGCGTCCGAGTACGCCGACGTGGTGATGGTCGGCCGCACCCACCTGCAGGACGCCACCCCCGTGACGCTCGGCCAGGTGATCGGCGGGTGGGTCGCCCAGCTCGACTTCGCGCTCGAGGGGGTGCGTACGGCGGACGCCCGGGCCCGGGACCTGGCCATCGGCGGCACCGCGGTCGGCACCGGCCTCAACGCCCACCCCGAGTTCGGACGCCGCGCCGCCGAGAAGATCTCGGCGGAGACCGGGCTGGAATTCCGGCAGGCCGACAACCTGTTCGCCGCCCTCTCGGCCCACGACTCGCTGGTCGAGGTGTCGGCGTCGCTGCGGACGCTGGCGGGCGCGCTGATGAAGATCGCCAACGACGTGCGCTGGTACGCCTCGGGGCCGCGCAACGGCATCGGCGAGCTGCGGATCCCCGAGAATGAGCCGGGGTCCTCGATCATGCCGGGCAAGGTGAACCCCACCCAGTCCGAGGCGGTGACGATGGTGGTGGCACGCGTGTTCGGCAACGACGCCACCGTCGCCTTCGCGGGTTCGCAGGGCAACTTCCAGCTCAACGTGTTCAAGCCGGTGATGGCGCACGCGGTGCTGGAGTCGATCCGGCTGATCGCCGACGCGTCCGCGTCGTTCGACGAGCACTGCGTGTCGGGCCTGGAGCCCAACACCGAGCGGATCGAGGCCAACCTCGCCTCGAACCTCATGCTGGTCACGGCGCTGAACCGCCACATCGGCTACGACGCCGCCGCAGCCATCGCCAAGGACGCCAACGCCACCGGCTCGACCCTCCGCGAGGCCGCGCTGCGGTCGGGCAAGCTCACCGAGGAGCAGTTCGACGCCTGGGTGGTCCCCATGGACATGACGCACCCGTCGGAGGGCTGAGCCTCCGACGGGTGCGGTGGGGGTGGTGCGGCCGCTAGCGGTTGCGCAGCAGCCACAGGGCCTCGGGGTGGACGCGCTCGAGCATCCCGTGGGCCGGGACGTCCCGCGCGCCGGCGAAGAGGTGGTGCAGCGCGCTGAACACGATGGCGAACCAGTGCATGGTGGAACCTCCCTCCAAGGGGTCGCCGAATACAGGTGAAGAAATGGCGAAAAGGCGCACGAAGAATGGCATGCGAATGCGTCTGTTCGCGGGGCAATGAATGGGATTCCATCGGGACGCGGAGACCGTGTGGTCGCCGCGAAGCGCTGAGGGCGGCCCTGTAGCGAGTGGCACGTCAGCCACGCACCCCCTGAGCCTGAACGGTCAGGAGGCAGGCCCCACCGGGGGGCCGTTGTCAGGCGTGGTGTGCGCTCAACCTCGGGGGAGCAGCCGAACCGAGGAGGCGGTCGCGGCGAGGGCGAACGTCGTGTCGGCGCCGAGGGCCTTGATGCGGATCATCATCGGTGACCACCACCTTTCATGGTTCGAGAATCGGCGAGAAATGCCGTGGCAGAAATGTAATCCCGTGGCGCGGGGAGTGTCAACCCGGCTGCTGAAATGGGTTGGCCCATTCCGTTCGGGGCGGGTGCCCGCTAGCGTGGGCCACCTCCACCGGCCACGGTGGGGATGACCTGAAGTCCAGGGAAGGACCATCGGATGACCGACCAACCCCAGCAGTTCGGCAACGCCGGCGAGTACGTCGACAAGGCGATGGACTACGCCCAGCAGAACCCGGACCAGGCCCGCAGCTTCATCGACAAGGTCGAGGACTTCGTCGACCAGAAGACCGGCGGCAAGTACTCCGCGCAGGTCGACCAGGCCGGCGACTGGGTCGAGGGCCAGCTCGGCCTGCCCAACAACACCAACAACCCGCTGCCGCAGGACCCGGCCGCACCGGCCGACCCCGAGATGCAGATCCCGCCGGAGCAGACCCCGCCGCCGGCCGACCCGCAGGCGCCGCCGGCGTCCTGACCGGACAGGTGCGACAGCCCGCGTGACCCCTCGGTCACGCGGGCTGTTCACATCAAGGAGCTGGGGTCGTCGGGGACGTCGACCGCCCAGCGCTGCAGGAATGCCAGGTCGACGACCTCGAGCGTGCGCAGGTGCGTGGACGCCAGCACCACCGGCGCCGCCCGGTCGACCGCCGCGGACTGCAGCCACCGGAACGCCACGACGCACCACCGGTCGCCCGGCCGCAGCCCGGGGAAGCCGTACTCCGGCCTCGGGGTGACCAGGTCGTTGCCCAGTTCGCGCTGGTGGGCGAGGAAGTCGGCGGTCATCACCGCGCAGATGGTGTGGCTGCCGAGGTCCTCGGGCGAGGTGTGGCAGGCGCCGTCGCGGAAGAACCCGGTGACGGGGTCGAAGCCGCACGCCTCGAGGGGCTCGCCGAGCACGTTCGCGGCCAGCGACGGGGTGAACGCCATGGATCCTCCTCCGGTGGGGGCTCCATCATCGCCCACCCCGCCCGGATCAGGCGCCGGTGTACTCGTCGAACGCCTCGAGCACCTTCGTGGAGTACGCGACCGACGGGCCGCCGCCCATCAGGATGGCCACCGCGATGACGTCGGCGACCTCCTCGCGCGAGACGCCGGCCTCGATGGCGTCGTGGACGTGGCAGTCGATGCAGATGTCGCAGTGCACCGCGATCGCGATGGCCAGGGCGATCAGCTCCTTGGTCTTCGTGTCGAGTGACTTGGGCGCCATGGTGGCCTGGTGCAGGCCCATGAAGGCCTGGACGGCCTCGGGCGCGATCCCCGCCATCGATTCGAGGTTCCTGTAGAAGCAGGCGCGACTCTCGGCGTGGCTGGACATGGAAGAACTCCTCTCGTAGGACGGCGTTGTCGCCGCCGTGGTTCCAGCCTCTCATGCTTCTGACGAGAACATTCGCACACGGGTAACCTCGCTGCGTGAGGATCGCCACGTGGAACGTCAACTCCGTCAAGCAACGCGTGCCCCGGCTCCTGCCGTGGCTGGAACAGCGGCGTCCGGACGTGGTCTGCCTGCAGGAGACCAAGCTGACCGACGAGGCGTTCGCCACCCTGCTGGCCGACCCCCTCGCCGAGCGCGGCTACACCTTCGCCCACCACGGCCAGGGGCAGTGGAACGGCGTCGCCCTGCTCTCCCGGGTCGGGCTCGACGACGTCGAGCGCGGCTTCCCCGGCCAGCCCGACTACGACGGCCGCGCCGAGGCGCGGGCGATCAGCGCGACCTGCGGGGGCGTCCGGGTGCACTCGCTGTACGTGCCGAACGGGCGCGAGGTGGCGTCCGACCACTACGCCTACAAGCTCACCTGGCTGGACGCCCTCCGCGCCGCCGTCGCCGCCGGGCCCGACGACGTGGCGCTGTGCGGCGACATCAACATCGCTCCCGCGGACGCCGACGTCTTCGACCCCGCCGCCTACGTCGGGCACACGCACGTGACCCCGCCCGAGCGGGACGCCGTGGCCGCGTTCGGCCTCGTAGACGTCCTGCGCGAACGCTGGCCCGACGAGCGGGTGTTCTCCTACTGGGACTACCGCGCCGGCATGTTCCACCAGGACCTCGGCATGCGCATCGACCTCATCCTGGCCTCGGCCCCCGTCGCCGCCCGGGCCAAGGCGGCCTGGGTCGACCGCGAGGCGCGCAAGGGCAAGCTGCCCTCCGACCACGCCCCGGTCATCGTCGACCTCGACCTGGCCCCCGACGGCGACATCGGCCCCGTCGTGCCGCCACCGTCGCGCCCGGCCCGGCCGCGGGCCCGCGTCACGCTCCCGCAGGGGTCACGGGACGCCTGAACCGCGGCCCCAGCCCGGCCGCGGCGGTCGGGGCGGGAGGAGTCGAGGGCCACGCGGGCAGCCTAAGGTGGCGGGGAAACCGAGAGGAACACCATGACCTTCCTGCCCGACGACCTCCTCACCGCGATCCACGCGCGTGCCGCCGAGGTCGACGCCGCCAACACCTTCCCGGACGCTGACCTGGCCGACCTGCGCGCCGCCGGCTACCTCGCCGCGTTCGTCCCGACCGACTTCGGCGGGGCCGGCCTCACGCTGGAGGAGGTCTGCGCCGAGCAGACCCGGCTCGCCAAGGCGTCCCCCGCGACGGCGCTGGGCATCAACATGCACCAGATCATCGTGGGTGTCGGCCGCCACCTCGCGGCCCACGCGACCGAGCCGGCGAGCCGCACGGCGGGGGAGACCATCCTCCGTGAGGCCGCCGCCGGCGAGGTGTTCGGGTTCGCGATCAGCGAGCCGGGCAACGACCTGGTCCTGTTCGGGTCGATCACCGAGGCCCGCCCCGACGGCGCCGGCGGCTACACGTTCCACGGCCAGAAGGTCTTCACCTCCCTCGCCCCGGTCTGGACGCGCCTGCTCACCTTCGGCGCCGACCGCACCGACCCGGACGCCGCGCGCAACGTCTTCGCGATCCTCACCCGGGACGCCGGCGGCTTCGAGGTCGCCGACGACTGGGACACCCTCGGCATGCGCGGCACCCAGTCGAACTCGACGAAGCTGACGGGCGCCCCGGCCCCGGCCGACCGCGTCCTGCAGGTCGTCGCGCCCGGCCCGAGCCTGGAGCCGATCGTCTTCGGCATCTTCAGCCACTTCGAGGCGCTGCTGGCCGCCACCTACCTGGGCCTGGGCGACCGCGCCATCGAGGTCGCCGCGGCGCACGTGAAGAAGCGCCGCTCGGTGAAGAACGACGACGTCTACGCCAACGACCCCGACATCCGCTGGCGTCTGGCCGATGCGGCGATCCGCATGAATTCCGCGCACGCCGAGGTCACCCTCGTTGCGCGCGAGCTCGACGAGGGCCGCGACCACGGCATGCTGTGGCTGCCGAGGCTCAGCGGGTGCAAGAACGCCGCGGCCGAGGCGTCCCGGCACGCCGTCGACCAGGCGATCCGGGCGTGCGGCGGGTCGTCGTACTCGAACTCCCACGAGCTGTCGCGCCTGTACCGCGACGTGCTGGCCGGGCTGTTCCAGCCGTCCGACCAGGAGTCGCTCCACGGCGCCTGGGCGAACGTCGTGCTGGGCCCGGTCTCCCGCTGAGCCCCGACCCGCGTCCGGGTCAGACGACCGCGTCGTCGGCCGTCCCCGGGCTGGCCGGCGGGGCGGCGGCGTGCGGTGGGTGGTAGACGAGGTCGGCGTAGTCGGGGTGCCGTTCGATCCAGCCCCGCACGAAGGGGCATATCGGAAGCACCTGCACGCCGATGCGGCGGGCGTGGTCGAGGGTGGTGCGCACCAGCAGGCTGCCGATGCCGTGGTGCTCCCAGCGCGGCTGGACCTCGGTGTGGGTGAAGACGAGCAGCTCGGCGGTCTGCTCGTAGGCGGCCCAGCCCAGGACACGGCGACCCCTCCGCACCTCGAAGCGGCGGCGTTCGGGGTTGTCCACCACGGAGTGGCCGTCGAACGTGTCCATGACCCAGCCTAACCCGGCACCCCCGTCCCCGACCACGTCCTGACGGCCGGGGACGCTACCGTGTCGCCCGGAACCGCGCGTGCACGACGGCCTCGCCGCGCACGTCCTCGGGAGCCACGCCCCCGCCCGCAGACTCGTCCTTGAACGCCATGCTGCGCAGCGCGCCGGCCGCCATCGGGGCCGGGCCGACGCCCGGCGGGGCGACCAGCAGGCCCGGGTCGGCGACCTCCTCCAGCTCGACGTCCGACCAGCCCGCCGCCTGCGCGATCGCCAGCGCGCGGGCCCGGGCCTCCTCGACCGCGCGGGTGAGCGCGGCCGCCTCGGTGGCGGTGCGGGTGGCGTCGGTGAGCGCCCACTCGACCTGCGTGAGCTGGAC
This sequence comes from Propioniciclava sp. MC1595, assembly GCF_017569205.1. GTDB lineage: Bacteria > Actinomycetota > Actinomycetes > Propionibacteriales > Propionibacteriaceae > Propioniciclava. The sequence goes on from NZ_CP071870.1 coordinate 512,863, forward strand.
GCCCTCGCGCTCGGCCCAGCGGCCGGTCACCTCGGACAGGGCGGTGAAGTCGCGGAACTTCGCCTTCAGGGTCGCCGACGCCCCGTACCGCGGCGCGAGCGGCTGGCCCTCCGGCCCCCACGGGCGCCACGACCGCGTGACCAGCGGCCCCACGGCGTACCAGGTCAGCGGCGCGTCATGGCCCTGGCGGAGGCGGTGCAGGTCGCGGCCGAGGGCGTCCACCACCTCGGCGGCGGCGCGGGAGGTGGCCGCGCGGTCCTCGCCCTCGAGGTCGACGTGGAGGTGCACGGTGCCCCGCTCGGGGGCCAGGGACCAGGCGTGGCTCCCCACGACGGTGATCTGCATGGCGAGGCCTTTCGATCGGTGAGGCGGAAACAGCCCGATTCGTTGAATTTTTGCGGTTCCCCCACGGCGGGGCCGGACCGGGTTTAGCGTGCAGATTAGCCTCACGAAGGGAACCCCAGAGGGCCACGACGCAGAAGGGCACTCTCAGCAACGGTCGCGTGGTCTCCTACGCGCTGGGCGATGTCGCCAACAACCTCGCGTTCCAGATGACGTCGATGTTCCTCATGGTCTACATGACCGACATCGTGGGGCTGTCCGCCGCAGCGGCGGGCACCATCTACGCCGTCACCAAGGTGTGGGCCGGTGTGGCCGACCTGGTCGCCGGCAGCACGGTCGACAAGGCCAACACCAAGTGGGGGCGCCTGCGGCCGTGGATCCTGTGGGGCTCCACCCCACTGGCCATCACGCTGGTGCTGTTGTTCAGCACCCCCGCCGGCCTGACCCCGACCCAGGCGTTCGTCTGGGTGCTCCTGCTCGACGCGGCCTTCCTGCTCGCGCACTCCTTCGTGAACATTCCCTACGGCTCGCTGTCGGCGGCGATGACGCAGAACTCGCTCGACCGCTCGCGCCTGTCGGGTGCCCGGTCGATCGCCTCGGCCGTCACCGGCGTGGCCCTGTCGGCGGTCATCTCGCCCCAGTTCAAGGGCATCGCCGACCAGCCGATGGAAGAGGTCCGGCGAGTGGGAGACGGGCACCCGCTCCGAGGGCGGCTCGTACTCGATCCTGTCGTTCGTCCGCAAGTGCGGCCAGGGCCTCGGCGGCGCGCTCGGCGGCCCGATCATCGCGGCGTTCGGCTACTCGGCGGCCATCCAGGCCGGCGACCCCGGCTTCGACCGCATGGTCACCGGCCTGCGCATCGCGACCGGCTGGGTGCCGGCCGCCCTGGGCGTCATCGCCAGCCTGATCATCTTCTTCTACCCGCTGACGAGGCCATCGGCCGCAAGGTCGCCGAGCGCCTGGGCGTGCCCTACATCGGGCAGCGGCTCAGCTCGACCGACATCGAGGCCGTCGAGACCTCCGGCCTCGAGCTCGAGTCCGGCTGGGACCGCTTCGTCCGGTCCCTCGCCAACCGCGGCGTCTCCGACGCCGACCTCAACCTCGGCTCCGACCAGGCCGCCGACCGGCACCTGGCCGCCCAGAACACCATCGAGGTGCTGGACGCCGTGGGCTCCGGTGGCGTCATCCTCGGCCGCAACGCCACGGTGATCCTCGGGCAGCACCCGGGCGCCCTGCACGTGCGGCTCAACGCGCCCGCCCACGTCCGTGTCGGCCGGGCCGTCGAGCTGGACGGCATCACCGCCGAGGTGGCCGAGGAACGTCGCGAGCAGGAGGACCTGATCCGCGCCGAGCTGTCCCAGCGGCTCTACGGCTGGAACCCCAACGACGACGAGAACTACGACGTCGTGGTCAACACCGGCCGCTACAGCCTGGACGAGGCGGCGGACATGATCATCCGCGCCTACGAGACGAGGTTCGGCACCAACCGCTGAGGCGTCACGCCAGCCCGTTGCGGTGGGCGATGACGACGAGCTGGGCGCGGTCGCGCGCGCCCAGCTTGAGCAGGATGTGGCTGACGTGCGTGCGCGCCGTCGCCTTCGAGATGAACAGCCGCTCGGCGAGCTCGTCGTTGTTGAACCCCTCCGCCACCAGCTCGAGCACCTCGCGCTCGCGCTCGGTGAGGTCGTCCAGGCCCGGGTGACGGGGGGACGCCGTGGGTGTGCGTCGCTGCCCCGCGAACGTGCTGATCACCCGGCGCGTCACCGTGGGGGAGAGCAGCCCCTCGCCGGACGCAGCCGCTCGGATGGCGCGCACGATGTCGTCGGGGTCGGCGTCCTTGACGAGGAACCCGGACGCCCCCGCCTCCAGGGCCGCGAACACGTACTCGTCGAGCTCGAACGTCGTCAGCATGACCACGTGGGTGCCGGCCAGGTAGGGGTCGGCGGCGATGGTGCGCAGGGCGGTGAGCCCGTCGGTGCCGGGCATCCGGATGTCCATGAGCACCACGTCGGGCCGGTGCGCGCGTGCGGCCGCCACCGCTTCGTCGCCGTCGGCGGCCTCGCCCACCACGGTGAGGCCGGGCTCGGCCGCGACGAGGGCGCGCAGCCCCATCCGGACCAGGGCCTGGTCGTCGGTGATCAGCACGGTGATGTCGGTCACGGTCGCTCCCGGGTGGGCAGGTGGGCACGGACGAGGAAGTGGTCGCCCTCGGGCCCCGCGACGAGGGTGCCGCCGAGCGCCCCGACCCGCTCGCGCATGCCGCGCAGGCCGCCGCCCTCCGGTCCGGGGTGGGCCTGCGCGGGCAGCGGGTTGGTGACGATGATGTCCAGGCCCCGGGGCGTCCGCTCGGCGGCGACGGACGCGGGCGCGCCCGGCGCGTGCCGGATCGCGTTCGTGAGCGCCTCCTGCACCACGCGGTAGGCGGCGGCCTGGGTGGCGGCGCCGATGCCCGCGGCGTCCGGCAGCGGGGCCAGGTCGACCCGGACGCCCCCGGCCCGGACCTCGGCGACCAGCGCCGGGACCGCGGCGAGGCTGGGCGTGGGCGCCAGGGGGCCGGCGTCGTCGCCGCGGAAGGCGCCGAGGGTGTGGCGGAGTTCGGCGAGGGCGTCCTTCGACGACGTGCGGATCGCCTCGAGCGAGGTGCGCGCCTGGCCCGGGTCGGCGTCCAGCACGCGCAGGGCGACGCCGGACTGCAGGGAGATCATCGACAGCGAGTGGCCGACGACGTCGTGGATCTCGCGGGCCAGCCGCAGCCGCTCCTCGGACGCCGCGCGCTCGACCGCCTCGGCCTGCTCGCGGGCCCGGGTCTGGCGCCGGCCGATGGCGAGCGCCACGAGCAGCGTGGGGATGAGCACCCACGCGAACTGGGTGCCGATCGAGGACCACATCCGCCAGTCGGTCAGGCCGAGGCCGGGGGCGTCCCACCACGTGGCCCACAGGGCCACCAGCAGCAGGGGCAGCCAGGGCGCGGCGCGGTTGAGCCCGCGGGCGCGCACGAGACCCAACGAGAGCACGAGCGCCGGCACGAACCCGCCGAAGGAGGGGCCGCCGAGCGCGCCGTAGGCGACGAGGCCGGCCACGCCGAGGAGGAAGCCGGGCAGCGGGCGGCGGTGCAGGAGCAGGATGCCCGCCACGACGGCGGCGATCGTCGCGATCGCCGGACCGGTGAAGGCCGCGTACGCCTCGGGTGGGGGCGGCTCCATGGGCATCGGGTCGGTGCGCCACGATGACTCGCCGTAGTGCTGGGCGAAGGGGGCCACGCGCCAGGCGAACGCGAGCGCGACCGCCGAGCCGACGGCCCCGGCCACGGTGCGCACGCGTCGGTCCATGCGTCGAAGGCTACGACCTCGAGGGGCCGCCGGCATCGGTCTGCGTACGTATCGCGGGGTACGTCGGGATGCGTACGCGGGGCTCGTCGAGGTTCATCGCCGGGGCCGATGGACGCGACGCGCCGCCGGCGTTCGATGGAGCCATGAACGAAGCACTGCTCCCCCTGCACGTGACCGTCGTCGGCGGCCACTTCCTGCCCGGCCTCCTGGCCCTGATCCTCTGGATCGTCCTGTTCAAGGTGTTCTTCCGTTGCGGTGGCCTCGGGCCCGTCCGCTGGGACCCTCGCCGGGGTGCCGGCGAGGAGGGGTCGGCGGGCCGCCCCCGCCACGGCTTCGGCCCCGGTGCCGCCGGGCACCGCCCCCCGTGGGCGCAGCAGTCGCCCGAGGAGGCGGCGCTGGCGACGCTGGCCGAGCGGCTGGCGTCCGGTGACATCACGCCCGACGAGTACCTCGAGCGCTCCAGCGCTCTGCGCGAGGCCCGGGACCGGGGGGAGTGAGCGCCATGTGGATCATCGCCCTGGTGGCGTTCGTGGTGGCGCTCTCCCGCGTCGGGCGCATCGGCCCCTTCGCCTGGGACCCGGCCTGGCGCACCCGTCGTGCGGCCCTGTGCGCGCCGGCGTCCCCGTCGGACCAGGCCGAACGCATCCTGGCCCGCCGCCTCGCCGACGGTGACCTCACCGTCGACGACTACTACGAGCGGCTGAGCCTGCTCCAGTCCCGCTGACCCCGTCGAAACCGTTCGCCCGGCGCCGCATCCCGGCACCGGGCGGACGGTGGCGTGTGCGGCCGACCGGGATCACGCGAGCGAAGTCGCGAGGGGATTGCCCGCGGCGTCGGTGCCCGGGTCGCGGGTCAGGAGGGCGACCACCTGGGTCAACGAGCGACCGCGCCGGGAACCCGCCACCGTGTAGAAGTCGAGCGCCCCGGTGTAGGCGATCCGGACCCGGTTGCCCGCCAGCCAGACCTCGACGCTGCCGGTGATCGCGCCCACCTCGGTGGTCATGACCCCGCCCGGTGGGGTGTCGAACCGGGCGCGGGTGAGGCGGCGCTGGACCGACGGCTTCTCCCGGGCGGCGCGTGCGGTGGGCGACGCGAGGCCGGCCACAGGTACCGGGGGCGCGGGGGCCGCCGGGGCCACCATGGGCGTACAGGCGACCAGGGCGACGAGGACGTGGAACAGGACAGGGGAGCGCATGGCGTACCTCCTGGGGGTGGGTGGTGGACGTGTCCTCGACGCTAGGGGCACGCCCGACCCGGACGCACGAGATCCGCACGCCACCCTGTGGAAAACCGCCCGAGGGCTACCGGATCGGGTCGGGGCACAGCTCGCGCCGGCCGCAGCCGTCGCAGTGCTCGCCCATCCAGAACCGGTCGAACTCCTCCTCCAGACGCGCCACGAACGCCGGGTCGTCGCCGACCGCGCCGAACTCGAGGTTGCGCCGGGCCTCCGACTTCGCACCCAGCCCGGCGCCGGTGAAGTTCGCCGACCCGGTGTAGCCCAGCCGCCCGTCGACGATCACCATCTTCCAATGGCTGCGCGGGCAGATCTGCAGCTCCAGCCCGCCCTCGACCAGGCCGGGCAGCGCGTCGAAGCTCTCCCGGAACGCCCGCGACGGCACCTCAGCGTGGATCACCCGGAACTGCACCCCGCGCGCGGCCATGCGGGCGAACTCCTCCAGCACCGGCCGGTAACGGCGGCGCGGCCCGGCCACGTACATGTCCTTGAGGTTCGCCGTCGCGATCCACACCGACCGCTCGGCGCGCAGCACCCCCTCGGTGATCACGCGCCGGTGCAGTTCCTCACCCGACAACCAGTCGACCCCCACGAACCCGGACGCCCCGCCCTCAGTCCCTGCTCTGCCGCGCGCCGCGCCACAGGTCGATGCCGCCGTCGACGGCGTGCTCGTCGATCGCCTCGAGCTCGGAGTCGGTGAACGTCAGGTTGTCGAGCGCGCCCAGGTTGTCGAGCAGCTGCTCGGGCCGCGAGGCGCCGATCAGCACCGAGGTGACCCGCTCGTCACGCAGCCCCCACGCCAGCGCCATCTGGGCCAGCGACTGCCCGCGCCCGGCGGCGATGTCGTTCAGCGCACGGATGTGGCCGAGGGCCTCCTCCGACAGCAGGTTCTCGCCCAGCGACTTGCCCTGGGTGGCCCGCGAGCCCTCGGGCACGCCGTCGAGGTAGCGCGAGGTGAGCATGCCCTGGGCCAGCGGCGAGAAGGCGATGCAGCCGGCGCCGACCGACTCCAGGGTGTCGAGCAGCCCGTCCTCGACCCAGCGGTTGAGCATCGAGTAGGAGGGCTGGTGGATCAACAGGGGCGTCCCGAGGTCGGCCAGGATGCGCGCCGCTTCGGCGGTCAGCTCGGGAGAGTACGACGAGATGCCGACGTATAGGGCGCGGCCGGTCCGGACGATGTGGTCGAGCGCCCCCATCGTCTCCTCGAGCGGGGTGTCGGGGTCGGGGCGGTGGTGGTAGAAGATGTCGACGTAGTCGAGCCCCATCCGCTTCAGCGACTGGTCGCAGGAGGCGATGAGGTACTTCCGGGTGCCGCCGATGCCGCCGTAGGGGCCGGGCCACATGTCCCACCCGGCCTTGGACGAGATCACCAGCTCGTCCCGCAACCCCGCGAAGGAGCCGCGCAGGTGGTGTCCGAAGTTCGTCTCGGCCGAGCCGTACGGCGGGCCGTAGTTGTTGGCCAGGTCGAAGTGGGTGACGCCGCGGTCGAACGCGGTCTCGAGGATCGCCTTCTGCCGCTCGAACGGCACGTCGTCGCCGAAGTTGTGCCACAGGCCCAGGCTGATCGCGGGCAGCTTCAGGCCCGACCGCCCGATGGGGCGGTACTGCATGGTGTCGTAGCGGTCGTCGGCCGGTCGGTACATGGTGGTCCCCCAAGTCGTTGAGGGTTCCATCCTGTCACCCGGACGCCGCGGGCGTGGTCAGTCCTCGCGCGCCTCGCGGGTGGCCTTCTCGTTGGCCTTCTGGAGCGCCTCGACGAGTTCGGCCTTGGTCATCCGCGAGCGGCCCTTCACGTCGAGCCGGCGGGCCAGGCCGAGCAGGTGCTCCTTGGTCGCGTTGGCGTCGACCCCGCCGGCGCTCTGGCCGCCGGACGGCCCACCGCGCTCGGCCCGCTCGTCCGAGGGGCCCGGCTCGTCCTTGGCCTCCCAGCGGTCGCCCACCTTCTCGTGCGTGTGCTTGACCGCCGCCCAAGCGGTGCGCTGGGCACGTTCCTCGTCGCCGTCGTAGGACTCGATCGCCGCGTCGTAGGTGTGCGCGTAGGTCCGTTGCGCCTGGTCCGACGAGCGCTCGAGGGTGGACGGCAGCTCCGACTTCTTCGCGGAGCCGTCCTTGTTGGTCTTCGGCATGGCCCCTCCTCCGCCTGTGACCCTACGCTGGGCCCACCGATCTGACGAGGGCTGAGGAGCACGATGGCCAGGCCGCTGGAGCAGAACATGGGTCCCGAGGCGATGCAGCGCGCCACGGGCCGCACGCACGAGGAATGGCGGGTCGCGCTCACCGAGGCCGGCGCGATGGCGTGGGACCACCCCACGATCGCCAGGCACCTCGTCGAGCAGCACGGCGTCGACGGTTGGTGGGCCCAGGCCATCACGGTCGACTTCGAGCAGGCCTGCAAGGGACGCCTCCCCGGCCAGCGCGCCGACGGCACGTACTCCACGCAGAAGACCATGACGATCCCGGGCGAGCCGCTGGACGCCCTCGCCGCCGTCGCCTCCGGCGTCACCGCCCGCCACGGCGAGGCGCACGGGCAGAACCTCACCGCGGCCATGCCGAACGTGCGCTGGCGTCTCCCCGACGGCACCCGCCTCTCGGCGTCGGTGCAGGGCCGCAACACGACCGGCATCCCCGTGAACCTGACCTGGGAGAGGCTGCCCACCGCCGAGGCCGCGCTGCTGGCCAAGGCCGAGCTCGAGGACATCCTCACCGAGGCGCGCCATGGGCATGGCTGAGCGCGCCCGCGCCTCCTGGGAACGCGTCGCGCCCGACTACGACACCGCCACCGCCGGCCTCGAACGCCGCTTCCTCGCGCCCAGCCGGCCGTGGGTGTGCGGCCGTGCGTCGGGCGAGGTGCTCGAGGTCGCGATCGGCACGGGCGCCAACCTGCCGTACTACGCCGACGGCGTCCGGCTGACCGGCCTGGACGCCGACCCGACGATGCTGGACGCCGCCCGCCGCAAGGTGCACGAGGGCGGGTACGACGTCACCCTGGTCGAGGGGGACGCGCTGGCCCTCCCGTTCGCCGACGCCTCCTTCGACGCGGTCGTGTGCACCTTCGCGCTGTGTGGGGTGCCCGACGAGCGGGCCGCCCTGCTCGAGATGGTGCGGGTGCTCCGCCCCGGCGGCGACCTGCTGCTGGCCGACCACGTCGCGGCGTCCAACCCCGTCGTGCTCGCGCTCGAGCACGCGGTGACCGCCGTCACCGCCCGCAGCCACGGCGAGTACTTCACCCGCCGCCCCCGGCTGGTCGTGGACGCCCTCGGCCTGCCCGTCGTCGCCAGCCGCCGGCGGACCTTCGGCGCCCTGGAGGAGGTCCACGCCCGGACCCCCGCCCGTGGCGCGGCCGCGGCCTGACTGCCACAATCGCGTCCCATGGCCGAACCGCGCACGCTGCCGTCCCCGCTCGACCGACTCCGGCTGCCCGTCGTGGCCGCCCCGATGTTCCTCGTCTCCAACCCCGACCTCGTGGTCGCCTGCTGCAAGGCCGGCGTGGTGGGGTCGTTCCCCGCGCTCAACCTGCGCACCACCGAGGACCTCGACGGTTGGCTCTCCACCATCGAGGAGCGCCTCGAGCCCGACGACGCCCCGTACGCGGTGAACCTGATCGTGCACGGGTCCAACGCCCGGGTGCGCGACGACCTGGCGATCCTGGGCAGGCACCGGGTCCCGATCGTGATCACCTCCCTCGGCGCGGTGACCGAGGTGGTCGAGGCCGTGCACTCCTGGGGCGGCATCGTGCTGCACGACGTCACCAACGAACGCCATGCGCGCAAGGCCGCCGCGGCCGGCGTCGACGGGCTGATCCTCGTCTCGGCCGGGGCCGGCGGCCACGCGGGCACCATCTCGCCGTTCGCCCTGATGGCCGAGGTGCGCGACTGGTTCGACGGGCTGATCCTGCTCGCGGGCGCGCTCTCGACCGGCGCCGACGTGCTGGCCGCCCGCGCGATGGGCGCCGACCTGGCCTACCTGGGTACCCGCTTCATCGCGACCGCCGAGGCGGGCGCCTCGGAGGGCTACAAGGACATGCTCGTCGAGGCCGGCTCGGGCGACATCGTGCACACCCCCTCGGTCAGCACCATCCCCGCCAACTTCCTGCGGGCGTCGCTGGAGGCGGCCGGCTACGACCTCTCGGCCGTCCCGGGTAGCGTCGACCTCGCCCACCTCACCGACCCGACCGAGGCGCACGCGAAGGCGTGGCGCGACGTCTGGTCCGCGGGACACGGGGTGGCCGCGATCACCGACGTGCCGCCGGTCGCCGACCTCGTCGACCGGCTCGAGGCCGAGTACGACGCGGCCCTGGCCCGCCTGGTCGCGCCCGTGGCGGAGTGATCCGGCCCTAGGTGGTTCCACCTTGACCGGACCCCACGCACACCGACGCTTGGTGCCCCGGGCCGACTGGTCGGACGCGCCTCCCCCTGGTCGCGAGGCATTGCCCCCCGTCGGACCCCACCGACAGGATCGGTCGTGTCCGGCATCGGCAACGTGTACCGCGCCGAACTGCTCTGGCGCGCAGGGATCGACCCGCACACCCCCGGATCGTCCATCGACGCCGAGACGCTGGCCGCCCTCTGGGACGACGCCGGCGACCTGCTGGCCGTCGGGCTCGGGGCCGGCTGGATAGTCGCGCACCCCGATCAGGTCGCCGAGGCGAAGCGCCTGCTCGCCCGCGGCGAAGACGTCCCCCGGTGGGCGAAGCGCTACGCGGTCTACCGGCGACGCGGCCTCCCCTGCCCGCGCTGCGGGACGCCCGTGGCGTCCGAACGGCTGGGGCTCCAGACGATGTACTGGTGCCCCGGCTGGCAGGAGTACCCGTAGCCTGAACCGCCCGCCCCGTAGGGCATGATCGGACCATGCAGAGCAGCCAGCACCACCCCAGCGAAGGCGTCCGCGCGCCGTTCGACGCCACGATGGCACGCGTGGGGAGGCTGCCATGACCGAGTTCACCGAGTGCGATGTCCTCGTCGTCGGCGCCGGACTGGCCGGCCTGGCCTGCGCGCAGCGCCTCGTGGACCGCGGCCGCGACGTGATCGTGCTGGAGTCCGCGGACCGCGTCGGCGGGCGGGTGACCAGCGACGACGTCGACGGCTTCATCGTCGACCGAGGCTTCCAGGTGCTCAATCCGGCGTACCCCAGCCTCGCCGAGGTCGTGCCGGTCGGACGCCTCGGGCTTCGGCCCTTCCCCCGCGCGATCGCCGTCCGCCGCACCGACGGCCTGTCCACGCTGAAGGACCCGACCCGCGATCCGTTCGCCCTGGCCGGTGACCTGAGCAGCGGCCTGGTCACGCTCGGCTCCGCCGGGTTGGGGGCATTCTTCGCCCGCGCCGCCGCGGTCGATGAGCCCTACCGTCGGGCGTTCGACGTCGCTCGCTTCACCGGTCCCCTTCGCGACGAGGTGGTCGAGCCCTTCCTCGCCGGCGTGATCTGCGAGGACCAGGGCGCCACCTCGTCCCGGTTCGTCTCGTGGCTCCTGCGCCTGTTCGCCCAGGGAACACCCGGCGTCCCCGCCCGCGGTATGAGGGCGCTGCCCGAACTGCTCGCCCGGGGCCTCGACGTGCGGCTGAACACGCCGGTGACCGAGGTCGCCAGCGGCACGGTGCGGACGGACGGCGGAGCCTTCGCCGCCCGCAGCGTGGTGCTCGCGGCCGGCCCCGGGTGTGCGCACCTCGCGCCCAGCGCGTCGGTCGAGTGGCACGGCACGCGGACATTCTGGTTCGCGTGCGACGCAGCTCCGGCGTCCGATGCCCGCATCCACGTGGACGGACGCCGCACCGGTCCGGTCACCACCACCTGCGTCACCTCGCTCGCCGCGCCCTCCTACGCCCCGGACGGGCGTCACCTCGTTCCCGCGCTCACGCTCACCGAGCGGGGCGTGGCCTCCGAGCAGGACGTCCGCAGCCACCTGGCCGAGATCTACGGGGTGCCGACCGACGGCTGGGAGGTGGTCGCCGTGCACGACCTCCCGCACACCGTTCCCGCGGTCCGCCCGCCCTACGACACGGGCCGCCGCGTGGAACGCCGCGACGACCGGACCCTCATCTGTGGCGACCTGATGGGGAACGCGTCCACCGAGGGAGCGCTGGCGTCCGGCCTGGCGTCCGCCGACGCGATCCTCGCCTGAGGCGCCGAGTCTGCGGCGGCTACGGCAGGGCCCGTTCCGAGGCGGTTTGGGCCCCACCCGGTGTGCACTTCGAGCTCACGGAACTATCGCCACAGCGATGGGATCGCCGCCTCGAAGTGCACACCCGGGGGGTCGGGCGTGGATACCGACCGAAAGTCAGCCGTTCAGCAGCGTGCTGAAGTCGGGGACGTTGGCGAACTCGTCAGCGTAGTCGGCGGCCGGGTTCTTCGCGATGAGCTCGGCGAACTGCGTGCCGGCGCGCCGGACGCGACGCATGAGGCCGGACTCGGTCGAACCCCAGTCCTCGGTCGTGGCGAACACGCCGGTCGGCGCGACGGCGGCCTTGAGGTAGAAGAACATCGGCAGCATGGTCTGGTCGATCGCCAGGCTGTGCCGGGCCGTGCCGCCGGTGGCGGCCATGAGCACCGGACGCCCCTTGAGCACGCCCTCGTCCAGCAGGTCGAAGAACAGCTTGAACAGGCCGTTCACGCCCGCGTTCAGCACGGGGCTGACCGCGATGACGCCGGACGCCGTGCCGACCAGGTCGAACGCCGCCTGCAGCGTCTTGGTCGGGACGTGCGAGGAGTAGTAGGTGGCCAGGTCGACGGCGAGGTCGCGCAGCTCGAGGACCTTGACCTCGGTCGCCGGGGTGCCGCCGGCGGTCATGGCCTTGACGGTGGCCTCGGCGAGGCGGTCGCCGAGCATGCGGGAGCTGGACGGCGTCCCCATGCCGGCGCTGATGACGAGGAGGTGGGACATGTCAGTTGGCTCCCTTCAGGGCGGCCTCGTAGGGCGACTGGCCCGTGACGTCGTCGACGCCCACGGTGCGGTGCTCGGTCAGCGTGCCGGCGACGCGGGCCTTCTCGACCAGCGACGCGTGGGTCGGCGCCTCCGGGATGTGCGCGGGGCGGCCCTCGGCGTAGCCCTTGCGCATCTCGGGCAGGATCTCGCCGAGCAGGTCGAGCTGCTCGAGGACGGTCTTGAGCGGCAGCCCGGCGTGGTCGATGAGGAAGCCCTGGCGCTGGTAGTGGCCGACGTGCTCGACCATGCCGAGGTAACGCTCCAGCACCTGCTGCGGCGAGCCCACGGTCAGCGGGGTCACCTCGGTGAAGTCCTCCATCGACGGGCCGTGGCCGTAGACCGGGGCGACGTCGAAGTAGGGGCGGAACTCGTTCACGGCGTCCTGGCTGTTCTTGCGCATGAAGAACTGGCCACCGAGGCCGACGATCGCCTGGTCCGCCTGGCCGTGGCCGTAGTGCTCGTAGCGGCGGCGGTACAGGTTGACCATCTGGGCGGTGTGCTCGATGTTCCAGAAGATGTTGTTGTGGAAGAAGCCGTCGCCGTAGTAGGCGGCCTGCTCGGCGATCTCGGGGGTGCGGATCGAGCCGTGCCACACGAACGGCGCGACGCCGTCGAGCGGGCGCGGGGTCGAGGTGAAGCCCTGCAGCGGCGTGCGGTGCTTGCCCTGCCAGTCGACGACGTCCTCGGTCCACAGCCGACGCAGCAGCGCGTAGTTCTCGACGGCCAGCGCGACACCGGCGCGGATGTCCTTGCCGAACCAGGGGTAGACCGGGCCGGTGTTGCCGCGGCCGAGCATGATGTCGACGCGACCGTCGGCGAGGTGCTGGAGCATCGCGAAGTCCTCGGCGATCTTGACCGGGTCGTTGGTCGTGATCAGCGTGGTCGCGGTCGACAGCAGGATCTTGTCGGTCTGCGCGGCGATGTAGCCCAGCGTCGTCGTGGGCGAGCTGCTGAAGAACGGCTCGTTGTGGTGCTCACCGATGGCGTAGAAGTCGAGACCCACCTAGGGCGTGTCGCGTAACTGATTTGGGTGGTGGGGGTCAGGGTTGTCTTTGTGACCAGGAGTCCTCAGTTCAGTGACGAGATGTGGGCGCGGATTGAGCCGTTGATGCCGCGTGGGGGCGCGAAGGGCGGCCGTCCGTGGAATGACCACCGGCGGACGGTGGAGGGCATCTGTTGGCGGTTGCGGACGGCACGATCGTGCGGGCCCACAAGCACGCTGCCGGCGCCCGAAAAGGGGGATCCACCGAACTACAAGAATCCTCGGGCCGAACCAGCTGATCACGCCTTGGGGCACTCCCGTGGCGGGTGGACGACGAAGTCCCACGCCCTGGTCGACGCCTCCGGTCACCTGTGCTCGCTGGTGGTCACCCCGGGTCAGGCCGGTGAGAACCCCCGCCTGTTGGATGTGATCGATCTTGCCCCTCACCGGGTTGTCCGGGTGGTCGCGGACAAGGCCTACTCCCATCCCTCGACCCGAACCGAGCTCCGGCGGCGAAGGATCAAGGTGACCATCCCCGAACGCTCCGACCAGATCGCCCGTCGCAAGGCCAAGGGCAGCCGCGGCGGTCGCCCACCTGCCTTCGATCCCACCATCTACAAGGGCAGGAACGTGGTGGAACGCTTCTTCAACCGGATCAAGGAGTTCCGCGCCATCGCCACCCGCTACGACAAACTCGCTCGCAACTACCGCGCCGGCCTCGTCCTGGCCAGCACCATCATCTGCCTACGAGACCAGTTACGCGACACGCCCTAGGCGATCCGGTCGATCACGATCGGACGCCGCGGGCTCGGCGCGGTGCCCTCCGGGGCCCAGGTGATCCCGCCCTCGAGCGCCTCGTGGGCGCGCTCGAACTTGGCGGGCTCGGAGGTGTGCAGCGTCAGGACCGGCTGGCCGGCCTTCACGGCGTCCCCGGGCTTGGCGTGCAGCTCGATGCCAGCGGCGAAGTCGACCGGGTCCTCCTTGCGGGCGCGGCCCGCACCGAGGCGCCAGGCGGCGACGGCGATGCCCATGGCGTCCATCGACTCCATGACGCCGTCGCGCTCGGCGGTGACGACCTCGGTGTGCTCGGCGACCGGCAGCGGGGCGTCGGGGTCGCCCCCCTGGGCGGCGACCATGCGGCGCCAGACGTCCATCGCGCGGCCGTCGGCCAGGGCGGCCTCGACGTCGGCGTCCGGCTGCCCGGCGGCGGCGAGCATCTCGCGGGCCAGCGCGACGGTGAGCTCGATGATGTCGGCGGGGCCGCCGCCGGCGAGCACCTCGACCGACTCGCGCACCTCGAGGGCGTTGCCGACCGTCAGCCCCAAGGGCGTCGACATGTCGGTGAGCAGGGCGACCGTGGTGAGCCCCGCGTCGGTGCCGAGGTCGACCATCGTGCGGGCCAGCTCGCGGGCCTGGGCCTCGTCGCGCATGAACGCGCCGGCGCCGGTCTTCACGTCGAGCACGAGCGCCCCGGTGCCCTCGGCGATCTTCTTGCTCATGATCGAGCTCGCGATCAGGGGGATCGCCTCGACCGTCGCCGTCGTGTCGCGCAGCGCGTAGAGCTTCTTGTCGGCCGGCGCCAGGCCCGAGCCCGCCGCGCAGATCACGCCGCCGACGTCGCGCAGGATCGTCATCATCTCGTCGTTGGACAGCGACGCCCGCCAGCCGGGGATCGACTCCATCTTGTCGAGCGTCCCGCCCGTGTGGCCCAGTCCGCGGCCCGACAACTGCGGCACGCGTACCCCGAACGCGGCGACCAGCGGCACCAGCGGCAGGGTGATCTTGTCACCGACCCCGCCCGTGGAGTGCTTGTCGGCGGTGGCGCCGAGCACGCTGAAGTCGAGGCGCTCGCCGGAGTTGATCATCGCGTCGGTCCAGCGTACGATCTCGCCGCGCTGCATCCCGTTGAGGAAGATCGCCATCGCCAAGGCCGACATCTGCTCGTCGGCGACGACCCCGCGGGTGTAGGCGTCCACCACCCAGTCGATCTGCTCGTCGGACAGCACGCCGCCGTCCCGCTTGGTCCGGATGACATCAACCGCATCGAAGCGCTCAACCATGCGGGCCAGCCTAGGGGGCGGCGGCGTTGCGGCCTAGGCTGAGCGGACGAGCGAGGAGGGGCCATGAGCAACACCGAGACCGCCCCGGACGTCCGCGTCTGCGAGCACGGCGACCGGCAGCCGCCCACGCAGGTCGACACCTACCCGCCCAAGGACGTGCCCCTCGGCGGCGAGGACGCCCTCCGCGTGCGCCGCACCCTTCCGAACATGAGCCGGTCGTTCGTCGGCGCGTGGTGCTTCATCGACCACTACGGCCCCGAGGAGGGGGCGTGCATGGACGTGCCCCCGCACCCGCACACATCGCTGCAGACGGTGTCGTGGCTGTTCAGCGGCGAGATCGAGCACCGCGACTCCGGCGGCGTGCACGCGATGGTGCGCCCGGGCGAGGTCAACCTGATGACGTCCGGCTACGGCATCGCCCACTCCGAGGTCTCGACCCACAGCCGGGCCGCGCTGCACGGCGTCCAGCTCTGGGTCGTGCTGCCCGAGGAGTCGGCCGACCTCACGCGCGAGTTCCAGCACTTCGTGCCCGACGTGGACGCCCCGGCCCCCGGAGTCCGCGCGCGCACCTTCATCGGACGCCTCGGCGACCAGCCGTCGCCCATCCACACCGAGACGCCCCTGCTCGGCTCGGAGATCGTCCTCGAGCCCGGCGCCACGTGGGAGACCGCCGTCGACCCCGGCTTCGAGCACGGCATCCTGATCGACACCGGGTATGTCGACTTCGACGGGGTCCGGCTCGACAACGCGGTGCTCGGCGTCCGCGACGCGGGCCTCGACCACCTGCGCCTGCACAACCCGACGGACGCCCCCGCGCGCCTCATGTTGTTGGGCGGGGAGCCGTTCGACGAGGGCATCGTCATGTGGTGGAACTTCATCGGCCGCAGCCACGACGACATCCTGCGCCTGCGCACGGAGTGGAACGACGCCCCCGAGGACCGCTTCGGCCGCGTCGCCGGCTACCGGGGCCCGACCGACCGGCTCAAGGCCCCGACGCTGCCGGCCGACCTACGGCTCAAGCGGCGGTTCCGGCGGGGCCGCGAAAACTGAGCGCTCGCAGGGTGGGCAGGGGTTGTAACGACCTCATACCAAGTGTCCAGGGCATTCCGCGCGCCCGGCGGAGACCCCCGCCCCATCGACCGTTGTCACAGCGACTTCTGGTCCCGGTGGAGCGACGAAGGTGGCACTTTCGTCTGGTCCTTTCGGAGGGGAGGAGCCGTCCACGGGGCTGCCCAGCCCCGTTCGGGGACCCCTGCGACGGTGGGAAGATGGGTCCGTCGCAACACCCCCGGCGACCGTGACCCTCCACCCCCAGGAGCGACACAACAGCATCGTGCGGCCCGCCCCAGGCGGGCCGCACGAGCCTTGTCCGGGCCGTCAGCCACGGGCCAGTGCCCGCACCGTCTCGAGCGTGTCCGCCTCGGCGGCGGTCTTGTCGTCGCGGTAGCCGACCACCCGCGCGAACCGCAGGGCCAGGCCGCCCGGGTACCGGGTGGAGCGCTGCAGCCCGTCGAAGGCGATCTCGACCACCTGCTCGGGGCGCACGTGCACGACGTGACCCTCGCGGTGGGTCTCGAGGGCGAGGAACCGCTCGGTCTGCCAGCGCAGCATCTCGTCGGTCATCCCCTTGAAGGTCTTGCCCAGCATCGTGAAGGTGCCGTCGGCGTTGCGCGCGCCCAGGTGGATGTTCGACAGCCACCCGCGGCGGCGTCCGGACCCCCACTCGACGGCCAGGACGACCAGGTCGAGCGTGTGGACCGGCTTGACCTTCACCCACCCGGACCCGCGGCGTCCGGCCTCGTAGGGGGCGTCGAGCGACTTCACCACGACGCCCTCCTGGCCCTGCGCGAGCACGTGCTCGGTGAACGCCTCGGCGACCTGCGGGAACGGCGTGATCGTGCGCTGCACCATCAGTTCGACCGGGGCCACCTCGCCGAGCCGGTCGATGCGGTCGACCAGCGGCAGGTCGAGCAACGGCTCGCCGTCGATGAACAGGACGTCGAAGAAGAACGGCACCAGGCCGCCCGCCGCGGAGGCCGTGTCCTGGAACAGCCGTGGCCGCCCGGACGCGTCGAGCGCGAGGGCCTCGCCGTCGACGATGAGGGTCTCGGCGTCGATCCGGCGCACGGCCCGGGCGACCTCGGGCAGCCGGTCGGTGACCTCGTCGAGCGAGCGCGTGTACAGCCGCACCTCGTCGCCGCGCTTGTGGGCCTGGATCCGGATCCCGTCGAGCTTGGCCTCGATGGCGACCGGACGCCCCGGGCCCGCCTTGTCCAGCGCCTCGGCCACCGACGGCGCGGACGCCGCCAGCATCGGTTGCACCGGTGTGAAGACCCGGACCGTCACCGCGGAAAGCCCCGCCGCACCCTCGGTGAGGGCGGTGCCGGCGATCGCCGGTGCGGAGCCCGCCAGCATCGCGGCGCGGCGCACCACGGTCGACGAGACCCCGGCCGCCGCGGCGACGGCGTCGACCAGCAGGCCGGCCAGCGCGCCCTGGCGGATCTCGCCGGTCAGCAACCCCGCCAGGTACTGCTGCTCGCGGGCGGTCGCCCGGCCGAGCAGCGCGTCGAGGGCGGTCTGGCGGGCGCCCTGCGACCCCGGCCCGGACAGGGTGGTGAGGTGCTCCAGCGCGGCGTCGACCTCGGGCAGGGTCAGCGTCGGCGCGGACGCCGGGGCGGGCAGGGTGCCCAGCGACCGCCAGCCCACGCCGGTGCGGCGCTGGCGGATCGAGCCGCCGAGGTACGTCGCGGCGACCTCGGCCTCGTCGGCCCCGGCCCGGCGCAGCGCGTCGGCCAGGAGGGCGACCTTCTCCCTGCGCGAGCGGGTGGCCGCGACCTGCTCAGATGTCGCGGCCAGTTCGTCGAGGAGCACGCCTCAGAGCTCGGGGGCGCCGTCGGCGTCCTCGGGGCGGTCGACCACGGGCGGCTCGTCGTCGTCGGACTCGTCGTCGCCGCGGCGGCCCAGCGGGTCGGCGGTGCGGCCGGTGGGACCCTGGGTGTCGGCGATGTCGGTGAGGTCCTCACCCGGGTGGGTGCCGTAGCGGCCGGCGGCGGCCCCGGTCAGGTTCTCGGCGAGCTCGCCCAGGGGGCCGGGTTCGTGCGTCATGGTGGGTTCCTCCTTGTCGACGGCGTGTGGCCCAGTGTGCCCGGAATGGGCAACACGCGGAACGCCCAACGCCACACACACAGGAACGGGCCCTAGCCTCGGCATCACGCAACCGATCCGAAAGTGGGACCGCACGTGCGACAGGTGACTTCCCCCGCCTGCTCGACGGCCCGCCGGGGACGCGCAACGACTGCGCTCGCCGCCGGGGCCCTCAGCATCGCCCTCCTCCTGGGCATCGCGCCGTCGGCGCCGGCCGACACCCTGACCGATCGGCAGGCCCAGCTGGCCGGCCAGATCGACCAGAAGCGCCAGGAGATCCACGAGCACACCGGTGAGCTCGCCGAGGCCACCGCCGCGCTGGAGGCGTCCCAGCAGCGGCTCGCCGACGCCCGTGCGGCGCTTGAGGCGACCCGCGCGGAGCTGGCCGGGGCCCGCGCGCTGGACGCCCAGCTGGCCGCCGACCTCGACCGTGAGCGCACGGCCCTGCGCCGGGCGAAGGCCGCCACCGCGCAGGCCCGCACCCGCGTGCGCGAGCAGCAGCGCCGGATCAGCGACGCCGCCCGCGAGGCGTACCAGAAGCAGGGCAACCTCACCGGCATCGCCGTGGTCCTCGGTGGGCGCAACCCCGCCGAGATCGGCCAGCGGCTGCAGTGGGACACCACCATCTTCGACACCAGCGCCCAGCGCATGGCCGAACTGCGCGTCCTCGAGGACCGACTCGCCGAGGCCGAGGCCACACAGTCCGAGATCGAGGCCCGCGTCGCCGCCGACAAGCGCAGCAGTGAGGCCAACGTCGCCCGGATCGCGGAGCTCGAGGCGGACGCCGTCCGGCAGGAGGCCGCCGTCGCCGCGCTCGTCGTGCAGGACGAGCAGGCCCGCGCCGCCGCCCAGCAGGCGCTGGACGCCGACAACGCCGAGTACCAGGCGCTGCTGGACGAGGAGAAGAAGGTCCAGGGCGAGATCGCGGCCCGGGTGGCCGACCAGCTGTCGCGCGGGGCGTCCCGTGGGGACATCGCCAAGCTCGTCGCGATGGGCGTGGTCTCGCACGACCCGAAGACCTACCCGCTGGCCAACTCCGGGCCGCAGATGATCCTCAGCCCACAGGGCTTCATCCGCCCGCTGCTGGCCCGACCGGGCTCGCCGTTCGGCCCGCGGTTCCACCCGATCCTGAAGTACTGGCGCCCGCACAACGGCAACGACTGGGGCGCCGCCTGCGGCGTGCCGCTGTACGCGGCGCAGTCGGGCACCGTGGTGAAGGCCGGCTGGCAGGGCGGCTTCGGCAACTACGTGATCATCGACCACGGCGTCATCGGCGGGAAGTCGGTCATGACCGGTTATGCCCACCAGCAGAAGATGGTCGTGCGCGCCGGCCAGCGCGTCGAGATGGGCCAGCAGATCGGCTACGTCGGCACGACCGGCCTCTCCACCGGCTGCCACCTGCACCTGCAGGTCTACGAGAACGGCACGCCGGTCGACCCGATGCGCTACATCCCCTGACGGGTCAGCCGACGCTGGCCAGCGCCAGCGGGAGGACGGAGTCCGCCCCCGCCTGCCGCAGGAGCCGCCCGGCCACCGTCATGGTCCAGCGCGAGTCGACGAGGTCGTCGACCAGCAGCACCGGCCCCTCGAGCGAGGCGAGGCGTTCGGCCATCGTCGGCGGCACGCTGAACCGGCCCCAGAGGTCGCGCACCCGGTAGGCGGAGTTCGTCGAGCCCCGCAGCGGTTCGGCCGTGGGGGAGAGTTCCAGCGGACCGAGCAACTCGAGCCGCCCGGCCGACGCGACGCCGGTGGCCAGCGTGTCCACCAGCCGCGGACGCCCCAGGCTCGGCACCCACGCCACCGCCACCGGGCGCTGCTCCCACTCCCAGCCGGCCAGCACGCGCAGCACCGCGCGCCCCAGCTCGGGCGGCACCTCGGCGTCGACCGGGTTGCCCTCGGCGTCGGACGCGAACAGCTCGCGCAGCCGGCCACCCCAGCCCAGGTCGGTGAGGCGGGCCACCACCCGGCCCTCGGCGACCTGCTCGCCGGGCGGGATCTTGCCCTTGAGCGGCTCGCCGTCGGCCAGCACCCCGAGCGTGTCGAGCCCCGTCGGCCACAGCGCCCGCGGTGCGACCGGGACGCCGACGTGCTCGAGCGTCTCGCGCGCGCTCTCCAGCACCGGCACCGTCACGTCGGTGGGGTACCAGGGCCCGGCGCAGGTGTCGCAGCGCCCGCACGGGGCGGCGTGCGGGTCGTCGAGCTCGGCGGTGAGGAACGCCATCCGGCACTGCTCGCCCGGTGCGGCACGGTCCGTCCCCAGTCGCTGGTAGGCGAGCATCGCCTCCTGCTCGGCGACCCGCGCGGCGGCGACGCGCTCGTAGCGCTCGGCGTCGTACGTCCACGGTCGCCCCGTGCCGACCCAGCCGCCCTGCACGGCCTCGACGGCGCCGTCGACCGCGAGCACCTTGAGCAGCAGCTCCAGCGGCCCCCGGCGGATGTCGACGCGGGCCTCGAGGGCGGCGAGCGACAACGGCCGGTCGGCCTCGGCCAGCGCGCCGAGCACGGCGTCGGCCTTGGCTTGGGTCGGCATGGCGTTGGTGGCGAACCAGTGCCAGATGTCGCGATCCTCCACCCCGGGCAGCAACAGGACGTCGGCGCTCGGCGTCGCTCGGCCCGCGCGGCCGACCTGCTGGTAGTAGGCGACCGGCGAGCTGGGGGCGCCCAGGTGGACCACGAAGCCGAGGTCGGGCTTGTCGAAGCCCATGCCGAGGGCTGAGGTGGCCACCAGCGCCTTCACCTCGTTGCGCTTGAGCGCCTCCTCGGCCGCCTCGCGTTCGGCGGCGTCGGTGCGGCCCGTGTAGGGCAGCACCCGGTGGCCCGCCTTCGCGAGCAGGGCGGCCGCGTCCTCGGCGGCCGAGACCGTCAGGCAGTAGACGATGCCGCTGCCCGGCAGCGCGTCGAGGTGCTCGGCCAGCCACGCCAGCCGGCGGGCGGGGGTGCCGAGCTCGAGCACGCCCAGGCGCAGCGACTCCCGCGCCAGCGCGCCGCGCAGCGTGAGCACCTCGTGGCCGCCGGCGGCCATCTGCTCGGCCACGTCGGCCACCACCCGCTCGTTCGCGGTCGCGGTGGTGGCCAGCACCGGGACGCCGGCCGGCAGCTCGGTGATCAGGTCGCGGATGCGCCGGTAGTCGGGCCGGAAGTCGTGGCCCCAGTCGCTGATGCAGTGGGCCTCGTCGATGACCAGCAGCCCGCACCGCTCGACCAGCGTCGGCAGCTGCTCGGCGCGGAAGCGCGGGTTGACCAGTCGCTCGGGGGAGACGAACAGGACGTCGACGTCGTCGTCGGCCAGGTGCTGCTCGATCGCCCTCCACTCGGTGACGTTGGCCGAGTTGATCGCCGCTGCCCGGACGCCGGCCCGCTCGGCCGCAGCCACCTGGTCGCGCATCAGGGCCAGCAGGGGGGACACGATCAGCGCCGGCCCGGACCCCGCCCGGCGCTGCAGCAGCGCCGCGATGAAGTAGACCGCCGACTTGCCCCACCCGGTGCGCTGCACCACCAGCGCGCGCTCGTGCCGGGCGACGAGGGCCTCGATGGCCTCGAACTGGCCCGGGTGGAAGGTGGCGTCGGGACGCCCGGTCAGGTCGCGCAGCACCGCCAGCGCGTCGTCGGCGAGGGCGGGCGTCGTGGAGTGGGCCATGCCCGCCACTGTGTCACGGCCGCCCGACAGTTTCTGCACGCGTTCCCCTGTCGGGGCGTCGATCGCTCCCCTGGATTGCGGGTGGGCGACCCTCGAGTTCTTCGAGATCGGCATCGCCGATCTCCCGCTCTACAACCGCGACCTCGACGCGAACTACCCGCCCGAGGCCATCGCGCTGAAGGACGCCATCCACAGCGCGCACGCGATCCTCTTCGTGACCCCCGAGTACAACCGCTCCATCCCGGGTGCACTGAAGAACGCCATCGACTGGGCGTCGCGCCCGTGGGGCCAGAACGCCTTCGTGAACCTGCCGGCCGCCGTCATCGGCGCGTCCCCGGGCAACCTGGGCACCGCCCTGGCCCAGCACAGCCTCCGCGCGGTGCTGAGCTTCCTCAACACCCGCCAGATGACCTCGCCGGAGGCCTATGTCACCTTCGACCCGGCCGACTTCGGGCCCGACGGGCAGGTGAGCGACCGCACCCGCGACTTCCTGACCGGCTTCGTCACCGAGTTCCGCGACCACATCGAGCGCGTGCTGACGGTCCTGCCGCGGCTCTGAGATCCCGCCTCCCGACGGGCCCCGACGCACGGCGTCCGGGGCCCGTCGCCGTGGGGCGGACGACCTTCGATGACATCGGCCCGGCGCCCCACCCCTAGCCGGGATGCCATCCATGACCCGCGATGACGGGATTGTTACAACTTTCGGTGAGTTCGGTTCCATGCCTGTCGCGAGCCCCGCCGAGGCGTTACGGTGCGTCTGGCCCGCAGGGTGCGGGCCCACGACCAACGGAGGTAGTGCCCGTGACCGAACCCATCGACGACGGCCGGAAGGCCGGCCACCACGAACGCGTCGACGACGACGGCGGCCAGGTCGCCAAGTGGAAGATCATCGGCCCCGGCATCGTCGTGGCCGGCACGGGCGTGGGCGCGGCCGACATGGTCGCGACGCTGGTCGCCGGCTCCCGCTACGGCTACATGCTGCTCTGGGCCGTGCTCTTCGGCGTCATCATGAAGATCATCCTGGTCGAGGGTGCGGGTCGGTACTCGCTGGCCACCGGCTACACGATGTTCGAGGGCTGGCGCCGCCTCGGCAAGTGGACGACGTTCTACTTCGCGCCCTACATCGTCATCTGGGGCTTCGTCTACGGCGCGAGCGCGATGTCGTCGACCGCCCTGCCGCTGGCCGCGCTGTTCCCGCAGGTGCCGCTGATCGCGTTCGCCATCGCGACGGGAATCATCGGCTTCCTGCTGGTGTGGTTCAACCACTACGCGATCGTCGAGAAGGTGTCGGCCGTCCTGGTCGGCCTGATGTTCCTCACCATCGTGACCCTGGCGATCATCGCCCTGCCGAACGTCCCCGAGATGCTGGGCGGACTCCTCCCGCGCCTGCCCGACGACCCGAACGGCATCATGTACACCCTCGCGCTCGCCGGCGGCGTCGGCGGCACCATCACCCTGGCGGCCTACGGCTACTGGCTGCGTGAGAAGGGCTGGTACACGCCCAAGTGGATGCAGGTCATGCGCATCGACAACACGATGGCCTACGTCATCACCGGCATCTTCGTGGTCTCGATGCTCATCGTCGGCGCCGAGGTCGTCCGCGCGGCCGGCGTCACGCTGAGCGCCGGTGACAAGGGCCTGCTCGACCTCGAGCGCGTGCTCGAGGAGCGCTACGGCCTGTTCGTCGGCAAGGCCTTCCTCGTCGGCTTCTTCGCCGCCGCGTTGTCGTCGGTCATCGGCGTGTGGAACGGCGTCTCGCTGATGTTCGCCGACTTCATGGGTCGCATGCGCGGCCTGCCCGACGGGCACCCCGACACACGCGTGGGTGGCAAGTACTTCAAGTGGTACCTGATCTGGCTGACCTTCCCGCCGATGATCCTGCTGTTCCTCGACCAGCCGTTCGGCCTGATCATCGCCTACGGCGTGCTCGGCGCCCTGTTCATGCCCTTCATGGCCGTGGCCAACCTGGGCCTGCTCAACGGCAAGCACATCCCCGCCGAGTGGCGGAACAACTGGTGGCAGAACATCGCCCTGGGCATCACCGCGGTGCTGTTCATCATCCTCGGCGTCTACCAACTCTGGAACGCCATCACCTGACGACCGCTAGGCTCGCAGGCACGTCGACGCCGCGGGGTCCCGCTGACGGGCCCCGCGGCGTCTTCCTTGGGGAGGGGAACGCATGGCGAGGGAATCCACGGGGGCGTCCCGCGCCCTGTACCCGTTCAGCCTGCTGCGCTGGGTGATCCTGGTCACCGCGGGCACGTTCCTGGGCCTGCTCCCGCCCATCGCCGCCTACGTCGCCGCCACCCGCATCGACCTGCCCGCGTGGGCGGTCTACCCGACGGTCGCCATGGCGGGCGGCTTCCAGGGGCTGCTCATGGGGCTCGGCCAGGCCCTCGCCCTGTACTGGACGCGCGCCGCCGTGCCCCGCGCGGGGTGGACCCTGATCACCATGGCGGGCGCCCTCGTCGCCTGGTCCCTCGGCCTGTTGCCCGCGACCATGCGGGCCCTCGACGAACCCCTCGACCTCGACTCGCGCCCGGTGCTGTGGGCGACCGTCGGCGGGGCCGTCCTGCTGGTGCTCGTGGTGCCGCTGGCCCACTGGCTGGTCCTCCGCCGCGTCATGCCCGGCGCTGGCATGTGGGTCGTGGTCGAGTCGGTGGCCATCGTGGTCGCGCTGGCCGCCGTGTGGGGCTTCGGCCAGTCCGTCGACCCCACCCGCCCGCTCGACGACCTCCTCCCGCAGCTCGCCCTCGCCGGCGGCGCGGTCGCCCTCGCGTTCACGCTCGTCACCGGCCTCGGCATGCTCATGCTCGCGCCGCGCCGCGGGGAGTGAACGCGACCGGTCCCTGACTCCACGATCGCGTCCGGATCCGGACACCGTTCGCACGGAATCGCAACATTCCTCTGCCAGTGTTGGGCCCATGAGGAGCACGCGATGAGCCACCTGCTGCTGGTCGAGGACGACGCCGGCGTGGCCAAGCTGCTGGCCCTGGCGATGCGGTCGTTGGGACACACCGTCACGGTCGCGCCCGACGGGTACGCCGGGCTGGATGCCCTGGACCGGGAGACCGTCGACGTCGTCCTGCTCGACGTGATGATGCCCGGCATCGACGGCTTCGAGACCGCCCGCCGGATGCGCGCCCGCTCCCAGGTCCCGATCGTGATGCTGACCGCGCGCTCCGACCCGGTCGACATCGTCGCCGGCCTCGAGTGCGGCGCCGACGACTACGTCACCAAGCCCGCGGAGCCGCGGGTGCTGGACGCCCGAGTGAAGGCCATCCTGCGCCGGGCCACCCCCGCCCCAGAGGACGTCGTCGTCCACCGCATCGGCGACCTCGTCCTCGACCCGGGCGCCCGCAAGCTCTCGCGCGGGGCGTCCGAGGTGCCGCTGACCCCCACCGAGTTCGACGTCCTGGCCGAGCTGGCGGACCACCGCGGCCAGGCCCTCAGCCGCCACCAGCTGCTGCAGCGCGTCTGGGGCTACGGCTACGCCGGCGACTCCCGGCTCGTCGACGCCGTCATCCAGCGCCTGCGCACCAAGGTCGAGCCCGCCCCCGCCCGGCCGACCCACATCCAGACCGTGCGCGGCGTCGGCTACCGGTTGGAGCGGCCATGACCACCCCCACCCCCACCGGACGCCGCGGGCTCAGCCTCGCCTGGCGCATCCGCCTCGCCCTGGTCGCCCTCGTGGCGCTCACCTGCGCGGTCCTGACCGGGGTCGCCACCACCACGCTGCAGCAGTCGAACGAGGGCCGGCTGCAGTCCATGGTCACGAGCGACCTCCTGGCCGACACCGACGCGGTCGGGAAGACCGCGATGGCCCACCCCGAGATCCGGGACACCGTCGCGCTGGTGGTGGCCGTGGAGTGGCCCAACACGACCGTCAGCACCCACCGCCTGCTCCTGTGGGTCGACCGGAACACCGAGGACTTCGGCACCGCCGTCGAGTACGCGGTCGTGAACGAGGGTGGCTTCACCGCGAAGGCGGCGCGCTGTGCCGGCCCGGGCGTGTTCGAGCAGTTCACGACGACGACGTACTCCGCCGGCAGCAGCACGCACTGGACGATCGCCTGTGACGACCAGGTGCTCGGCTTCTCCTACTACTCCACCGGCGAGCAGGCCGGCGGGTGGCTGCTCGTGCACGGGCTCGACCGCGCGCTGGCCGGGGACCCGGTGCCCGACCTCGCCCGCACCCTGCTGCTCGCCTCCGCGGTCGCCCTGGTGGCCACGCTGCTCGTGGCCGGCTGGCTCACCGAGCTGATCAGCCGGCCGCTCGCCCGGGCGCGGGAGATGGCCGACGAGGTGGCGTCCGGTGACCTGGGGGTGCGCCTGCCGGTCGAGGGCGCCGACGAGGTGGCCGGCATGTCGGCCGCGGTCAACACCATGGCCGACCGCCTGACCGCCCAGATCGACGACCTCGCGCGCGCCAACCAGGTGCAGCGCCGCTTCGTCGCCGACGTCGCCCACGAGCTCCGCACCCCGACCGCGGCGCTGCTCGCCTCGGCCGAGTCGCTGGCCCACCCGGAGACCCGCGACGAGGCGTCCGGGCTGGTCATCCCGCAACTGCGGCGCCTGGCCGGCCTCACCGAGGACCTCCTCGAGATCTCCCGCATGGACGCCGGCCGCGCGGCCGTGGTGCCCAGCCAGGTCGACCTCGTCGACCTGGTCCGCGAGGTGGTCGACGAGACCGGACGCCCCGTTGACGTCGCGCTCTCGGCCCCGGCCGAGCTGCCGGTCGAGCTGGACCCCGCCCGCACCCGCGTGGTCGTGCGCAACCTCGTGGCCAACGCCCTGCAGCACGGCGCCCCGCCGGTCACCGTGCGGGTGGGCGAGGCCGTGGGGGAGGCGGTCGTGTCCGTCACCGACGCCGGCCCGGGGGTGCCGCCCGACCTGCGCGAGCGCGTGTTCGACCGGTTCACCCGCGGCGACGAGGCCCGGCACGGCGCCTCGACCGGCCTGGGGCTGGCCATCGCCCGCGAGAACGCCCGCCTGCTCGGCGGCACGCTCGACCTGGGCGCCGACGGGACCACCTTCACCCTGAGGCTGCCCGCCACAAGGGGCCACGCCACGTAGCAACCGTGGGACGGACCTGCAAGAAAGCGCTTACCACGGCAGGATGGGGGTGTGTTCCCCCTCCGCACCCGCCTCGACTCGGCGCTGACCCGTTGGTTCGCGACGAGCACCCTGTCGTACCGGCAGGTGGGCGCACTGGTGGGGCCGCTCGTGCTCAGCCAGGCGTGGATCGTCGGGCAGGGCGTGCTGAACCCGGTGCTGGTCGCCCCGGTGGGCCAGTCCGCCATCAACGCGGTGAGCACGGTGGAGTACCTCAACATGCTGTGCGCCAGCGTCCTGATGGCGGTCGCCGCCGCGGGCTCGGTGCTGGCGGCGCAGCACGTGGGCGCCTCGTCGCTGCGGTCAGGTGGCGCCGACCACGGCGAGGGCGTCCGGAGGGCCGCCGTGGGCACGGTCTGGACCGCCACCCTGGTGGGGCTGGCGATCGCGGTCCCGCTGGCGCTCGCGCACGGCGCGGTGCTCGACGTTCTGCTGGGCCCGCTCGGCCGCGACGCCGTGGCCCTGGGCCGCGTCTACCTGCTCGCGGCCGCGCTGTCGTACCCGGCGTTCGGGGCCGTGGAGGGTGCGGCGGCCGTCCTGCGCGGCACCGCGCGCACGCGCGCCGCCCTGAACCTCACCCTGGTGATGCACGGCGGCTACGTCGTCCTGGCGCTCCTGCTCGTCGTCGGCGCAGGCCAAGGTGTGGCCGGGCTGGCGTGGGCCATCGTCGCCTCCCGCTGGGTCGCGGTGGTGGTCGCCCTCGCCGAGCTGCGCCGTCACGGGCTGGTCGGGGGCGGGGCGTCCGCCTGGCTGCCGCGCCTCGACCTGCTGACCCGCATCGCCGTGCTCAGCGTGCCGTTCGTGATCGAGATGGCCTTCTTCAACGGCGGCAAGCTGCTCGCCCAGTGGTTCGTGGTCGGCATGGGCCCGGGGCACGTGACCGTCAACGCGATCATGGTGTCGCTGACGATGTTCGCCGAGATCGTCGCGTTCTCGATGAGCCTCGCGCTGGTCCCGCTCGTGGGCCAGGCCGTCGGCGCCGGGCGCTTCGACGAGGCGCGCCGGCTCGTCCGCTCGTTCGTGCTCGCCTCGGTGGCGGTGCTGGTGGTCACCTGCCTGCTCATGTTGGCGGTGTTCGACCCGCTGCTGGACCTCTACCGCACGCCCGATGACCTCCGCGGCACCGTGACGCTGGTCTTCCTGATCACCCTCGTGGGCCGGATCATCGGCGCCTGGTCGCTGTCGTTCCTCGTGCCCGCCGCCCTGCGCGCGGCCGGGGACGCCTCCTTCGCCACCCTCGTCACCAGCGTCTCGATGGTGCTGCGCGTGCTGGGCATCTGGGTGTTCGGCGTCCTCCTGGGCGGCGGGGTCGTGGCCGTCTGGACGGTGATGGTCTCGGAGTGGACGCTGCGCGGGATCATCTTCGGGTGGCGCTTCCGCACCGGCGCGTGGGAGCGCAAGCGCTGGGTCGACGTGGCGGGCTGAGGCCCGGAGCCCCGTCGACTAGGATTGTCACCCACCACGCGAGGCGAGGGGAGCGGCCATGGTCGAGGTGAACGTCGCGATGATCGCGGTCGACGCCGAGGGCAGCCCGGTGCTGCTGCTCCGGCCGGTCGACGGGGCCGAGGCCGGTGTGATGCTGCCGATCTGGATCGGCCCGATGGAGACCGCGGCCATCATGGTGACCTCCGGCATGACGGACGCCCCCGAGCGCCCGCTCACCTACGACCTGATGGTGCGGCTGCTGGACGCCCTGGGCGGCAGCGTCCGGCGCGTCGAGGTGACGGCGCTGGTGGAGGGCACGTTCCACGCGACCCTCACCCTGCTGACGCCCGAGGGCGAGCGGCCCATCGACGCGCGCCCCTCCGACTCGATCGCCCTGGCCCTGCGCGTGGGCGCGCCCATCTTCGTGGCCGACGAGGTCATGGCCGAGGCCGCGATCCCCGACGTCACCCACGACGCTGGCCAGACGCTCGCCGAGTTCACCGACTTCATCGAGCAGGTCGAGCCCGACGACTTCCGCAACTGAGGCGGCTTCCTCAGCCGGTCGCCTTCGTGATCAGCTCGACCATCTTCTTCCGCACCGCCGGGGTCACCTTCGTCACCGCGAACCCGGTGGCCCACAGGTCACCGTCGTCGAGCGCGGCGTTGTCGTTGAACCCGAGCGTGGAGTAGCGCGTCCCGAACTTGCCGGCCGGCTGCACGAACACGAGCACGGCCCCGTCCCGCTCCCACGCGGGCATGCCGTACCAGGTGTCGCGGCGATCTCCTGGTCGGGACCCTCCAGCTCGGCGACCTTGTCCAGGAGCGCCTGCAGGTTGTCGGCCTTCTTCTTGCCGCCCTTCTCGGCGCGCAGCTCGGCCGCGCGTTCCTTCATCGCCTCGCGTTCGGCCTCGGAGAAGCCGCCGTCCTTCTTCGCCATCCGCCGATGGTGTCACCGGCGCGGGGTCAGCACCAGCCCCGGTCCGCGAGCCAGCGTTCGGCCAGATCGGTCCACTGGGCGACCTCGGGCTCCTCGTCGGCCAGGCCGAGCCCGTGGCGTCCGGACCGGAACACATGCCCCTCGAACGGCACCCCGGCCACGGCCAGCGAGGTCATCAGCGACAGCGCGTGCAGGGCCGGGACTGTCGCGTCGTCGCTGGTGGTCCAGATGAAGAGGTCGGGGAGCTCCTCCTCCTCGGGCGGGGTCACCCGGGTGGCGACCGACAGGGCGGCGCGCACCTCCTCGGGGGCGTCCTCGCCGAGCAGGTTGTCAGCCGAGTCGGTGTGCAGGTTCGGCAGCCGGCCGAGCATCGTCTCGCGCAGGTCGGTGACCGGGTAGGCCAGCAGCGCGGCGTCCGGACGCCCCGCGAACGTCAGCGGGTCGGCCCCGGGCACGTCGGGGGAGTCGGTCGCCAGCAGCGCGGCCAGGTGCCCCCCGGCCGAGAAGCCGAGGACGCCGACGCGGCGACGGTCCACGGGCAGGGGCGTGCCGCCCGTCCGGAGCGCCCGCAGGGCCGCGCGTGCGTCGTGCAGCGGACGCGGCCACACGTGGTACCCGACCGCGTAGTGCAGCACGGCGGCGTGCAGGCCGAGTTCGTTCAGCCACGCCGCGACCGGCGCCCCCTCGTGGGCGGCGAGGTGGTGGTACCCGCCGCCCGGGACCACGAGGACCGTGGGTGCCGTCGCGTCCCCGGCGGGGTGGAACGTCCAGTCGAGAGCCATGGCAGTCATCCTGCCGTAGGGCTACCCTCCCCGGCGTTCGTCAGGCGGCGCACGGCCACGGCAAAGTCGTCCAGGGCCTCGACCGAGTCCGCGGCGGCGGCCACGTAGCGGTCGGGCCGGACGAGGACGGCCTCGGCTGCGAGGCGTCCGAGCCAGTCGCGCCCGGACTCGGAGTCGACCGCGACGACCCGGGGGGCGACGGTCCCGGCGAGGCGCGCCGCGGCGTCCGGGGTCGCGATGACCGCCCAGTCGTAGCCCACGAGGTCGTCGGCGCGGGTGCCGTCGGCCATGAAGGGCTGCTCGCCGATGTGCCCGGCGCGCTCGTCGTCGGCGTCCCACGCGCCGGCGCCCAGGCGCGGGGCCGGGGTTGTGAAGCCCTCGGGGTTGGCGCGCATGCGCAGGTCGCGCTCGCGGGCCACGTCGACGCGGTGGTCGAGATCACCGAGCCGAGGCGGACCGCGGTCTCGATGAAGGTGCGCACGTGGGGCGAGCGCTCGGACTCGTAGGTGTCGAGCAGCTCGGCGTCCGCGCGGCCCTCGACGACCTCGACGAGCTTCCACGCCAGGTTGGCCGCGTCGCGCACGCCGGCGCACATGCCCTGGCCCATGAAGGGCGGGGTCTGGTGGCAGGCGTCCCCGGCGAGGAACACCCGGCCCTTCGCCCAGCCGCGCGCCACCACCGAGTGGAAGGTGTAGACGGCCGGCCGCTCGATCGTGGCCTCGGCCGGCGTCAGCCAGGGCTCCAGCATCTCCCAGACGCGCTCGGGGGCCACCATCTCGGCGGCGTCCTCGTGCTCGTGCAGCATGAGCTCCCAGCGGCGACGGTTGTGCGGGCCGGGCACGTACGTGGCCGGACGCCGCGGGTCGCAGTACTGCACGGACTCCTCGTCGAGGTCGGGGTCGGCCCCGTCCTTCAGCAGGCAGTCGACGACCAGCCAGCGCTCGTGGGACTTCAGGTCGTCCAGCGTGGTGCCCATGATGCGGCGCACGAGCGAGCGGGCGCCACCAGTCGATGAGGGTGTGGCCCTCGGCGTTGATGAAGTGCATGCGGGCGGCGACCCGGAGGTCGGGCTCGAGTTCCTCGGCGATGCCGCCCGTCTGGAACAGGCGCATGGCCTCCCCGTCGAACTGGATCGCGCGGGGGAGCGGGTAGATCTCGGTCTCCTGCTCCACCACGACGACCCGCAGGCCGCGCAGCGCGAGCAGGTTCGCCAGGGTCGCGCCCACGGGGCCGTAGCCGATGACGGCCACGTCGTAGCTGGTCACCTCGCCCACCTCCTGGTCCGCCGCCCGGGTCACTTCTCGTCGACGACGGTGTTGCGCAGGATGCCGAGGTTGGTGACCTCGACCTCCACCACGTCACCCTCGTCGAGCAGGCCCTGGGGCTCCATGAAGAAGCCGACGCCACCGGGGGTGCCGGTCACGACCACGTCGCCGGCGTTGAGGCGGGTGAACGCCGTCACGTGCGCGAGGAGCTGGGGGATCGAGAAGTACAGGTCGGCGAGCGTGGCGGCCTGGCGCAGCTCGCCGTTGACGCGGGTCTCGAGCTTCATCGAGTCGAGGTCGTCGATGTCGGCGGCCGGCACGAAGTAGGGACCGAAGGCGCCGCTGTCGGGGAAGTTCTTGCCCGGGATCCACTGCGTGGTGGCGCGCTGCCAGTCGCGTGCGGTGAAGTCGTTGTAGATGCCGTAGCCGGCGACGAAGTCGAAGGCGTCGTCCTCGGAGACCTTGTAGGCGTCCTTGCCGATGACGAGGGCGACCTCGCCCTCGTAGTCGTAGTAGTGGGTGACGGACGGCTTCACGGCCGGGGCCAGGTGGCCCATCTGGGTGTCGGCGAAGCGGGTGAACACGGTGGGGACGACCTGGCCGGTGCGGCCGGTCTCGTTCTGGTGGGAGACGTAGTTCACGCCGATGCAGATGACCTTGCCCGGGTCGCCGATGACCGGCAGGTAGGTGATGTCGTCCTCGGACGCCGAGGGTGCACCCGCCCAGGCGCCGTCGGCGACCGGCACGACACCGTCGGCAACTGGTACAACATGTGGAGCCCGCGCCGCCCGCTCGACTTCCGCGAGTTCGGCATCGCGCCGGCCGAGAAGCACTGACGGGCGTCAGAGGCTTCCCAGCGCCTGCTCGAGGTCGGCCCAGAGGTCCTCGACGTCCTCGAGGCCGACCGACAGGCGCACCAGCGACTCGGGCACGGTGGCGGGTTCCGACGGGATCCGCCGCCGTCGCTCGAGCAGCGACTCCACGCCGCCGAGGCTGGTCCCGGGCGTCCACAACCGCACGGCGCGGGTGAGGGCGTCCGCCGCGTCGCGGTCGGCGAGCTCGATCGCGAGCATCGCGCCGAACCCGCGCATCGTACGCGCGGCCACGGCGTGGCCGGGGTCGTCGGGCAGGCCCGGGTAGCGCACCCGTACCACCGCCGGGTGGGACGCCAGCCGCCCGGCCAGCACCCCTGCCGTGGCCTGGGCGCGCTCGAGGCGCACCGGCAGGGTCCGGACGCCGCGCAGCGCCAGCCACGCCTCGAACGGCCCCGGGATCGCCCCGAGCACCTCCCGCTGGTGCCGGATGGCTGCCAGCAGCTCCTCGTCGCGGGCGACCAGCACGCCGAGCACCACGTCGGAGTGCCCGGAGATGTACTTCGTCGCCGAGTGCATGACCACGTCGGCCCCGTCGGCGAGCGGGTTCTGCAGCAGCGGGGTGGCGAAGGTGTTGTCGACGCTCACGGGCACGCCCGCCCTCCGGGCGGCCGCGTACAGGGCCGGCAGGTCGGCCACCTCGATCAGGGGGTTCGTCGGCGACTCCACGTGCAGCCACGCCGCGCCGGGCAGGGCCGCCCGCACGGCGTCCGTGTCGGCCACGTCGACCTCGACCAGCTCGACGTCGCCCGCCCCCGCCCGCTCGCGGGCCAGCGCGAGCATCGTGTTGTAGCTCGTCGCCCCCATGACGAGGCGCCCGCCCCGCGGCACCAGCGAGAACAGCGCGGCGCCGGCCGCCATGCCCGACGCGAACGCGATCGCGCCCCCCGGCGCACCCTCGAGCCCGCCGACGACCTCCTCGAACGCGGCCCAGGTGGCGTTGGCGTAGCGCCCGTAGAGGGGCAGGTCGGGGTCGATGTCGCCGGGCTGCACGTAGGTGCTGGTCAGCTCGATGCCGGGGCTGACGGGGGAGCCCGGGGTCCGGCCGGTACGTCCGCCGACGACGGCGAACGTGCCGGGGGCGAGGTGCTGGGACGAGGCCATGGCCCATTCCACCACGCCGCCCCGGGGCTCCCGTCCGCCGTCTCCCTCAGTGACCGGGTCGGTACGATCCCGGCGCAAGCTTGTACAAACCTTCTACAACACGCTAGGCTGCGAATGCTTCAGTCGTCGAATGAAAAGTGGGCCCATGCGCAGGATCGACACCACCCCGCGAACCACCCCCACCCGCACGCCGGGGTGGATCCGCGTCGTCGCCCTCCTCCTCGTCGCGGGCTGGCTCGCCGTGGCCGCGATCGGCGGCCCGAGGCTGGGCACGCTGTCGGGCCTGCAGGAGAACGACTCGACCGCCTTCCTCGACGACTCGGCCGAGTCGAGCATCGCCCGCGACGAGGCGGCCGCGTTCTCCGAGGGGGACGGGATCCCGCTGTTCGTCGTGCTCAGCCACCCCGACGGCATCGAGCCGGCCGCCTTCGGCTCCGTGCAGGACTTCCTGGCCGACCTGCCCGAGCGCGAGCTGGGCGAGGGCGTCCGGTTCGGCGAGGTGCTGGCCGAGGACCCGGAGGTGCTCATCCCCGCCGAGGACGGCGACGCCGTGATGCTGCCGGTCTCCCTGGACGTCGATCGAGTGGGCGACAAGATCGGCGAGACCTCCGTGGCGCGCCTGGCCGTCGACGCGGCCCAGGCCGCCGCCGAGGAAGCCTTCGGAGCCGACGGGTACGCCGTGAACGTGACCGGCCCCGCCGCCTACGTCGCCGACTTCGGCAAGGCCTTCGCCGGCATCGACGGGCTGCTGCTCGTCGTCGCGCTGGTCGTGGTGTTCGCGATCCTCGTGCTGGTCTACCGCAGCCCCTTCCTGCCGCTGGCGGTGCTGATGTCGTCGGTGCTCGGCCTCGCCGCCGCCGGCTGGGCGGTCCACGAGCTGGCCTCGCGCGGCCTGCTGTCGATCTCGGGACAGAGCCAGGGCATCCTGTCGATCCTCGTCGTGGGCGCCGCCACCGACTACGCGCTGCTCGTCGTGGCCCGCTACCGCGAGGAGCTCACCCGCACCCCCTCCACCTGGCAGGCCATGAAGCGCACCTGGCGTGGCACCGTCGAGCCCATCGCCGCCAGCGCGGCCACGGTCATCGCAGGCCTGCTGTGCCTCCTGCTGTCCGACCTCGGCTCCACCCGCTCGCTCGGACCGATCTCGGCGCTCGGCATCGTGGCCGCCCTGCTCGGCGCGCTCACCTTCCTGCCCGCCGTCCTGCTGCTGTTCGGACGCCGCATCTTCTGGCCGCGCACCCCGCAGGTGCTCGACAACCCCGACGGGACGCCCGAGGAGGTCACCGGCCCCGGCCTCTGGGGTGCGGTCGCACGCTTCGTCGGCCGCCGCGCCCGCATCGTCTGGGTCGGCGCCACCCTCCTCCTCGTCGCGCTCGCCGCCTTCGCCGGCACCTTCCGCGCCGACGGCCTCGGCAACACCGAGGTGTTCCGCGTCCAGGTCGGCAGCGTCGAGGGCGAGCGCGTCCTCGCCGAGCACTTCCCGGCCGGCGCCGCGACCCCGCTCACGGTCGTCGTCCCCGAGGACCTCGCCGACGACGTGGTCGCCACCGCCGAGGACACTCCCGGCGTCGCGTCGGCGTCCATCACCACCGAGGCCCCCGCCGGCCCGCCCCCGGGCGTCACCGGCGGTCAGGGTCAGTCCGGTCCGCCCGCCGCGGCCCCCGAGCCGGAGCCCAAGGTCATCGACGGCCGCGTGCTGGTGTCGATCTCGCTCGCCGACGAGGGCCAGTCCCTGGCCGCCCAGGACGCGGCGGCCGGCGTCCGCGACGCCCTGCACGGCGTGGACCACGACCTGCACGTCGGCGGGCTGGCCGCCCAGGCGCTCGACACCCGGCTGGCCAACCAGCGCGACATGGTGACCGTGCTGCCCGCCATCGCGGGCGTGGTGTTCATCGTGCTGGTGCTGCTGCTCCGCTCGCTGGTCGCCCCGGTGGTGCTGATGGCGGCGAACATCCTGTCCTTCCTGGCCACGATCGGCCTGTCGGCCTTGGTGTTCAACCACGTGTTCGAGTTCCCGAACTCGGACCCGTCGACGCCGATCTACGCCTTCGTGTTCCTGATCGCGCTGGGCATCGACTACTCGATCTTCCTGATGACCCGCGTGCGCGAGGAGGTGCCCCGCATGGGCGCCCGCCCCGCCGTCCTGCGCGGGCTCGGCTTGACCGGTGGCGTCATCACCAGCGCCGGCCTGGTGCTGGCGGCGACCTTCGCGGCGCTGGCGGTGATCCCGCTGGTGTTCATGGCGCAGATCGCGTTCATGGTGGCCGTGGGCGTCCTCATCGACACTTTCATCGTGCGTGCGCTGCTGGTCAGCGGGTTGGGGTACGACCTCGGTCGGGCGATGTGGCGGCCGAGCCGCCTGGGGGACCGCCTGCCCAAGCGCACCCGCATGGTGGGCTGATGGGCGACAATGGGGCATGCCCGTCGAGGTGAAGCGTGCCGGCAGCCGCGTGTACGAGCGGCTCGACTGGCTGCACGCGTGGCACTGCCTGACCGGTCCCGAGTACCTGCGGGGCACTGACTCCCACTTCGGCGTGCTGGTCAACCACGACCACGGCATCGTCTCCGCGGGCACCGGGTTCGACACCCACTACCACCGCAACATGGAGATCGTGACCTGGGTGCTCGACGGCTCCCTCGTCCACCAGGACACCCGCGGGCACTCCGGCCTCATCCACCCCGGCCTCGCCCAGCGCATGACCGCCGGCGCGGGGATCCTCCACTCCGAGCGCAACGACTCCTGGGTCCTCGACGGGCCGCGCCACGAGCGTGACGTCGAGATGGTGCAGATGTGGGTCGTCCCGGACGCCGCTGGTGTCACCCCGTCCTACGAGCAGCTCGACATCTCCGCCGAGCTGGACGCCGGCGGGCTCGTGCTCGTCGCCTCGGGGGTGCCCAAGCACGAGGACGACGCCGCGATCCGGATCCGGAACCGGTACGCCACCCTGTGGGCCGCGCGACTGCAGCCCGGGGCGTCCGTGCAACTGCCCGCCGCGCCGTGGGTTCACCTGTACGTCCCGCGTGGGTCGGTCGACGTCGAGGGCGTGGGCCTGCTGTCCACCGGTGACGCGGCCCGCTGCACCGACGAGCCGGGGCGCCGCGTGACCGCGCGCGAGGCGTCCGAGGTGCTGGTCTGGGAGATGCTCACCAGCCTCTGAGCACCGCCCGCGCACCGTTCCCGTGTTGCGTGATCGTTGCACGCCGTAACACGGCTGTCGCGTGACGTGCGTCCGCGTGAAACACCGATGTCCTGTGATGTACCCGGCGCCCCACGAGGGGCGGAACAGACATGAGAACCGCTGCGGCGGTCCAGGAGAAAGGTCCGGGGAGATGGAAACTGAAGCGATGTGGGGGGTGGCATCCCAGGTCTGGGTGATGGTCTCTGCGGCCCTCGTCCTACTGATGACGCCGGGACTGGCGTTCTTCTACGGCGGGCTGTCGCGAGCCCGTTCGGCGATCAACATGATGATGATGAGCTTCGCCGCCATGGGGCTCGTCGCGGTGGTGTGGGTCCTGTGGGGCTACTCGATGAGCGGCGGCGGCACCAGCATCGCCGGCATCGTGGCCGACCCGATCACCGCCTTCGGCCTGCAGGGCCTGTCCGGTGAGGACCTGGTCGGCGTCGGCTACGGCTCGACCTTCGCGATCATCACGGTCGCCCTCATCTCGGGGGCGGTCGCCGACCGAGCCCGCTTCAAGGCGTGGATGGTCTTCGTCCCGCTCTGGGTCACCCTCGTCTACGCCCCGCTG
The DNA here is from genome assembly GCF_017569205.1 of Propioniciclava sp. MC1595. GTDB lineage: Bacteria > Actinomycetota > Actinomycetes > Propionibacteriales > Propionibacteriaceae > Propioniciclava. The sequence continues at coordinate 549,757 of NZ_CP071870.1, forward strand.
GCCTACATGGTCTGGGGTGGCGGCCTGCTCGGTGCCGACGGTGCGATCGGTTCGGTCGTCGGTGAGGCCCTCGACTTCGCCGGTGGCCTCGTGGTGCACATGGCGGCCGGTCTGGCCGCGCTCGTCCTGGCCATGATGATCGGACGCCGCGCCGGCTTCGCGCCGTCGCTGCACAAGCCGCACAACGTCCCCTTCGTGATGCTGGGCGCCGCGCTGCTGTGGTTCGGGTGGTTCGGCTTCAACGGTGGCGCCGCGGGCTCCATCGCCGAGGGCGGCCTGATCTGGGTCAACACCCTCGTCGCACCGGGTGCCGCCCTGGTGGCCTGGCTGTTCACCGAGCAGCTGCGGGACGGTCGCATGACCTCCATCGGAGCCGCCTCTGGCATCGTGGCCGGCCTGGTCGCGATCACCCCGGCCTGTGCCTTCGTCACCCCGCTGGGTGCCCTCGCCATCGGCGCGGTCGCCGGCGCCATCTGCTGCTTCGCGGTCAACGTGAAGTTCAAGCTCGGCATCGACGACTCGCTCGACGTGGTCGGCCTGCACTTCGTCGCGGGCCTCTGGGGCACCCTCTCGATCGGCCTGCTGGCCGTGGCGCAGGAGGACGGCCGAGCCGGCCTCTTCAACGGCGGCGGCTTCTCGATCATGACCTCGCAGCTCGTGGCCGTGCTGGTCACCACCGTCTACACCGTGGCCGTGACCGCGCTGATCGCCTTCGCGATCCACAAGACCATGGGCTTCCGCATCGCGCCGGAGGACGAGGTCGGCGGCATCGACCTGTCGGAGCACCGCGAGTCCGCCTACGACCTCGAGGTGGCGCTGGCCTACACCGGTGCGACCGACGAGGCCGGGGAGCTCGAGAAGCACTGACCACCCACCCCAACCGACACGGGCCCCGCCTCCTGCTGGAGGCGGGGCCCGCATCGGTTCCGTCAGAGGTCCTCGGCGACGCGCCCGTCGTCGCTGACCCGCTCGACGTCATGGATGTCGGCGTGGCCCTCGTCGACGTTGCCGCGGCCGTAGTTCTTCGGCTCGCCGCCCGCGACCTGGTCGGCGGCATCGGCGGTGGGGGAGACGTCGCCCTGGACGTCCTCGGGCGTCTCCAGGTTCTGGACCTCGGACACCTCGCGCTCGGCATCGGACATGGCAGCTCCTCTCGTCGCCCGAAGGGCCACGGTGGCCACCGGGACCCCCACAGTAGCCGCTGACTAGCGGCGATGGGGAGGGGGCGGGGTCAGCGAGGCACGAACACGAAGGTGCCGGTCAATCCCTCGTCGATCGCCTGCAGGATGCCGGCCGCGACGTCCTCGCGGGTGATGCGCCCGGTGGGGGCGCCCACCTCGGCCTCGGCGGTGGGGACGAGCCGCACGTCGTCGGCTCGGGGATCGTCACTCAGGCCGCCGGGCCGCACCGACGCCCAGCCCAGCCCCGCGTGCGCGACCAGCCCCTCCTGGGTCTCGTGGTCGGCCAGCGCGACGCCGAGCGCGACCTTGGCGATCGTCCGCACCGGCTCCTTCATCAGCCGCAGGGAGTCGCCCACCCCGAGCGAGGAGTGCACGACCACCCGCCGCAGGCCCACCCGGCGCATGGCCGCGACGACGGACGCCGTCACCCGGGTCCGCAGCCGGTTGCGGTCGAATCCGGGGGAGCCCACCGCGATGACCACGGCGTCCGCGCCCCTGAGGACCTCGTCGAGGTCGGCCGAGCGGGTGGCGTCCAGCTTCACGTCGGTCAGGCCGTCGACGGGCATGCCCCAGCCCCGACGCGAGATGCTGACCACCTCGTCGCCCCGGGCCAGTGCCTGCCGGACCACGCAGGCCCCCGTCCCGTCGTTCCCGCCGAACACCACGATGCGCATGGAGCCATTCAACCCGCGCGGGCGCGGGCAGGTGCCCTGACGAGAGGGCCACCCCGCGCGGGAGGCGTGAACTCCGGGTGTCCGTCGTCGTCGATGCGCACGGTCCAGCGGGTGGCAGGCGCGCCGCGGTCCTGGAACCGCAGCGGCTCGACCGTCCCGTGGTGGTAGGCGCACAGCAGCACGAGGTTCGAGAGCGCCGTTTCGCCGCCGGCCCACCAAGGGAGGATGTGGTGGGCCTCACAGCAGGTGGCCCGGACCCGGCAGCCGGGGAAGGCGCAGCCCTGGTCGCGCGCCTCCAGCGCGCGCCGGATGGCGGGCGTGACGAGGCGCTGCTCGCGGCCCACGTCCAGGGGCTGGCTGGCCGAGCCCAGGACGATCGGGAGGATGGCCGCGTCGCACGCGAGGCGGCGCAGCTCGCCTGCCGTGACCTGCTCGCCGCCGGCCAGGACGCCGCTCTGCTCGGCGTGCACGCGCAGTGAGTCGTAGGACAGCGTCACCACGACCGTCGGTCTGCCCGGTGCCGTGCGCCCAGCCGGGGTCTGCGCCGTGCCGGCGACGAGCGCGATGAGTCCGTCGGCGGTGCGCTGGGCGGACGTGCGCACGCCGGCCTCGTCGTGGCGATCGGCGGCCTGTTCCTGCGCGCGCCGATTGCTGAGCGCGTGCGCGTCGATCAGGCGCTTGAAGGCCTCCCCCTCCAGCGTGGGCAACTGCCCACGGATCACGAGGCTGCCCCGGCCATCGGGGCTGAACACGAGCGAACGAGCTGCCCATGCCTGCTTGCGTTGGGTGTCGAGGCGGGACAGCTCGTCCTCAGCCGCGTCCACCTCGGGAGCCACCTGCTCGAGTACGGCGCGGGTCTGCCGGGCGAGGTCCTTGGCGTCGACGAGGTGGGCCTTGTCGAGGAGGATCTGCTCGGCCTGTGCCCGCTGGTCGCGGCTCAGGGTGGCCGGCAACTCGCCCAGCACCCGGTCGATCGACCGCGCCTGTGCCACCGACACGGTGCCCGAGAGCGCGGCGTCCGCCACCCGCGGATGGGCGGCGATCTCCTGCCCCGAGTAGACCCACGACGCGGCCTCGCCGGCGGTGACCTGCGACGACACCGCGAGGAGCGACCGGATGCTCGTCCCCCGCACGGTCTCGGCGGCCTTGGCTCGATCCGCCTCGGCGACGAGCACGGCCCGCAGCGCCTCCACCTGACGCCCCAGGGCCACCACGTCGGCCACCAGCGCCAGTCGCGCTTCCGCGCCCAGCCGCCGACGGGCGGGGTGGTCGATCGAGGCCAGCAGCGACCGCGCCTGCGTCAAGGCCGCGGCGGTCGGGGTGCTGGTCTCGTCCATGCCCCGACGCTACGCTCCTGCGCGCCCTGAATGGGACGTAGGGACGAATCTGTGGACAAGTGGAGGAACTTATCCACACCGACCTGAACCCCTTGACGTGCCCGACATGGACGCTACGTCCCGGTGGACACTCGGTGCGCGCCCGCCAGTGCTCGGGGGTGAGCCGCTCGAGTTCTGCGAGAAGGGCGCGCCGCTGCGCAGCGCCGATCCGGACGCCGTCGGCCGCGGTGGGCATGGGGAGGTCCGCGGCGCGGGCGGGTGTGGTCTGCATGGTGACCCCCTCGTGGGTCGGTGCCGGGGTCCCCGGAACGGGGAGGATGGGCTGCCCTCAGGGCAGGTAGGACCGGACGACGGCCGTGATGAGCGCGGGCCAGTGCGGCGTGTGCCGCCCCTGGTCATAGGGGGTGCCGGGGTCGTTGCTGAGTTGGCGGGAGATGAGCCCCGTGGTTGCGTTCACGATGCACTCGTTGAGCTCGAAGATGTCGGTGTCGGCCCGGACGAGCCCGGCCTCGCGCCAGGACGTGAACTCCTCGAACGCGAGTTCGGCGAAGGCGACCGCGGGCGCGTAGGCGTCCGGGGTGGGTTCCCAGTCGGGGATGGGGCGGAACAGCATCAGCTGCGCGTACGCCGGCCGGGACAGGTGCCAGCGGATGTTGGCGGTCGTGACCTCGAGTGCTCGCGCGACGAGGTCGGTGTCGGGACCCACCGGGCCGAGGCGTTCGACGAGGGCCCGGTGGTGGTCGAGGGTCTCCTGCCAGCCGCGGCGGAACAGCTCGTCGTAGACGGCGTTCTTGGAGTTGAAGTAGGTGTACAGCGACGGCGTCCGGACGCCGATGCGACGCGCCAGCTCACCGAGGGTGAGGCCGACGACGCCCTGGGTGCTCATGATGTCGACGGCATGGGCGATGATCTCCTCGCGGGTGGCGGCATGCCGGGCCGAGCGCCGCTGGTCGGACTCCACGGCCGTCATGGTCACCACCTCCTTGCCACCTAAGGTAAACCTAACGGTATTAGGCGCGCAGGGGGTGGCAACGGATCAGGGCACCTCGACCGGCGGAACCATCGCGGCGGGGGCGGGGTCCAGGGCGAGCACGTCCACCTCGATCACCGACGGGCGCGGCTTCTTCAACGCCTTCTTCAAGGCCTTGTCGAACGCCTCGGGGTCACCCACGAGCGTGTGGCGCAGGCCGAACGCCCGGGCGAGCCGGCCGAAGTCGGGCGTGGCCAAGTCGACGCCGTGGCGCGGGTCGCCGGCCGCGGCCTGCATGTTGCGCAGCACCCCGTAGCCGCCGTCGTTGAACACCACGAGCACGACGTGCGGCTTCTCACCGGCCAGCACGGCCAGCTCGCCCAGGTGCACCGCGAGCCCGCCGTCGCCGACCATCGCGAGCACGGGAACCTCGGGGCGCGCGACCGCGGCGCCGACCGCCATCGCCAGCCCCTGCCCGATGCCGCCGCCCGCGGCGAACACGTTGTCGGTGGCGTCGTGCACGGCCAGCAGCCGGTTGCCCCACGAGCTGCCGGGGATCGTCACGTCCCGCACGATGGGCGAGTGCCGTGGCAGCCGCTTCCGCAGCGCGTCGCAGATCGGCGCGTACGCCCCGATCGCGCCCTTCAGGTTCTTCCGTGCGGATGCCGCGGCCTCGGCCACGCGGCCGGTCCAGTCCGGGTCGATGGCGATCTCGCCGAGCGCCTCGACCAGCGCCGGTACGGCGACAGTGGCGTCCGCCTGCACCCCCACCGTGACCGGGAAGTTCCGGCCCAGGGCGTCGGCGTCCAGATCGATCTGAACGTGCGTGGCCGGCAGCGGCAGGTCGCCGTTGCGGGTCTCGCTGGGGCGCAGGTGGCTGCCGATCGTGAGCAGGCAGTCGGCCTCGGCGATGAGCTCGGCGACCGCCTCGTCGGAGGCGAAGTTGCCGATGACGAGGGGGTGGTCCTCGGGGACGGAGCCGCGGCCGTTCGTCCCGGTCAGCACGCCGGCGCCCCACACCTCGGCGAGCACGGTCAGGGGAGGGCCGACGCGGCGGGCGCCGCCGCCGGCCCAGATCAGGGGCCGCTTCGCCTCGCGCAGCACCTTGGCCGCGCGCTCGACGTCGCGCTGGGCACCGGTGCGGACGGCCGGCTCGCGCTCGTCCACCTTGTTCTGGGCGTCGGGATCGGCGGTGTACTGCAGGTCGATCGGCCAGTCGACGCTGACCGGCCCGTGAGGTGCGGTGTCGAGCAGCCGCACGGCGTCGGTGAGTACCGCCCGCGCCTGGCGGGCGGTCTCGATCCGCATCGCGTGCTGGGAGACGGCCTGCAGCATCGCCAGCTGGCGCGGCACCTCGTGGTAGGCGCCGGTGTGTTCGCCGATCAGGTTCGCGTTGACGTTGCCGGTGACGTGCAGCACCCGGCTGCCCGCGGTCAGCGCCTCGAGCATCGACCCGGCCGCGTTGCCCGCGCCGGTGCCAGTGGAGGTGAGGGCGACGCCGATGCGCCCGGTCGTGCGGGCGTAGGCGTCGGCGGCGTTGATCACGGCGGCCTCGTGGCGCATCGGGACGAACCGCAGCTCGCGGTCGACCGCCTGCACCAGCGGCAGGTTGTGGATGCTGATCACCCCGAACGCGACGTCGACGCCGGCGTCCTTCATCACCTGCACGAGGATGTCGCCCCCGTTCGGGCCCTCGCTGCCCAGGGACTCGGCGGGGACCTCGTGGCCCTCGGTGGACGTGTGCATGGCTGCCTTGTCGTTCACCCTCGCCACCCTAGGTGCCCCTGACAAGCGGGGTCATCACCCGAAAGGGCCCCAAGGAGGGGATCAGCGGTCGCGCTGCTCCCGCAGGCGCTCCTGCTCGGCGACGACCTCGCGGTGGGTCTCCCGCTCGCGGACGAGCCACGCGGGCGGGTCGGCGAGCAGCGCGCCGACCTGGTCGGCGTCCAGCGGCTCGGTCATGCGGGCGCGCGCCAGGCCCGACTTCGAGACGCCCAGCTTGGCGGCCACCACGTCGCGCGGGAACGGGCCGTTGCGGCGCAGGTCGACCAGCCACTGCGGCGGGTCCTCGCGCAGGGCGTCCAACTCGGCACGGGTGATCGGCGTCGTCCGGAACTCCTCGGGCGCCGCGCCCAGCAGGATGCCGAGCTTGCTGGCCGCCGTCGCGGGCTTCATGGTTTGGCTCACGGGCGCAGCCTAACCGGCGCGGTAGCCTGCCGGGGTGAGCGAGTCCCCAGCCACCCGGCCCACGAGCCCGGACGCCCTCCGCGTGGGCCACGTGCCCGGCGTCACCCTCACCAAGTGGCGCACCCGCTGGGACGAGCGCCTGGCCGCCCGGCTGGACGTCGTCGAGGTCACCGAGGCCGACCAGCGCCGCGTGCTCGTCGACGACGCGGTGGACCTGTGCTTCGTCCGGCTGCCCATCGACCGTGAGGGCCTGCACGCGATCCCGCTCTACGACGAGGTGACCGTGGCCTGGGTCTCCAAGGACCACCCGGTCGCGGCCTACGGCGAGGTCACCCTCGCCGACCTCGCCGACGAAACCCTCCTCACCGACTTGGACGCCGTGGCCATCGACCGCGTCAACGCGGGTGCGGTGCTGCTGGTGCCGATGTCCGTGGCCCGCTCGGCGAGCCGCCGCGACCTCGTGCACCGGCCCGTGACCGACGCCGAGCCGACCTCGATCTCCCTGGCCTGGCGCACCGACAACGAGCACCCGCTGATCGACGAGTTCATCGGTATCGTTCGCGGGCGCACCGCGAACTCCTCGCGCACGCAGGCCGAGCGAGCGGCGAGCACTCCCAAGCCCAAGCCCCAGCGCTTGTCGAGCCCGGGCAAGCGGCCCGGGAACGCCCCGCGGCCCCCGAAGGTCAGGAAGAAGCGCCGCTGAGTTCGCGGATGAACCGCTGCACGGTCGCGGGCCACGGCTCGTCGGCGCCCTGCTCCAGCAGCCGGGCGTAGGTGGCGGCGATGTGTGCGCGGATCTCGGCGCCCGCCTCGAGGTCGGGGAACAGGCGGTCGGTGAAGGCCGCCACGTCGGCGGGGGAGACCTCGCTCGGCGTGATCCGGGTCATCGCGTACAGCGCGGCCGGCAGGCAGTTGACGCTGTGCTGCTTGATGAACAGCACCGACTCGGTGATGTCCACCGCGCCGTCGAACAGCTCGGTGGTGAGGGCCGAGCGGTCGGCGTCCGGAACGCCGAGTTCGGCGAACGCGCGCCGGTACTGCGTCCAGGCCAGCACCACGATCATCACGTGCAGGCTGGGCACGCACAGCAGGTGCGGGTCGAACAGGTGGATCGCCAGGAACCGCCCGCGGTAGTACCTCGGCCGCCGCGTCGTGGTCATGCCCGCGCGGTAGACCTCCGCGGCCTCGCGGTAGCAGCGGTCGATCAGGCCCAGGAACCGGACGCCGTGGGTGACGAACGCCCGCGGGCCGTGGTGGCGGGCGATCCAACCGAGGGGGCGGATCCAGAAGGAGATGAAGTCGAGGTAGGTCGCGATCCGCTCCGGCGTGAACGGGATCCGCGCGTCCAGCGGGTGGTCGACGTCGACCACGGGCACGCGGCGCAGGCCCAGCTTCACCGCGAACTGCAGGGCGAAGAAGTCCTTGAGCACCGTGCCGACGAACCGGGCCACGCCGAGGGCGGTCGCGGGGTGGCGCAGCGCGCGCAGGGCGATCGCGGGCACGGACTCGCGGCGGGTGGTGGCAAGGTCGGGCACGGCGTCCACCCTACGGTCGCCCGCCGGTGGCGGGCGGGGGCGTCCGGATCGGCCGCGTCACCCAGTGGTGCGCAGCACCCGCCAGCTGTAGAGGTGGTCGGCGCAGGTCTGCTCGAGGTGGGCGAGCGTGGGCCGCACCTCGACCCCGGACGCCTCGCGGGCCGGGTCGGCCAGCGCCCCGGCGACGTCGGTGATCGGGGCCGCCCGGTTGGCGTAGGCCAGCGACACGTGCGGGTGGAACGCGCCCTCGAACACGTCCTCGGCGACCGCGGCCGCGGCGTCCGGGTCGACCTCGTCGGTGAACCCGATCGGGGTGAGCGTGAGGTGCAGCCACGGCGGCGGGACGGCGTCCAGGGCCTCGACGCCGTCGATCGCGTGGCGCACCGGTGCGGTCGCGTGGGCCATCCCGGTGCCGTCGAACACGAGGTGGAAGGTGAGCTGGCGACGTCCGCCGGCCCAGTGGGAGCGGCGCGCCCAGTGGTCCTCGGTGTGGGTGACGCTGTCGCCGGTGACCAGGAACATCGCCCCAGTCTGGCACCGCAACCTTGCGTCTGCCCTTATCGTCGGGGGAAAGACTCGAGGAGGAGCCGTGGAGAAGCCGTTGGCAGCAGAGGGTCAGAGCCGGGGGATCGTCGAGCTGGTGCTCGTCCGCCACGGCGAGAGCGTGGGCAACGTCGCCGACCGCGAGGCCATCGCCGCGAAGGCGCACCGCCTCGACCTGGAGGCGCGCGACGCCGACGTCGAGCTGTCGGAGGAGGGCCAGAAGCAGGCCGACGCCCTCGGCGAGCACCTGGCTTCACTGCCCAAGGACCAGCGCCCCACCATCGTGGTCAGCTCGCCCTACCAGCGGGCCCGGTCGACCGCCGAGCGCGCGCTGGCCGCGCTCGACCTCGAGGTCGTCATCGACGAGCGCATCCGCGAGCGCGAGCTGGGCATCTTCGACGGCGTCACTTGGTACGGCATCGAGGCCACGCACCCCGAGGAGTCCGCGCGCCGGGCCCGGGTGGGCAAGTTCTACTACCGGCCCCCGGGCGGGGAGAGCTGGGCCGACGTGATCCTGCGGGTGCGGTCGATCCTGGTCGAGCTGCAGGAGCGGTTCCACGGGGAGCGCGTGTGGCTGTTCAGCCACGAGGCGGTGATCCTGGCGTTCCGCTACGTGGTCGAGGGGCTGGACGAGAAGCGCGTGGTGGCCCTGCAGAAGGAGGAACCGCTCGCGAACTGCTCGATGACCCGCTACCGGGCCGTCGACGGCGCGCTGCAGCTGGTGCGCGCCGACGACACGCGCCCGGTCGAGGAGTCCGACGAGGCGCACGTCACCCACGAGACCGACGACGCGGCGGAGGACGCCGGGGCGGGGCAGGACATATGACCCGGCCCGGCGGCACCGTCATCACACCGGCGGTCCTGCGCGAGTGGCCGCTGCCGGGGGTCGAGGGCGGCAAGGAGTCCCACGGACGGGCCTTGGTCGTGGGCGGGTCGGTCCAGAACCCGGGTGCGCTCATCCTGGCGGCCGAGGCGTCCCTGCGGGCCGGGGCGGGCAAGTCGCAGGTCGTCGCGCCTGACCCCGTGGCCGTCCCGATCGGGGTCGCCGTGCCCGAGGCGTTGGTGCAGGGCGGGCCGGTGGCGGGGTCCGGCGACCTGGCGCCCGGGGCGTCCGGGTTCGTCGCGGAGCTGTGCCCCGAGGCCGAGGCCGTGCTCATCGGCCCCGGCCTGCTCGACCCGGCCGGGGCCGCCGACCTCGTCGCCGCGTGCGTGCCGCACGTCAGCTCGGTGCTCGTGCTGGACGCCCTCGGCCTGGCCTGGGTGACCCCCGACCCCTCCCGGGTGCGGGACTTCGCCGGGCGGTGCGTGCTGTCCCCGAACCTCGCCGAACTCGCCCTCGTCCTGGGCGAGGACGCCGACGCCGTCGAGGCTGACCAGGCCGGCGCCACCCTGCGCCTGGCCGCGGCCACGGGCGCCGTGGTCACGTCGGGCGGCACGACGACCTGGATCGCCACCCCCGAGGGCGCCCTCTGGCGCGCCGAGGACGGCGGCCCCGGCCTGGGCGTGAGCGGATCGGGCGACGTGAAGGCCGGCATCGTCCTCGGGTTGTGCGCCCGCGGCGCCGACCCCGCGCAGGCGGCGGTGTGGGGCGCGTACCTGCATGGCGCCATCGGCGGACGCCTCGCGTCGCGGTACGGCCCCTACGGCTACCTGTCGCGGGAGCTCCCCGCCGAGATCCCGCAGGCGCTGCTCGAGGTCGCGCGCTGAGGGCGCCCCGGGGGGGCGGTGGGTCCTCTCGCCTCCCGGCTCCGTGCCGCGACGGCCGGTGGCAGCGCATAGGGTGGACTCCCTCAGTACGCCGATCGGGGAGGAGCACGTCATGGAGCAGGACCGCCGCCCCGATCAGGCGGAGCTGCAGCGCATGCGGGAGTCCGTCGCCGCCAAGGGCGGCCACACGATGCTGCGCTCGGAGGTGCTCCGCTGGAACCGGCGCTGGTCGGCCGGCGACCTCGCACTGCTGGAGCGCCACCTCGGCCGGGTGGGGGCGGTCCGCTTCCGCCGTGCCGCCGACGGCGAGTACGTGAGCTGCGTCGACCCCCAGAACCGCCTCGCGATGGTGATCGCGCCCGGCTACCTCGCCTTCCCGCGCCACTGGGTCAACGACGAGTGCGCGCCCGACTGGCCCGGGGTGGCGCTGTCGACCTTCGGGGTGCGGTCCGACCCGGTGGTGTCGTCCGGTGCGGGCCGGGCGCCCGGTCGTGCGCCCAAGGCGCCGCGCGGGTCGACGACCCGACGCATCCCCGAGAAGGAGCCGGTGTTCTGCCCCCGATGCTTCCTGCAGCTGACCACCACCGGCACCTGCCCCAGCTGCGATTGAGGCCGACTCAACAGGGGATCAGGGTCGGAGTACCGACCCCTATCTGCTGTTGAGTTCGGCTCAATGGGCGCGGCGGCCGCGTCGGCCATGATGGGGACATGACGATTCTCAAGATCAACGCGATCACGGTGCCCGCCGACAGCGGCGACGAGCTGGCCCGCCGCTTCGCCCAGCGCGCCGGCGCCGTCGACGGCCAGGACGGCTTCGAGGGCTTCGAGCTGCTCAAGCCCCTGGACGCCGACCGCCACGTCTGGCTGGTGATGACCCGCTGGCGGGACGAGGAGTCCTTCCAGGGCTGGCTCAGCTCGCGCGACTTCACCGCCTCGCACGGTGGGCGCGACACCGAGGTCGCCCGCGAGCACCGTCACGGCGAGGCTCCGCCGGTCGACGCGCCGGCCGAGGGCGAGCGCCCCCAGCGACCGGTCGGCATGAGCGCCGAACTCTGGAGCTACGAGGTCGTCGACCTCACCTGAGTTCGCCCCCTGTCGAGCCGGCCTGGATCAGCCGACCCGGCGGGCCCGCAGCACGAGGTCCTCGAGGTGGTGCGCACCCGCCCCACCCTCGACGGACCGCTCGCGCACGGCGTCCGTCTCGACCGCCCAGCCGTCGCCGAGCACCGGCAGCACCGACGCCGGCGCGACCATCGCGGCGAAGTCGGGCCGGTGGCTCTCGCCGCTGTCGTCACCGTGGTGCCCGTGCCCCGGGCCGTGGTGGACCTCACCCTCCCGCGGCGGCGCGTGGTGCACGACCAGCAGGTGCCCGCCCGGGGCCACGAGGTCGGCGAGGGCGCGCTCGAAGGTGGCGTCCTCGGTGCGGGGGAGCGGCGGGTAGAGCACGGCGACGAGGTCGAACGAGCCCGGGGCCAGGTCGGCCTCAAGCAGCCCGCTCTTGACCCACGTGGCCTCGACGCCCTGCTCGGCAGCCCACGCCCGGGCGCGGTCCAGGGCCACGCCTGAGATGTCCAGGCCGGTCACCGTCCACCCGCGCTGGGCGAGCCACACGGCGTCCGCGCCCTCGCCGCAGCCGACGTCCAGCACGGTGCCGGGTGCGAGGTCGGCGACCTCGGCCACCAAGGCCGGGTTGGGCCGGCCGCTCCACATCCGCTCCGACGAGGCGTACCGCTCGTCCCACTCCTGCTCGCTCACGGCCGCCAGCCTGCCACGCGCGGGGTGGGCCGGGGGCGTCCGGGCCGTTAGCGTGGGCACGTGCCGACCAGAACCCACACCGAGGACCTGCCGTGAAGGTGGTCGTCGTCGCCGACTCGCACGCCCCGCGCCGGTGGAAGGGCGTCCCGCACATCTTGGCCTTGGAGCTGGCCGACGCCGATCTCGTCCTCCACGCCGGCGACGTCTGCGTGCCGGAGGTGCTCGACGAGCTGGCCGCGTTCGCGCCGGTCAGGGCGGTCATGGGCAACAACGACGGCGAGGACGTCCGGGAGTGGGGCGCCACCGACGACCTCGAGCTCGACCTCGCCGGCGTCCGCGTGGCGATGCTGCACATCGCCGGGCCCAAGGACGGTCGGGGACGCCGCATGCGCAAGCGGTTCCCCGACGCCGACCTGGTCGTGTTCGGCCACTCCCACCAGCCGCTGGACGAGCTGCAGGACGGCGTCCACCTGCTCAACCCCGGGTCGGTCGCCGACCCGCGCCGCGAACCGTTGCCGAGTTTCGCCGTGCTGACGATCGAGGCCGGACGCCCCAGCACCCGGCTGGTCTGGCTGCCGCGGTAGCCCTCAGGGCGGGGTCAGGCGCCCATCCCCGCGGGGCCGCCCGCCACCCACGTGCGGAGACGCCACAGCGCGTACTCACCGTCGTCCTCGCCGAGGCGTGCGAACGGCGCGTGGGTCGCGGTGGGCAGCACCTCGTGCCAGACCGGGACGCCCGCCGCGGCCAGCTTGGCGGCGTACGGTTCGCTCGACCGGCGCAGTGAGTCGTGCCCGCACGTGAGCACGAACGTCGGTGGCAGCCCGGCCGGGTCGCCCAGGCCGGGGGAGACGTAGGGGTCGTCCCACGAGGCGTCCCCGGCCCAGTTGGCGAACATGCCCCCGATCAGGTCGTCGGTGAGCAGCTGCAGCGGCTCGAGCACAGCCGCGACCTCGGGGGACGCCGGCGGCAGCGTGCCCTCGAGCACCGGGTAGGCGAGCACCTGCGAGGCGGGCATCGGTCCACCGGAGTCGCGCAGCCGCAGGATCGCGCTCGCGGCGAGGCAGGCCCCCGCGCTGGCCCCACCCAGGTGCAGCCGGGACGCCTCGACGCCCATCTCGTCGGCGTGGTCGACCGCCCAGTGCCAAGCGGTGAGGAGGTCGTCGAGGGGGAGCGGGTAGTGGACCCCGTTCAGGCACCACCGGTAGTCGACCGACAGCACCGGGATGCCGGCGGCCGCGGTCTCGATCGCGACGCGGTGTGCCTCGGGCGCCTCGAGGTCACCCATGAGGAACGCGCCGCCGTGCGCCCAGACCAGCGCGGCCGTGGGCGGCGGGGCGTCCTGGGGCGGCAGGTAGAGCCGGGCCCGGAGGCGTCCGCCTTCGTCGCGGACGATCTCGCGCGTGCTGACCCCGCCGAGGTGCGGCCGGTCGAGCAGGAGCCGTCGTTGCCACAGGCGGCTGTCGGGCACGCCCTGGGCGGCCTCCATGAAGCGGAGGGCGTCCCCGAACTCGGGGAGCGCCGCGCCGACCCGCTGGCGCATGAGGTCGAACACCGGCTCGCGTACGGGGGCGGGCAGGGTCTTCAGGCCGCGCAGCGTGTAGCCCAGGGCCGGGAACCTCCAGCGCCCCCGGGTGACCAGCATCGAGCGGGCCGCCGTCAACGTCCGTGTGACGGGGCCTTCCAAGGTGGCGGTCGACGTAGGGGCCATGTGATCACCCTCTGCCCGGTGGTCTCGCCAGTATGCGCGCGGGATCCGGGCCGGTCAATGGGTTCGGCGGGGCATCCGCCGACAGCCTGCCTTCCCCGCGCCGACAGCCTGTGGTCCGGCCGCCGACAGCCTGCGGTCAGCGGGTGACCGGCACCAACTCGGACGCCTCGGCTCCGGCCAGCGCCCGCTCGGCCACCAGGAGCCGCCGCCGCTGGAGGAACCACGCGATCGTCAGCGGGATCAGCGCCCCGACCCAGGCCAGCGGCGCGGCGAGCGTGACGCCGAGGAAGCCGAGCTGGTCGACCAGCACCAGGCCGACGACGCCGCGGGCGATGAGCTCCATGACGCCGGCCAGCGTAGGCACCCAGGTGGCGCCCATGCCCTGCAGCGCCCCGCGCCACACGAACAACGCGGCCAGCACCCAGTAGAGCGAGCCGTTGATGATCAGGTACTCGTGCGCCATGGCGATCACCCGGTGTTCGCCGGGGCCGACGAACAGCTGGACGAGGTCGGTGCCGAACGCCACGATCGCGACGCTCATGGCCAGCGACAGCCCGATCGCCATGAGGGTGGCGCGCTGGACGCCGTGGCGGATCCGCCACCACTCCGCGGCCCCGCGGTTCTGGGCCACGTAGGTGCTGATGGCGACGCCCACCGAGGCCAGCGGGATCACGGCCACCTGGTCAACCCGCAGCGCGGCGGTGAAGGCGGCCACGGCGTCCGTGCCGAGGTGGTTGATGCCCACCTGCAGCAGGGCGGCGCCGATCGCGATCACCGACATCTGGAAGCCCATCGTGAGGCCGAGACGTGAGGCCTCGCCGAGTTCGAGGCGACCGACGCGCCAGTCCGCGCGGCGCAGGCGCAGCTCCGGGATGCGCATCCCGATGAGCGCGAGGCACAGCACCACCGAGATCCCCTGGGCCACCACCGTCGCGAGCGCCGCGCCCCCCACGCCGAGCTTGAACACGGCGATGAACAGCACCACGAGCCCGACGTTCAGGACGCTGGCGATGATGAGGAAGACCAGCGGCGTCCGGCTGTCGCCCAGCGCGCGGATCATCGAGCTGAGGAAGTTGAACGCCACCGTCGCGACCGCACCGGCGAACAGGACGCCAAGGAAGGTCTGTGCGTCGTCCATGAGTTCGGCAGGGGTGCCGAGGAGGGTGAGTAAGGCCCCGGACCCGAAGATCCCGATCAGCGTGATCGCGGTGGCGATCGTGGCTGAGATGATCGCGCCGGCGGCGACGGCGCGGCGGGTGGCTCGCAGGTCGCCGCTGCCGAACGCGCGGGCGACGGGGATCCCCATGCCGGTTGAGGCGCCCATGGCGAACCCGAACAGAAGGAACTGGAGGCTGCCGGAGGCGCCGACGGCGGCGAGGGCGTCCACGCCGAGCATGCGGCCGACCACGAGGGTGTCGGCGACGGCGTAGAGCTGCTGGAAGAGGTTGCCGATGAGCAGCGGCAGGGTGAACAGGATGATGAGCTTGACCGGCGAGCCGGCGGTCAGGTTCTTGGTCATGACGGCTTTCCGGGCAGCGATAGGCGCTGCCAGAGGAGAAATGGAGTGCGGGCGCGAACGGCGCCACGGAAGCCTACAACCGCCGGGGTGCTCCCGGGCAGCGGGGTTGCCAAGGGTTGTCGCGCGGGGACGTGTCGCGCCGGGACGGCCCCGAGCATGCCTTCAGGGCGCCCCTGCCCGGCGACCGGGTGTGAGAGCGGGCAGTCAGGCGTGGATCAGTTCGATCCGGCACCGAATCCCCGGAGCGGCGGCCAACCGCCGGTCAGCTGTGACGTCAGCGCCGCCCCTACCCAGAAGACTCCGCACCTGCGGGGTCGACCGATCAGGGTGGGCGGGCCAAGAGTTGTCCACAGATTGGGGGACGGGTGGGGTCAGGGCGTCCCGTTGCGCACCATGCTGGTCCGCATGACCCTTGTGCTACCCACCCTTAGCCAGCGAGACGACGTCGAAGACGTCCTCTCGGAGATCCTTCGCCTCGGACGCCCTCGCCCCGGCACCACTCTCGTGGCGGTGATCGAACTCGCGACCGGGACCGTGCGGCACATCGACCACCTGCTGACCCCCGAACCCCTGCCCGACGACGCCTGTGACCTGGGCAGTGAGCTGGCGAGCCTGATGAGCCCCACCCTGTGCGGCTTGGCCCAAGCCGCAGTCCCGCCCCGCCCGTGGCAGGAGGGGTTCGGCTGGGCCGTCCCCGACCAGGAGCTGATCACGGTGGTGTGCCGTGAGGGCGAGCCCTTCCCGTCCCCCGTTGAGGAGCAGTTCTTCTGGGGCTGGCGCTACAGCAACCACCTGACGGCTGCATTCCACGGTGACGTGTACGTGGTGACGCCGACGGGGTGGGCCGGGTTGTTGGGCGGTGAGGGTGAGTGGCCGGCGCTCCCGCCGTTGGTCGAGGGGCCTGACATCGACCTGGTCCAATTCCCCGAGTTGGCCGAGCGTCGTGCACTCCTCGTCGATCCGATCGTGCGCGAGGCGGCAGCCATCCTTGCCGAGACCACCTTGACCGAGGCTGTTCCTGAGCGTGGCGAATGCATCATCTGCTACGGGTGGCGCCTGATGACCATGCTGGGGTGCGATCGCACGTTGCGGATCGCTCAGCGATTCCGGGACGTGGCGGCGCCCCGCGCGAAGAAGCTCGAGGCCACCTGGGCGCGTCGCGGCGTGACGTGCGACTGCCAACTGCTCGAGGCGCACGGCATTCCGCGCCACATCGTCGAAGAGGAGTACGCCGCCCGGGAGGCGGACCCCGACCGGCCCATCACCGCCTCGCCGCCCTGCCTCGGCGTGCGGAAGGGCTCGGCCCAACCGTGCGCCACATGGGTCGAGTTCCCTCGGTGATGGCGTGAGCCCTGCGCCCCGAGCACCAGTTCTTCGGGGGAGCACTCTCTGGCAGGCTGAGCCGCATGGCTGAGCGTGTGATGTCGTTGGACGAATTGAACAGCGCCCTGCGAGACCTGCACGCCGATCTGCTGCGCGCAGAGGTCGCGTCGGCGGGGCTGATCGACGCCGTCCAGACGCAGCACCGGGAGAGCGCGCGCAACCTCATTCACTACGTGGCCGCGCGCCAGCACGATCTGCGCCCGCTGCAGGCGTCCTTGGCCGCCTACGGCCTGTCGAGCCTGGGTCGCATGGAGTCGATCGTCCGGCCTTGGATCGAGACCGTCATCGAAACCGTGGACGCCCTCGCCACCGGGCGCCCTCGCCACGGCATCTGGGGCGACCTCGACGGCGGCACCCGTTTGCTGCTGCGCAATCGCGACGACGTGCTGGGCGCCGTGCACGGCCACGACGACCGCATCACCCACATCATGGTCACCATGCCGTCGGAGGCCGCCGACGACCCCGGGCTCGTCCAGCGCATGGGGGCCGCCGGCATGGACGTCGCCCGCATCAACTGCGCCCACGACGGCCCCGCCGAATGGGCCCGCATGATCGCGGCGGTGCGCGCCCTGCCCGGTGGCGTCCGCGTGGCGATGGACCTGGGCGGCCCCAAGGTCCGCACCGGTCCGCTCGAGCAGGGGCCGAAAGTGGTCAAGGTGCGTCCGCAGCGCAACGACCGAGGTGAGGTCGAGCGCCCCGTGCGCGTCTTGCTGGCTGGGCTTGTCGATGCCCCGTTGGCTGAGCCTGTCGAAGCCGTCATCCCCGTGACCTGGGCCGAGCCTGCCGCAGCCCGGGGCGTCCGGGTGGGGGACGAGCTGCGCCTGACCGACGCCCGCGGGCGCGCACGTGAGCTGCGCGTGCTGACCGTCTCCGACGCGGGGGTGGTGGTGGGGTTCGACCGCACCACCTACTTCGAGACCGGCCTACAGATCGAAGGCCCGGACGCCGCGGCCACCGTCGGCGACCTGCCCGAGGTGCGGCAGCACCTGTTCGTGCGCGCGGGGGACGAACTGCGCCTGCAGCGCAGCCTCGAACCGCAGCCGGCGACGCAGGTCGGTCCGCACCGCATCGGGTGCACGCTGGAGGAGGTGTTCACCGACGCGCGGCCCGGCGAGCGCATCCTGTTCGACGACGGCAAGATCGCCGGGACCATCCGGGAGGTCACGCCCGACGAGCTCGTCGTCGACGTGGAGCGCGCCGGCGCGGGCATCAAACTGCGCGCTGAGAAGGGCATCAACCTCCCCGACACGACGCTGCGGATCCCGGCGCTCACGGCGTCCGACCGGGCGAACCTGCCGTTCGTGGCCGCCCACGCCGACCTGGTGAACCTGTCGTTCGTGCAGTCGCCGGCCGACGTGGCCGACCTGATCGCCGAGCTCGAGGCCCTCGACGCCACCGGCATCGGCATCACCCTGAAGATCGAGACCGGCCCGGCGTTCGAGGCGCTGCCGCAGATGCTGCTGGAGGCCATGCGCTGGGGCGACGTCGGCGTCATGATCGCTCGCGGCGACCTCGCTGTCGAGCTCGGGTTCGAGCGGCTGGCCGAGGTGCAGGAGGAGATCCTGTGGCTGTGCGAGGCCGCGCACGTGCCGGTGATCTGGGCGACGCAGGTGCTCGACACCTTGGCGCGCACGGGCCTGCCGTCGCGGTCCGAGGTCACCGACGCCGCGATGGGACGCCGTGCCGAGGCGGTCATGCTGAACAAGGGGCCTTTCATCGTGGAGGCCATCGAGGCGCTGGAATCGATCCTCGACCGCATGGGTGGGCACGTCGAGAAGAAGCGCTCGCTGCTACGGCCCCTGGCGTCCTTCGACCTGAAGGCCGACCGCTGAGAGGCGCTGCTCCAAGGCGTCGAGGATGAGGTCGAGCCCGATCACGAACTCGTCGGAGTGTGCGTAGTCGGGCCCGACCTGGGCCGCGATGAACGTGGCCAGGTGAGGGTAGTCGTCGGTGGGCAGTGCGAGGGCCTCCACGAACTCCTCGGCCGACTCGCCGGGCTCGAACGGCAGCGTCTGCTCGGTGAGGACGAAGCCGAACACGTAGGCGTCCAGCGCCGAGAACGCCGTGGCGGCCAGCGGGACCGGGAATCCCGCACCCAGCAGGCACCCCAGCACGGCGTCGTGGTTGCGCAGCGTGGCCGGGCCGGGGGAGCGGCGCGACTCGATGAGGCCCAGCCCCCACGGGTGGGCGGACAGGGTGGCACGGGCGTCCACCCAGCGCCGGGTCAGCGCTTCGCGCCACGGCAGGGACGGGTCGGGCAGGGGGATGCGGTCGAACACCCAATCGGCGAGCGCGTCGAGCAACGCCTCCTTGTCGGCCACGTGGTGGTACAGCGACATGGCCTCGACGCCGAGCTCGCGGGCCACCGTGCGCATGCTGACGCCGGTCAGGCCTGAGGCGTCGGCAACACGGGCGGCGGCGTCCACGATGCGTTCAGGGGAAAGTCCGGGTCGGGCCTGCATGCGTCCTCCTTGCGTGACTTACGGTCGTAAGGTTAGCATCGCACCATGACGACTTACACCCGTAAGGTAAGCGCGATGCGGGCCGCGGTGCACGACACCTTCGGCGGCCCCGAGGTGCTGCGCATCGAGGACCGCCCGATCCCGACGCCCAGCCCCAGGGAGGTGCTCGTGCGCGTCGTCGCCGCCAGCGTGAACTCGGCCGACTCCCGCATCCGCGGGCGCCGGTTCCCCCGGGGGTTCGGCGGGGTGGCGCCGCTCATGTTCGGGGTGCGGCTGCCGCGCATCCCAGTGTTGGGCGGGAGCTTCTCGGGGGTGGTCGAGGCCGTCGGCGCGGACGTCACCGGCGTCGCTCCCGGTAACGTCGTGGCCGGCACCACCGGCATGGCGATGGGGGCGCACGCCGAGTTCGTGGCCGTGCGCGCCGACCGCGTCGTGTCGGTGCCCGAGGGTGTGAGCCACGACGACGCCGCGGGCGTCATCTTCGGTGGCCTGACCGCGCTGTGGTTTCTCCGCGACCGGGCGGAGGTGCAGCTGGGGCGCAGTGTCCTGGTCGTGGGGGCGTCCGGGGCGGTGGGCACGATGGCGGTGCAACTGGCGAGGCTGGCGGGGGCGTCCGTCACGGGGGTCTGCTCGGCGGCCAACGCCGACCTGGTGCGCTCGCTCGGCGCTGAGCGCGTCATCGACCACCGGGCCGTCGACGTCACGACGCTGCCCGACCGGTTCGATGTGGTGCTGGACGCCGTGGGGGTCCTCGACCGTCATACCGGGCGCCGGCTGCTCACCCCCGACGGGGTGCTGCTGTTGGCGGTGGCCAGCTTGGCTGACACCGTGCTGGCCCGCGGCAATGTCAAGGCCGGCAGTGGCCCCGAGCGTGCCTCCGACCTCGCTCACCTGCTCGATCTCGTCGCGAAGGGGGAGGTGCGGGTCGTCCTCGACGATGTCCTGCCCCTCGACCGCATCGCCGAAGCCCACGCCCGCGTCGACTCCGGCCGCAAGGTCGGCAGCCTGATCGTCAGGCCGTGACGTGGACGCCCTACGCATCATCCTCGCGTTCGGCTGGGCCGCGCTGATGTTCGTCTACCTGCTCGGCGACGTGCTGCGGATCTTCGCCGGCCATTACCGGCCCGGCCGGATCGAGGGGCAGCCCACCCAGCCCTGGATGTGGCTGGTGGCGGCCGCCTTCATGATCATCCCTATCGCGATGATGCTGCTGTCGCTGCTGCTGCCCGCGACCGTGCTGTTGTGGACGACGCTCCTGGCGTGCGTCGGACTCGTGGTGTTCAACGCGATCGCGCTGCCGTACGAGGGCCTGTACGACAACGTGCTGATCGTGGTCGGGTGGGTGTTGAACGGTTTTCTCGCCTGGCAGGCCTGGGTGGGGCTGGCGCACTGACCCGGGCTTGCGCGATCGCGATGGGGTCAGGGCCCCACGGGGTAGTGGCTGGTGATCGCGACGCGGTTCCAAGCGTTCATGACGACCGCGAGCCACGCGACGGCCGAGGCCTGCTCGGCGGTGAGGGCATCGGCCGGAGCGCTGTGAGCGGCGGGGGAGTGGATCTGGGTGACCTGTTCGGCCAACGCCAGTGCGGCTCGCTGGCCGACCCCGCAAAGGGGACCGCCCGTTGGGGTGCCATGGCACGCATTCGGGCGGTCCCCATTTGGCCGGCTCAGCCTCGACTGCCGGGTTAGGCTCTCGACATGACCACCGGTAGCGGGGCCAGCGTCAAACGCATGCGCCTGCGGTACGACGGAGCTTGCGCCGGCTGCGGTGTCGCGCTCGCGGCGGGGGTGCAGGCCATCTGGGACCGGGATGCCAAGGTTGTGCGCTGCTTGGGCTGCCACAGCGCTCCGACGGCTGCCCCTGAGCGGGTGGAACTGGGCTACGTGGAGGGTGAGGCAGGGGCGTCCGCGGCGCGCGAGTTCGAGCGTCGGCACCAGGCAAGACACGACCGCGTGACGTCGGCCCACCCCCGCCTGGGGAAAGTCTTGTTGGCGGTCTTCGATGACCCTCAGAGCACCAAGGCCTGGGCGCAGGGAGCGTCCGGCGAGCAGTCGGTGGGGGAGTCGTTGCGTCAGGTGGCGGGCGAGGATGTGCGGGTCCTCAACGACCGCCGTATCCCAAGGAGCCGGGCCAACATCGACCACATCGCCATCAGCCGGTTGGGCGTATTCGTCATCGATGCGAAGCGGTACCGCAACCAGCGGCCCACGTTGCGCGTCGAGGGTGGCCTCTTCAGTCCTCGGCGAGAGCTCCTCCTGGTTGGGGGACGTAATCGGTCGCCGCTGGTCGATGGGGTCCACAAGCAGGCCAGCTGGTCCGCGACGCACTGGCACCACACCCAGACGTCCAAGTCCGCGGGGTGTTGTGCTTCTTGGACGCCGACTGGCCCCTCCTGGGCGGCACCTTTTCGGTGCAAGACGTTGACGTCGTCCATCCGCGAAAGTTGCGCGAAACCCTGAGGCAACCGGGTCCTCTCGCAGCCGAACGCATTGCCGGACTGCAGTGGGACCTGCACGAAGCGTTTCCCCGCTAGCCAGACAGGGGCGCTCGGGTGGCGCACTAGAGTTCCTCGCATGGGGAGCGCCGCCAGCCGCCTGCGCACCGCCTTGGAGTTGTTCGAGGTGGGCGAGCAGATGATGCGCGCTCGGCTGGCGCGGGAAAACCCGGAGTGGGATGAATCCCAGATCGACGTCGCGATCCACCGCTGGCTTCGCGACCGTCCGGGCGCCCGGGCTGCTCGCTTGGCCGAGTATTGCCACACGGCTCGCCACGCCGTGGGATGCACCGCGGGGTCCCACACCGGCTCGGCGCGTGTCTTCACGCGGTTGGGGTCGGGGGCGGTGGAGCGCATCGTGATCGTGTCGATGACCTGGCCGTCGGTGAACGCAGTGCCGTGCCAGCGGAAGTGCTTGGCCAGGTCGTGCGGGGCCTTGACGACGCGGGACCCGACGATGAACCGCAACCCGGCCTCGTCGATCGCCTTCAGGTTTGCCGCCGACAACATGCCGGCGTCGGCGACGACCACCATGTCGGCCACACCGTGCCGCTGCTGGAACGCCTTGATGACCGGGATGATCGTGTGCGTTTCGGCCTTGTTGCCCTCGAAGCAGGCAATCTCCAACGGGTGGCCCGTGCGGTCCACCAGGAGACCGACCACAATCTGTGGGTCGACCCGACGTTCCTTGCTGAACCCGACCTTGCGGAGGTCGTCTTCGGTGTCGGTCTCGAAGTACAACGTCGTGACGTCGTATAACAGCAGGGACACATCCCCGCCCTGTTCGGACCACACATGCTGGAAACACGCCTGCGCGATCTTGTCGCGATAGCCCTTGTCAGCACAGCGTTTCAGGCAGCGTTTCACCGTGGACAGGTGCACCGGCACCAGCCCGAGCTCCGCGATGACCCGCAAGCTGTCCAGCTTCGACGTGGGCTCCACCAGACGCGCTAGCACCAGCTGGAAGAACGCCTCATCCTCGATGGCGTCGAACCCGAGTCGTCCCCACGAGTCACGGACCACGTCGACCAATAGTTGGGAGCGTTTCCCCTCGATGACCGCCACCCCCGGCCGCACCCCCCGCTCGCCGGGCAACTCCAGCGCCGGCTGGTTCGCGTGCAGCTTGTCGTGGCCGACCCGCATCAACGCCGCCAACTCGGCCTCATCATGGGCGGACCCGAGGTGCTCCAGGATCGTGCGGACCCCATGGCGCTTCTCGACGATTTGCACCGCAGTGGCCCCCGAAGCGGTCTTCACCTTCCGCAGGAACGGGCTCACCGGGCGATCCTACCGGGCCTTTAGTGCCCCGAACCCGACGCCCAAATGCGACTGACTAGCCGCGATACATGGCCGAAACCCGAAATCCGCTGCAGAGGTCCAACTCAGGTCCGACGAGACCGCACCGTTCACAGTTACGTGGTCCCTGCAACGATTGCGGATCCATAGGCCTGCTTCGGCCCCGTTCGCGACCGAAGCAGCTCGAATGTTGCGGCTGCTGTTGCGCCCAGCTATCGCTGCATGTCCACGAAACGACTCAGGGCGCCCTGGAAGGCCACAGGCAGGGTGTCCGTTGCGCCGTTACGGTGCTTGGCGACGATGAAGTCGGCCTCACCCTGGCGGGGGGACTGCTTGTCGTAGGCATCCTCGCGGTGAAGCAGGATCACCATGTCGGCATCCTGCTCGAGGGAGTTGTGTACCGAGATGCCGTCGGCGACGAAGTTGTGGGTGTCGAGGACGGTGGCGTCGAACACCTCTTCTTCGCCCAAGTAGTCGATAGACGCGATGACATGCCAGCGGATGTCCTTCGCTCCGTCTGCCGGTGCTCCGAACGGAGACGCATCCAAGACGAATCTCGATCCGTAGTCTCCGCCTTGAACGTCCGCCACGGCACCCAGACGCAGCCAGAGGCGCGCCAGGTCGTCGGCGAGCCTGCGGTGCCGGGTCTGGAACAAGGGGCCGGTTGTGCCTGCCGCGAGGAAGTTGAGGAAAAGCGCCAGTTGATCATTGGGAAGCGATGGCACCCAGTCTGGCAAGTCTGCTCCTCCTTCAACCGCCTTGGCGGCATCTCGGACGTCCGCATGGGGTCTGGGCTCGGGGTTCAAGGGCTCGGGCACGAAGCGGGGGACCGCCAACTCGGTACCCGCAGCCAGCTCGCCCAAAGGCATCCAGCCGTCCCGAGTCAGGAAGGGGTGGTTCGCGGACGCCTTGACCTCGCGTCCGGAGGTCAATCGCAGGCGGTAGACCTTCTTGACTCCTGAGCTGAACACGTGGGTCATGGGGCGGGCGACCATGCGGCCGTCGGCGTCCAACGACCACACGGGGACGTTGCGCTCACCCGATGCCAACAGTTCGCCCATGGTGACCTCGGCACCGGTGTCGGCACGCAACACGCGGGTGTCGGCGGTGAGGCAGCCCGATTCACGCAGGTCCGACAGCATGGGCTTCTTGTCCTGACGCGCCTCGGGGCCACGGTTGAGCTGCGACAGCGCGACGACGGGAACCTCGAGCTCCTTGGCCAGCAGTTTGATCTGGCGCGAGAACTCTGACACCTCGAGTTGGCGGGACTCCACCTTCTTGCCCGAGGTCATCAGCTGCATGTAGTCGATGATGATCAGCTTCAGGTCGTTGCGCTGCTTGAGGCGGCGCGACTTCGCGCGGATCTCCATCATCGTCAGGTTGGGGGAGTCGTCGATGAACAGTGGCGCCCGCGACACCTGGGCGGTCTTGTTCGAGATGCGCTGCCAGTACTCCTCGGTCATGTCGCCCTTGCGGATCGCGTTCAGCGGCACGCCCGACTCGGCGGACATGAGGCGCATCACGATCTCGGACTTCGTCATCTCGAGGCTGTAGAAGACCGAGCACAGGCCGTGTCGGATGGCGGCCGAGCGGGCGAAGTCGAGCCCCAGCGTCGACTTACCCATACCGGGACGCGCCGCGATGATGATCATCTGGCCCGGGTGCAGGCCGTTGGTCAGGTGGTCCAGGTCGATGAACCCGGTCGGGACGCCGGCCATCTGCCCGTGCTGGGTGAGGGCCTCGATCTCGTCGAGGGTGAGCTCCACCAGCTCCGACAGCGGCTGGTAGTCCTCCTTGGTGCGGTTCTCGGCGACCTCGTAGATCGTCTGCTGGGCCCGGTCGACGATGCTCGTGACGTCGCCCTCGGCCTGGTAGCCCATCTGCGAGATCTTCATCGACGCGTCGACGAGCCGGCGCAGCACGGCCTTGTCGCGCACGATCTCGGCGTAGTAGGTGGCGTTCGCGGTCACCGACACCGAGCTCAGTAGCTCGTGCAGGTAGATGTGGCCGCCCACCTGCTGGAGCTGGCCCTTCTTGCCGAGGTGGTCGGCCACGGTGATGGCGTCGATGGGCTCGCCCGAGCCGTACAGGTCCATGACCGCGTCGTAGATGTACTCGTGCGCGGGGCGGTAGAAGTCACGCCCCTTGAGCACCTCGGTGACCTCGCCGATCGCATCCTTGCTCAGCAGCATCGCGCCCAGCACCGACTGCTCGGCGGCCAGGTCCTGCGGCGGCGTCCGGTCGGCATACCCGTTGCCGCGCTCGAACGGGACGACATTGTCTGACCAATCGCCTCGCTGGTCGGTCGTCATCGCCTCGCGCTCCTTCTCTGCATGCCACCACCCCAGCAGCCGGGTCTGACAGTCTTCGATTCGCGCCGTCTCCGTAGGGGGTTCTCGTGACGTTAGACCCAACCTGAGAGGTTCTCAACCGAGCCGACCACAGGCCCTGTGGATGAAAATGTGGATAGCTGTGGACCTGAGGCGGACTCCCTGTGTACGACACGCCGTCGTAGGTGGGGACATCCTGGAGCCATCCTCGCCAAAGTGGCCGTGGCAAGGGGCGATGTAATTCACTCCCTGTGAGTTCGGGGCAATTTCCACGGGATGGGACAACTGGGCTGGGGGGTTGACTCCCCGGAGGTGTGTAGTGGTATGGCGTGGAGTCATCCACCGTTTGTCCACAGGCGCAGGCGAAAGTGAACAGGGCCGGCGAACTGGGGAAATAAACCCCCAGGGGGTATGGTTGACCGGGCAAGGAGGAAGCATGAGCGAGCACAGCACGGCGGTCGGCGTCACCGAGGTCCCCGACGATGCGAGCGAACTGACGCCCGCGGCGTCCGGGTGTGGGTGTGGGGGTGGCGGGTGCCACGGCGACGACGCCGACGGCCACCAGCACGGCTACATCACGGCCAAGGACAACTACCAGCGCCGCCTGCGCCGCATCGAGGGCCAGGCCCGCGGACTGCAGCGCATGGTCGATGAGGAGAAGTACTGCATCGACATCCTCACCCAGATCTCGGCCATGACGAAGGCCCTGCAGTCGGTCGCCCTCGAACTGCTCGAGGACCACATGGCCCACTGCGTCGTCGCCGCAGCCCGCGAGGGTGGCGCGGCGGCCGAGGAGAAGATCCAGGAGGCGTCCGAGGCCATCGCGCGCCTCGTGCGCAGCTAGCCTTGGGGCAAGCCCAGGCCTTCGACAGGCTCAGGCACCCGAAACAAACTCAGGCGCCGAAGAACTCGAACCCCGAAACGACTCAAGGAGAACACTGATGGTTGACCTCTCGATCAAGGACGCCACGGTCGTCGCCAACGGCGGCGGTGGCTGTGGGTGCGGCGGCTGCGGCTGTGGCGGTGGCGGCAACGAGGCGCAGGCGGCGCCCGTGGCCGTCGAGAAGACCTGCGACTGCGGCCCCGAGTGCACCTGTGGCTGCAACGAGGGCAAGCCCTGCACCTGCGGTTCGTCCAAGGAGGACGCCGGCGCCACCGTCGCCCAGTACACCGTGACCGGCATGACCTGCAGCCACTGCACCAACGCGGTGACCGAGGAGGTGTCGGCCATCCCCGGCGTGACGGCCGTCGACGTCGACCTCGACTCGGGTTCGCTCAAGGTGACCTCCGACGCGCCGGTCGACTTCGACCGCATCGTCGAGGCGGTCGCCGAGGCGGGCGACTACACCGTCTCCTGACCCGGGCGGCTGAGCCGCCACGGGTGGCTGAGCCTGTCGAAGCCTGATCCGCTCCGGGCCGGGCTTCGACAAGCTCAGCCGTCCGACAACTGAATACAGAGCAGCACCTTTCGCCAGGACCGGTCCGTCCTCGGGAATCCCCCGACCACACGCCGGTCCTCCGCACCGAGGAGTGATCCACCGTGGCCACCACGCCCACGACCGACGTACGTCGCGAGTCCCTCGAACTCGACATCGACGGCATGACCTGCGCGAGCTGTGCCGCGCGCATCGAGAAGAAGCTCAACAAGGTTGACGGCGTCATCGCGTCGGTCAACTACGCCACCGAGAAGGCCAAGATCCTGGTCCCGCTCGGCACGACCGCCGACGACCTGATCAAGGTCGTCGAATCGACCGGCTACGGCGCCAAGCACCCCGACCCGGCCGCGCCCGAGGTCGACCGTGCCGCGCCCATCAAGCGCGACCTGATCCTGTCCGTCGTGCTCAGCATCCCGGTCATCGCGATCGCGATGGTGCCCGCCCTGCAGTTCCCGGGCTGGACGTGGGCCTCCCTGCTGCTGACCGCCCCCATCTACTTCTGGGCCGGACGCCGCTTCCACCACTCCGCGTGGGTCAACCTCAAGCACCGCGCCACCACGATGGACACGCTCATCTCCCTGGGGACCTCGGCGGCCTTCTGGTACTCGGTGTGGGCGCTGCTGTTCACCCACGCCGGCGACCTGCACTACACGCACGCGTTCGAGTTCGCGATCGGTCGCTCCGACGCCGCGGCCGTCTACTTCGAGGCCGTCGCCGGTATCACCACGTTCCTGCTCGCCGGGCGCTGGTTCGAGGCCCGCTCGAAGACCCAGAGCTCCGAGGCGCTGCGCGCGCTGCTGACGATGGGCGCCTCCGAGGCCACCGTGCTGCGCGGCGGCGTCGAGCAGCGCGTCCCGATCGACTTCCTGAAGCTCGACGACGAGTTCGTCGTGCGCCCGGGGGAGAAGGTCGCCACCGACGGGGTCATCGTGGCCGGCACCAGCGCCGTCGACGAGTCGATGGTCACGGGCGAGTCGGTCCCCGTCGACAAGAACCCCGGAGACAAGGTGCTCGGCGCCACCCTGAATGCCAACGGACGCCTCGTCGTGCGCGCGACCGCCCTCGGCGGCGACACCGAGCTTGCCCGCATGGCCCGCATGGTCGAGGAGGCCCAGACCCGCAAGGCGCCCGTCCAGGCGCTGGCCGACCGGATCTCGGGCATCTTCGTGCCGATCGTCCTCGTCATCGCGGTGCTCACGTTCGCCGGCTGGCTGTTGGCCGGCGAGACCGTGCTGTTCGCCGCGACCGCCGCGGTCGCCGTGCTGATCATCGCCTGCCCGTGCGCGCTCGGCCTGGCCACCCCGACGGCGCTGCTCGTCGGCACCGGTGTGGGTGCCCGCATGGGCGCGATCATCGCCGGGCCCGACGTGCTCGAGCGGGCGCGCACCGTCCGCACCATCGCGCTCGACAAGACTGGGACGGTCACCCGCGGCGACCTCCGCGTCGTCGCGGTGCACCCCGCCGACGGCATCACCGAGGCCGACCTGCTCCGGCTGGCCGGCACCGCCGAGTCCGGCTCCGAGCACCCGCTCGCCCGGGCGATCGTGGCCGCTGCATCCCCGGCCGGGCTGGGCGAGCTGCAGCACTTCGAGAACGTCCCCGGCGAGGGCGTGCGCGCGACCGTCGACGGCGTCGAGGTCGCGGTCCGCAGGCCGGACGCCGTGGGCTCGCTCCCGCAGCCGCTGGCGTCCGTGGTCGACAACGCGCAGGGCCGCGGGGAGACCCCCGTCGTCGTGCTGCGCGGCGCCGAACCGATCGGCGTGGTCGCCCTGGCCGACACGATCAAGGAGACCTCCGCCCACGCGATCGGCCGCCTGAAGGCCCTCGGCCTGTCCCCGGTGCTGCTCACCGGCGACAACGAGCGCGCGGCCCGGGCCGTGGCCGACCGCGTCGGTATCGATGAGGTGCGCGCGAACGTGCGCCCCGAGGGCAAGGTCGCGGTGGTCCGCGAGCTCCAGTCCCGCGGGCAGGTCGCCATGGTCGGCGACGGGGTGAACGACGCGGCCGCGCTCGCGGCGTCCGACCTCGGCATCGCCATGGGGTCGGGTACCGACGCCGCCAAGGAGGCCGCCGGCATCACCCTGATGCGCGGCGACCTGGTGCTGGCCGTCGACGCGATCCGGCTGTCGCGGCGCACCCTGCGCACGATCCGCACCAACCTGTTCTGGGCGTTCGCCTACAACGTGGCCGCGATCCCGCTGGCCGCGCTGGGCATGCTGACGCCGATGATCGCCGGCGCCGCCATGGCGTTCAGCTCCGTCTTCGTGGTGGCGAACTCGCTCCTGCTGCGGGGCTTCCGCCCCGAGAGCCGCTGACGGCCAGGACGCATGGTCTGGATCGGGACATCGGGGTGGTCGTACGACCACTGGGACGACGTGCTGTACCACGGGGCCCGGCCCGCCGACCGGCTGGGGATCTACACGTCGGAGTTCGCCACGGTCGAGCTCAACGCCAGCTTCTACCGCTGGCCCCGGGACGCGTCCTTCGCGTCGTGGCAGCGCCGCCTCCCCGAGGGCTTCCGCATGACCGTGAAGGCGCCGCGCGCGCTCACGCACGCCCGCAAGCTGTACGCCCCCGAGTACTGGGTCGGGCGCATCCTGACCTCCTGGCACGCCCTGCACGACAAGCGGGGGCAACTCCTCGTGCAGCTGCCTCCGGGCCTGGCGCGCGACGACGCGCGGTTGGAGTACTTCCTGGCGCAGTTGCCCTGGTGGCTGCCCGTGGCGGTGGAGTTCCGCCACGACTCCTGGGTCCGCGACGACGTGTTCGACCTTCTCGAGCGGCACCGGGCGGCCTACGTGGTGATGTCCGGGGCGCACCTGCCGTGCGTGCTGCGCGCGACCGCCCCGGTGGTCTACCTCCGGCTCCACGGCCCGGACCGCGACTGGCTCTACGGCGGCTCGTACAGCGACGCCGACCTGGCGTGGTGGGCCGACCGTGTCCGCGAGTGGGAGGGCCAGGGCCGCGAGGTGTACGCCTACTTCAACAACGACGGCGGCGGGAACGCCGTCCGCAACGCCCGGACGCTCCGGGCGATGCTCGGTTGAGTCCCCCCGGGGCTGCACAGAGGGGGATCACACCAGCACCTGCCGCGCCGGATGGATCGCGTAGTCGGCCATGTGGTGGAACACCTCGCGCAGCGCGACGCGCTCGGGGTCGGCGTAGTAGCCGCGCTGGGCATCGGGGAACTCAGGCCACGTGCCGGCGAAGTCGAACGCCCACGTGAACAGGTCGTGCGGGACGTCGCTCACCGCGAACAGGCACCGGAACCCGTACCGCTCCCGTACCGGGACGATGCGCTCCCAGATGCCCAGGAATGGTTCCCAGCCGCCCACGATCGCGTACCGGCGCATGATCGCGATCCGGCCCGCGACGGTCGCGGCGGACGCCGTGGTCAGCAGGTCGCACCGCACCGGTCGGGTCACGGCGTTGCGGAACACGTGCGGGGCCAGCGCCTCGGGCTGGGCCACGGGCAGCGTCTGCCGACTGGGGTGGGACGCCAACAGCGTCACCTTCGGCTCCGCATCGGTCTCGACGAAGAGCCGGTGGAGGGTGAAGCCCGCCGTGCGCAGCGACTCCGCCTCGGCCGGCCAGAGCGCGAGCCAGTCGTCCAGGTGGCGCGGCCTCACCGTGAACCGGTGCAGCAGCATCCCGGCCGGCGGCCGGACGCGCGGTAGGGGGTCCATGCCTCGATCCTGCCACGGCGGTCGCCGCGCAGCAGGGCTGACGCCGAGGGACCGATGCCCCGGCGGGGACTACCCTGACGCGCATGTCCTCGACGCGGTCCCTCGGTGCACTCATCCTCAGCAACGTGCTCGGCGGGGTGGGCGTGGCCTCCGGGATCGCGGTCGGCGCCCTGCTCACCGCCAGCCTCGGCGGCACGGCCCTGGCCGGGGTGGGCCAGGCGCTCAGCGTCTTCGGCGCCGGCCTGATGGCCGTCCCGCTCGCGACCCTGGCCGCCCGGCGGGGCCGCGGCCGCGCGCTGGCCGTCGGGTACGCAGCCGCAGCGTCCGGGGCTGTCGTCGTCCTCGTGGCGAGCTGGCTGGGCATCCTGGGGATCCTGTTCGCCGGCCTGCTCCTGTTCGGCGCCGCGCAGGCGACCAACCTGCAGACCCGCTACGCGGCGTCCGAGCTTGTCGACCCGGCCCGGCGCGGACGCACGATGTCGGTCGTCGTGTGGGCCACCACGATCGGGTCGGTCATCGGCCCCAACCTGACCGCGGCCGGCGCCGAGGTCGGACGCCCCCTCGGCCTGCCCGACCTCGCCGGGCCCTACCTGTTCTCGGTCGCGGCGTTCACGCTGGCCGGCCTCAGCGCGGCCCTGCTCTACCGCCGCCCGGCGGGCTGGGCGGCCCCCACCGATACCGGACGCCGCCCCGCCGGCGCGCTGGCGGCCCTGGGCTGGGCGTTCCGCCACCCCGTCGCCCGCTTCGCGGTGGTGCTGCTCGTGACGGCGCACGCGGTCATGGTCGGCCTGATGTCGATGACGCCGGTGCACCTGGGCCACCACGACCACCAGCTCACGGTGATCGGGCTCGTGATCAGCCTGCACATCCTCGGCATGTACGCCCTCAGCCCCCTCTTCGGGTGGCTCGCCGACCGCGTCGGCCCCATGCGCACCGCCCTGCTGGGCATCATCACCCTCGGCGTCTCGGCGGCCATCGCGTTCGCCTGGAAGGACAACCTCACCTTGGTCACCGTCGCCCTGTTCCTGCTCGGGGTGGGCTGGTCGGCCAGCACCATCGCCGCCTCGGTGCTGCTCGCGGGCGTGGACGCCGGCGACGTGCGCGTGCCGCTCCAGGGCGCCACGGACGCCCTGATGAGCTACGGCGGGGCCGCCGCCGCGGTGCTCAGCGGTCCGGTGCTGGTCCTGATCGGCTACAACGGGCTCGCGATCGCCTGCGCGGCGCTGCTGCTCCCGGCGGCCGCCGTGGGCTGGGTGGCGCGCCGCCACCGCCGCACGGCCGGGGACCCGGACCCGGCGCGTTGAGCCGCGGGGGTCAGTGGTGGATGGACCCGTCCACGTAGACCCACGCCCCGTCGAGGAACGCGAAGCGCGACGTCTCGCGCAGGGTGCCGCTGCGGCGTCCGGACGTCCAGGAGGCGGTGAACCGCAACGTGCCTGCGTCGTCCCACGGCTGGCCGCCGGTGCTGTCCTCGATGACCAGGCCCGTCCAGACGAGGTCGTCGTCGAGGTCGACCGTGGCCGGGCGGGTGGACGGGTGCCAGGTGCGCCACAGGTACTCCGACAGGCCGAGCGCGAACGCGGCGTAGCGCGAGCGCATCAGGGCCACGGCGGTGGCCGCGGGCCGGCGTCCGTCGTGGATCGCCCCGCAGCAGGCGGCATACGGCTTGCCGGTGCCGCAGGGGCACGCCAACGGTTCGGCCACGCTCAGGCCCCGTCGGGCCGGACGGCCTTCATCGACTCGACGATCGGACGCCCCGCGGCCAGGTCGCGGTACAGCTCGAGGATCGCGTTCGACTGGTGCTCGATGGTCCACCAGGACGCCATCTCGCGCGAGCGAGCGCGGGCGGTGGCCTTGAAGTCCGGGTCTTCGAGCTTGTGGATCAGCATCACCAGCTGGCGGGCGAGCGACTCGGGCGTCGGACGGGCGATGGCTCCGTTGACGCCGTCGTCCAGGACCAGCCGCAGCTCGTGGTCGACCGACACGATCGGCAGGCCCGCGTGCGCGGCCTCGTGCAGCACGAGCGCCTGGGTGTCGGTCAGCGACGGGAACGCGAACACGTCGCTGGAGGCGTAGTAGGGGCCGAGCTCCTCGCGCGGGATCTGTCCGGCCAGGATCACCCCGCCGCGCCGGCGTGCGATCGCGAGCTTGGCCTCGAGCCAGCTGGAGGCGTTCCAGTCGCCGACGAACATCAGCTCGGCGTTGGGGATCTCCTCGCGCACCCACTCGAAGGCCTCCAGCAGCAGCTGGATGTTCTTCTCCGGCGCGATGCGCCCGACGTAGAGGATGCGGGGGCCGTCGCCGCGGGCCAGCGGGGGGCCGCCCTCGGGCAGGGCGTCGGCGCCGTTGGGCACCACCTTGATCCGGCTGTGCGGGGCGAGCTCGCGCACGCGGACGGCCGTCTTGTCGGACGGCGTCGTGACCAGGTCGGCCGACTCGAGCATGTCGCGTGCGGCGTTGAGCAGGTTGCGGCGGGACATGCCGCGCTTCCACCACTTCACGCGCACCCAGCGGCGCATGTCCTGCAGCGTGGGTCGCTTCATGCCGTGCGTCGAGGCCTTCAGCAGGCGGTAGTACGCCGAGATGAAGGGGGTCAGCATCGCGTAGTGGTCGGCATAGGCCTCGAAGTCGGTGTGCCACGTGACCAGCAGCGGCACCTCGAGGCGGTCGGCGGCCCAGACGCCGAGCATGCCGACCGAGCCCAGCCCGTGCACGTGGATGACGTCGGGCGGGTCGGTGGCGAAGGCGTCCAGCGCGGCCTCGAAGCCGCGGCCGTCGGCCACCGCCATCGGCAGGCCCGGGATCCGCATCGACTTCAGGCGCCTCTCGGTGCGCAGGGGGTGCTCCCGGTAGGGGTTGGGGCCCGAGCACGCCGGCGCCACCACCTGCACCTCGCAGCCGGCCCGCAGCAACTCGCCCTCGAGGAACTGCACCGCGTACAGCAGCCCGCTGTGGCCGGGCCCGTACATGTCGGTGAACAGGGCCACCCTGAGCGGTCGGTCCGCGACGGGGGACGCCGTGGCGTCCTGCAGCTGCTCGGGGGCTGTGGCATCCATCGGGGGCAGTCTACCGCCGACAGCCTGCCAAGTTCGCGCCCACAGCCTGCAGAGTTCGCGCCGACAGCCTGCCAAGTTCGCGCCGACAGCCCGCCAAGTTCGGGTCCAGAGCCCGCCCCATGGGGCTGAGACCCGCCATGCCCCGGCCAGCCCCATGGTTCCCCCTGCCAACCCCCATCCCCCCGTCGGGGGATGCGGGGATCTTCCCCGCTGCCCCGGTCGCCGAGGCCGGGAGAAGCTTGTGCTGCACGCCACAACCGGCGTTCCAGTCGCGGAAGCCAACCGGCTCCACCCCCAGAGAGAGGGAACACCCCATGTCGAAGAAGAACTCCGACAACGTCGTGGTCGAAGACGTCCTGTCCCACAACGACAACTCGGTGAACACCGACGTCGACGCCAAGCTCGAGGTCGAGGACTCGTTCCAGGACAACTCCGACAACTCCACCAACGTCGGTATCGAGGACTCGTTCCAGGACAACTCCGACAACTCGACCAACGTGGACACCGATGTCGACCTCGAGGTCGAGGACTCGTTCAACGACAACTCCGACAACTCGGACAACTCGGACAACAGCGACAACTCCGACAACTCGATCGACATCGACGACGCGTTCAAGGACCAGTCCGACAACTCCACCAACGTGGACGTCGACATCAACGACTCGTTCAACACCGACAACTCCACCGACGACGACATCACCGACTCGTTCAAGCAGAGCTGGGACAACTCGGTCCGCAACCAGGACTCCTTCAACGTCACGAGCTCGTTCAACACCCAGACGCTGAACGACCACTCGACCACGATCGGCGTCCGCCAGTACAACAGCGGCTTCGGCGACTTCAACATCGGCGGCCTGCTCGGTGGCGGCGGGGCTGTCCCCGCGGCGGCCGGCAAGCACGGTGCGGCCGGCGGCTTCGACCTCGACGTCGACATCGACAACCGCTCCCTGCAGCTCGACCAGTCGGTCAGCCAGGCCATCTCCACCGGTGACGGCAGCGGCGTGAGCCAGGCCTTCTCGCAGAACGCGACCGTGGCGTTCGGTGACGACTCGATCGCCGCCGGCCGCGACGTGAGCATCGACAACTCGGTGTTCGAGGTGAAGCTGGGTGACGTGAACGTGGGCAACACCGCGATCGACACCCGCATCAACGACTCGTTCAACGACTTCTCGAAGAACTTCGACGTCGAGCTCGACGTCGAGGTCGACGACTCCTTCAATGACCAGTCCGACCACACCAACGTCGACGTGGACGTCGAGGACTCGTTCACCAGCGAGATCGACAGCACCTTCAGCAAGAGCCTGGAGTGGGAGAACAGCGGCAACTTCTTCAGCCCCGGCGCCGCGACCTCCGGTGGCGAGGCGGACGTCGACTTCTGACCGGCAATCGCACCCAGCGCCCGGCCTGCCCTTGCGGCAGGCCGGGCCTTGGCGTTGCATGGACCTTGCACCCGGGCGCCACCCCCGCGGCCCGGTGCCACCGAAAGGGAACCCCGTGTCTGACCCCGCACCCACCCCCGTCCCGTCGGCCGACCCGGTGCCCCGGCGCGTGATCGTGCCGGACGCCGTCCGCCCCAGCGTGCCCCCCACGATCGCCGGCCTCGTCGAAGAGGTCGGACGCCTCGCGACGACGGCCGGCCGCACCG
This sequence comes from Propioniciclava sp. MC1595, assembly GCF_017569205.1. Classification (GTDB taxonomy): domain Bacteria; phylum Actinomycetota; class Actinomycetes; order Propionibacteriales; family Propionibacteriaceae; genus Propioniciclava. The sequence goes on from NZ_CP071870.1 coordinate 584,662, forward strand.
ACCTCGTCGAACGCCTCCTCGCGACCCGTCGCCGTCTGGCCGACCCAGAGGTCCGCGTCGTGGTGGTGGGCGAGTTCAAGCAGGGCAAGAGCAAGCTGATCAACGCGCTCGTGAACGCGCCCGCGTGCCCGATCGACGACGACGTGGCCACCAGCGTGCCCACCTCGGTCGGCTACGGGGACGAGCCCTCGGCGTTCGTGTTCCGGAAGACCGACCCGGCCGGGCCCGGGGACGAGGGCGTCGTGCGGGAGGAGATCCCGCTGGAGAACCTCGCCGACTACGTCTCCGAGGCGGGCAACCCGGGCAACGAGAAGCGGCTGGTCGGCGCCGAGGTGCTCGTGCCGCGCGAGATCCTGCGGGGCGGGCTGCGGCTGGTCGACTCCCCGGGCGTGGGCAGCCTCGACTCGGCAAGCGCGCTGTCGACGTTGTCGGCCCTGTCGTCGGCCCACGCCGTGCTGCTGGTCTCCGACGCCTCGCAGGAGTACACCGAGCCCGAGGTCCAGCTGCTGAAGCGGGCCATGCGCATCTCGCCGAACGTGGCGGCGGTGCTGGCCAAGACCGACCTGTACCCCGAGTGGCGCAGCATCGAGGCCATCGACCGCGGCCACCTGGAGGGGATCGGGGAACTGCCCCTGTTCCCCGTGTCCAGCGACCTCCGGCTGCTGGCCGCCGCCGAGCAGGACCGCGAGCTCAACACCGAGTCGGGCTTCCCCGCCCTCGTGGCCCACCTGCGCGCCGGCGTCCTGCAGCGGGCCGAGGCGATCGTGGCGCGCAGCGCCCTGCACGACGTCTCGTTCGTGGTCGAGCAGATGACCCTGTCGGCGCGCACCGAGCTGAGCGCGCTGCAGAACCCCGAGGGCACGCCGAGGCTGATCGCCGAGCTCGAGGACGCCAAGGCGAAGGCCGACGACTTCCGCAGCCGCTCCTCGCGGTGGCAGGTGGCGCTGGCCGACGGCATCGCCGACCTCATCGCCGACATGGAGCACGACCTGCGTGACCGGCTGCGGCGGGTCCAGCGCGAGGCGGAGCAGGCCATCGACGAGGGCGACCCCGGCCCGATCTGGGACCAGCTCGCCGAGTGGGTCGACCAGCGCGTCGCCAGCGGGGTGTCGGAGACGTTCGTGTGGACCGACGAGCGCTCCAAGTGGCTCACCGAGGAGATCGCCGACATCTTCGCCCGCGAGCAGTTCGAGCTGCCCACCATCGCCGTCGGCAGCACCGAGGGGCTGCTCGACCCCGTCGACCGCCTCCCCGACTTCGACCCCGGCCACCTGAGCGCCGGCGAGAAGATCTACATCGGCGTGCGCGGCTCGTACGGCGGCGTCCTCATGGTCGGCCTGGCGACCGGCCTGATCGGCATGACGCTGATCAACCCGCTCTCGCTGCTGGCCGGCGTTCTGGTCGGCCGGCGCGCCTACCGCGAGGACATGACCAACCGCCTGACCCGGCGCCGCTTCGAGGCCAAGAACATCGTGCGTCGCTACATCGACGAGGTGACGTTCCAGGTGGCCAAGCAGCTCAAGGACCGCCTGCGCATCGTGCAGCGCACCAACCGCGACCACTTCGGCGCCATCGCCGACCAGACCCACCGGTCGCTGTCGGACGCCGTGCTCGCGGCCAAGCAGTCCGCCGGCACGTTCGCCGCCGAGCGCGACGGCCGGGCCAGGGAGCTCACCGAGCAGCTGCGCACCCTCGAGCTCGTGGCCCGCAAGGTGCCGCAGCTGCCGCCAGCCCCCGTCCCGCAGGCGGTGGGCCGGTGACCTCCACCGCGCTCCGCGAGGCCGCCGAGCTCGTCGAGGCCGCCCGCCCGCTGCTCCGTGACGATCCGGACGCCCTCGCCGCCCTCGACGACCTCGACCGCCGCCTGGCCGAGCCGCTGCGCCTCGCCGTCGCGGGGATCGTCAAGGCCGGCAAGTCGACCCTGCTCAACGCCCTGCTGGGGGAGCGGATCGCCCCCACCGACGCCGGCGAGTGCACGCGCATCGTCACGTGGTACCGGTGGGCGGACACGCCGTCGATCACCGCGCACCTGGCCTCCGGGCCGGCCCGGAAGCTGCCCGTTCGCCGTGCCAACGGGCAGCTCGTCATCGGGCTGGGCGACCTCCCCGCCGCCGACGTCGACCGCATCGAGGTGGGCTGGCCCTCGGCCGTGCTGCGCTCGGTCACGCTCATCGACACCCCGGGCATCGAGTCGCTGTCCCACGACGTCTCCGCGCGGTCGGCGGCGTTCCTCGTCCCCGACGACGCGCCCTCGTCGGCCGACGCCATCGTCTACCTGATGCGCCACCTGCACCCCTCCGACCTCGGCTTCCTCGAGGCGTTCCGCGACACGGCCGCCGGGGCGGCCCGCACGGTCAACGCCATCGGCGTCCTGTCCCGGGCCGACGAGGTAGGCTCGGGTCGCATCGACTCGCTGTTGTCGGCGTCCCGGGTCGCCGCCCGCTACGAGCGCGAGGGCGGCCTGGACTCGCTCGTGCTCGGCGTCCTGCCCGTCGCCGGGCTGCTCGCCGAGGGTGCGCGCACCCTGCGCCAGTCCGAGTACGACGCCTTCCGCACCCTCGCCGCGCTCGGACGCCACGAGCGCGAGCGGCTGCTCGTCTCCTCCGACCGGTTCACGCGCCCCGACGCGCCCGTCGACCTCGACCAGGCCACCCGCCGTCGGCTGCTGGCCCGCTTCGGGATCTACGGCATCCGGCTGGCCACCTCGCTGGTGCGCGTCGGGGTGACCGACTCCTCCGAGCTCGCCGCCGGGCTGGTCGAGCAGAGCGGCCTGGTCGAGCTCGAGGGCTTCGTCGAACGCCAGTTCCGGGGCCGGGCCGACACCCTCAAGGTGCGTGCCGTCACCGACACGGTCGAGCGCCTGCTGGCCCGCGTCGACCCCGACCGGGCCACCGACGCCCTGGCCCGCCTCGAGAAGCTGCAGGCGTCGGCGCACGGGCTGCAGGAGCTCGGGCTGCTCTCGCGGGTGCGGCTGGGCACGCCCCCGCTGACCGGTCCGGACGCCGCGGCCGCGGCCCGCCTCGTGGGTGGAACCGGGACCGGGGTGACCGAACGGCTGGGACTCCCCGCCGACGCGGCACCGGCCGACGTGGCTGCGGCGGCCGGTGCCGAACTGGAGCGGTGGCGCGCGAAGGCGGCGTCGCCGCTGGCCGACCGCCCCGTCCGGGACGCGTGCGGCGTGGTGGTGCGGAGCCTGGAGGCGCTGGCCTCAGAGGTCGCCGCCCCCACCGCCGATGAGCCCGCGGCGGATGTCGTGGCGGCGGGCGGTCCAGGTCAGGGCTGAGCGGAAGCTGCCGGCCAGGAGGGCCAGCAGCACCAGCCCGCACTGCAACAGCATGAGCCGGCGGACCTGCTCGCCCTGCTCGCCGTCGCCCACGACCTCGAGGGCCAGGGCGTACAGGCCGGCCTGGGCGATGAGGGTGGCGAGCTGCCACCACCGCGTGCCGGGCTTGCGGCTCATGAAGGCGACCAGTTGGGTGATCTGGGCCAGGAGGAGGGCCACCATGGTGCCGAACACCGCCCAGAAGACGATGTCGCCGGCGCTGGTGTAGATCTCGTCGGTCCGCGAGCCGTCCACGGTCCGGATCGCCTCGGTGATGACGGGCAGGTGGTCCTCCCGCACGATGAACAGGTAGACGACCCCGATGCCGCCCGCGACGAAGCTGAGCACCCACAGCAGCTGGCTCAGCCGCACCGTGAACGGGGGCGGCTCCTTGACCAGGACGGGGGGCTCGTTGTCGCTGCGCAGGGTCGGACGGGCCGGTTGCCCGGCCCGCCCCCCACGCGTCGGGTCGTCGGTCTGGTCAGCCGTCATCGGTCGCGTGGCCAAGGCCCGCCTCAGGAGTTCTCGTAGTCGGTCTCGGGCAGCGGCTCGGCCTCGGCCTGGGGCTCGACCTCGACGTAGCTGTCGACCTCCACCTCGACGTAGCTGTCGACCTCGACCGCGGTGCTCTCGTTGAACGAGTCGTCCACGTCGGTCTCGATGGTGGTGGTGGTCGACTCGTCGTTGAAGGAGTCCTCGACCTCGGTCTCCACCTCGGCGACCACGTCGGTGGACGCGTCGTTGAACGAGTCGGTCACCGTCACGTCGGTGTCCTCGTTGCCCACGGCCACGTCGCCGACGGTGATGTCGGTGGTGGAGTTGTCGAGCAGGGCGTTGTCGCCGGCGGCCACGGAGTTGTCGCCGACGCCGATCACGGCCTCCTGGTCGAAGACCTGGGTGACGTCTCCCTCGGCCCAGATGTTCTGGTTGACCGACTGGTCGACGATCGTGGAGCGGTTGTCGATGTGGTAGTTGTTCGCGACGTTCTGGATGTGCTTGACGACCTCCGGGTCCTTCGGCACGGGCTTGGGGACGGGGACCGGCTTGGGCACGAAGATCGGTACCGGCTTCTCCACGACCTCGGGGCGGTCGACGACGACGGGCAGCACCTGCCGGACGTCGGCGGCGCAGATGTCGGACAGCCCGGCGCGCTCGAGCGCCCGGTCGGGGTCGGCCTCGAACTCCGCGGCGGCGCGCGGATCCCGCAGCAGGCTCAGGATGAACTCGATCAGGGCATCGGCGATGGTCGCCAGGGGGGTGGTCGTCATGTCAGGTCTCCTGGGTCGGGGTGGTGGACGCCTGCCGCCACGCTAGGCAGCAGGGGGCTGGAGGGCATCGGGGATCGGCCCGATGGCGTGGGGGGTGCACTAGGGAGAAGCATCGCGATCCTCCTCGACGAGGACCCGCAGCTTGGCCATCAGGTCCGACCGGGAGGTGGCGCCCAGCCGGCGCCGGATGTGGGCGACGTGGTGCTCGACGGTCTTGGGCGAGATGAAGATCGACGCGCCGATCTCGTTGTAGGTCTTGCCCTGCAGCACGAGGACGGCGACGTCCCACTCGCGCTGGCTGAGGACGCCGGTCGCCTCGGGCGCCCCCGTCCGGGTGGACTCCTCGGCCCGGGGGGCCGACTCGCGGTGCAGCTCGCGGGCCACCGCGAGCAGGCGGGCCACGACGCGACGGTCCTCGGTCCGACGGGACCCGTGGCCGGCCAGGCGGGCCCCGTCCCAGGCCAGGCCGGCGGCGGCCAGGCTGCGGGCGGCCTCCTCGACGGCGTCGGCGTCCACCTTGCCGCCCAGCACGGACATCCAGACCCCACCGGCGTGCGCCATGACCCGGGCCAGCGGGTGGGCGGGTGCCGCGGCGACGAGGGCCCGGGCGTGCGGGGCGAGCCGCTCGGGCTCGTTGAGCAGGATGCCCTGCTGGACGCCGGCCCACCAGACGTGGGTGGCCCAGGCCGGGGGCGACCCCAGCTCCCGGAGGATCTCCTCCAGCCGCGCGGCCTGCGGGGCCAGGGTGGTCGCGTCGCCGACACGGGCCGCCGCCGTCAGCAGGGTGGTCAGGGGGAGTGCGGTGTAGAGGTCGACGTCGAGGTGGCGGACGCGCTCGAGGGAGTCCCGCCAGGCCGTCTCCAGGGCGGCGACCGTGTCGTGGCGCCGGACCAGCCCGACGCGCACCGCCTCGAGCAGGAGCGTGTCGCGGGGGGACACGGTGCCGGGGAGGCGTTCGGCCGCGGCGAGCGAGGCGCGGGCGTCCGCGGGGCGCTCGTTCTGCAGGGCGAGCCAGGCCTGCCACAGCACCAGCCGGCGGCGCGACCAGGCGCCCGCGGGGGTGCGTGCGACGGCCGCGTCCACGACCTGCTGGGCCGTCGTGATGTGTCCCGTGCCCAGGGCGACCGACGCCGTCACCACCGCCGGCAGCTCGGGCAGCGGCCGGTCGGGGTCGGCGGAGCCGTGGAGGTCGGCGGCCCGGACCAGGTCGGTCAGGGCGCCGGCCGGCGGGTCGGCCTCCAGGGAGGCGCGCAGCCCGCGATCGAGCAGCTCCAGGGCGATCTGCACCGTGCTCGGGGCACCGTCGGGGGCGGGCTGCGGCGCTGAGGGCACGCGGTCGGCATGGCCGGCGCCGACGTGCGCCAGGAGGGCCACCGTCGCGTCCGCGGCGTCGAGGGGGCGGGCGGCGCGGAACACGTCGCTCGCGGTGGACATCATGCTACGCGCCGCCCACACGGAGGCGACCAGCCCGGTCACCGTGCCGGGGGACGTCGGCTCGGTGTCCGGCGGCAGCGACTCCACCACGGACGCCGCGGCGTCCAGGTCGCCGGCGGCCCAGGCGTCGAGGGCCTGTCGGACGCGGAGGTCGGCGCCGTCGAGCCGGGACTCCAGCTCGTGGCGGCGGTGGGCGGGCAGGGACGCCCGGGCGGCCGCGCGGACCACGGGGACCGCCTCCCCGTTGCGGAGCAGCAGGCCCTCGGCGTGGCCGTGCTCGAGGATGTCCCCGGCCGTGGTGGCCGTCAGGAGCGGGAGCCGGGCCTCGGGGTGGTCGACGCAGAGCTGCTCGACGGCTCGCCGCAGCGGCTCGGGCACGGTGTCGAGGCGGTGGGTGACCTGCGCCTCCACCGCGCGGCGGAGCGCCGTGTGGCCCGGGTCGTGGGCGCAGTCGCGCTCATCGTGGGCGGCGAGCGCGTGGGTCACCAGCCACGTGACGCCGCCGGTCGCGTCGAGGATGTGGGTCAGGCACCCCTCGGCCAGCGTCGCGCCCGCGTCGTCGAGGTGGGCCAGCACGTCGGAGCGCGCCACCTGGCCGAGCACGACCGGCGGCGCCTCACGGTCGAGGCAGCGCGCGATGTCCAGCGCGAGGTCGGGTCGGGGCCAGGGGCGCATGGCGACCAGGAGCGCGGCCTCGGGGTCGGACGCCCGGGCCAGGACCGCGGCGAGGCGGTCGGCCTCGAGGAGGTGCAGGTCATCGACCAGGAGAACCTCGGCCGCCGGCACCCGCGCGGGGTCGGTGCCGCCGTCGAGGAAGCGCACGCGACGGCCGGCGTCCTGCAACAGGTGGGAGCAGCGGGTGAGCAGCGTCGTCTTCCCCGACCCGGCCGGGCCCACCGCGAAGCAGCGGGGCCGCTTGAGGGTGGACACGGAGGCCAGCGCCACGCGGGCCTGCCGGTTGAGCACGACGCCGGGCTCGAGGGTGGGGTGGAGGACGGGAGCGGCCACGGGTCAGGCCACCTGCCCCGGGGTGGGCGTCGGGTCCTGGCTCGGGCCCGGCGAGGCCGTGCCGCCCGTCCCGGGGTCGGGCGTCCCCGTGGGGACGGTCGTCGGCGTCGGGTCAGGCTCCTGCGTCGGCGGGTCCTCCACCGGGATCTGCGGGGGCGAGGTCGGTGCCGGCGGGGGCGGGTCGACCGACGGCGGCGTGCTGGGTGGCGCCGACTGGCTCGGCGGCGCGGGCAGGCTCGGCGGGGTCGACGGGACGGGGGCCGGGTTCGACGGGGGAGCGCTGGGTGCCGCCGGCGGCTGCACGGGGACGGGGTGGCTGCTCGGCGCCGACGTGGGGGCCGCGGTCGGGGTAGGGGTCTCGCTCCCGCTCGGCTCGGGGGACGCGGTGGCCTCGGCGTCCTCGCTCGCGCGCTCTTCGGCGGTGTCGGCGCGGCGGAGGGAGGCCGGCTCCGAGGCGTCCTCGGTCGCCGTCGGCAGGATCGCAGCGGGGGCGCCGGTCGGCGGGACCGGGAGCCCGTCGAGGCCCGACCACACGCTGCCGAAGGCGGCCACGGGCTGGCGGTAGGGCCCGGCCTTCGGGGTGATGCCGGCGGTCGTCCGTGGGGCCAGCCCGTTGGCGACGAGCACCAGCCCGATCAGCACGGCCGCGCTGGCCGAGGCGATGGCTGCCCAACGCGCCCACCCCGGCAGGCGGCGGCCGGTCGCCGCGGCCTCCGCCACGAACCCGGACGCCTCGACGACCGGGCCGGCCGCGGCCGAAGCCCCCAGCGACGCCAGTGCGTGCAGGGCCGCCCCGCGGGCGATGGCGGAGGTCGGGTGGGCGCCGGGGGCGACGTGGCGGTCGTGCGACTCGGACAGGCGCTGCATCGCGCGGGGCAGGCGCGAGGAGCCGCCGACCATGACGACCCGCTCGACGGGGAGGCCGGAGGCGTCGATCGCGGCGTCGAGGGCAGCCACCGTCCGGTCGAGCGCCGGCTCGACCATGTGCTCGAACTCGGCGCGGGTCAGCCGGACCGACGCGTCCGCCCCCGGCAGGCGCAGCGGGATCGTCGCCTGCGCGTCGAGCGACAGCTCCTCCTTGGCGCCCACGCAGCCGCGGCGGAGGTCGCCCCACGCCGCGGGCGCCTCGGGGGTCTCGGGGGCGGCGCCGGGGGAGGCGGTCAGGACGTGCCGCAGCACGGCGTCGTCGAAGTCGACGCCACCGACCTCGACCTCGACCAGGGAGCCCGGGACCAGCGCGAAGCCGGTCGGCTCGGAGCGGCGCACCACGGAGCAGCGGGTGGCGCTGCCGCCGAGGTCGTAGACGGCCACGGCCTGCCCGGCGCGCACCGGGGACTCCGCGTCGTGCTCGGTGGCGGCGGCCACGGGTTCGGGCAGCAGGGTCGCGTCGGGGAGGCCGGCCGAGTCCAGCGCCGAGCGGACCCTGCCGACCCGGTGGGGACCCCAGGCCGCCGGGTGGGTGACCACCAGCGCGTCGGGGGCCGCGCCGCGCTGCTCGCGGACCGAGGCGGCCGCGGCGGCGGCGAGGTGGGCGAGGACCCGCTCGGGGGGCAGCGCGCGCCCGCCGACGAGGTGGGGGATGCCGGCACCCACGGCGTCCAGTCGGAGCCGGACGAGCCGCTCGGGGCGGTCGGCGCCCGCCCGTGCCGCGTCCTCACCGGTCAGCAGGTCGCCCGCGTCGTCGACGTAGACGAGCGAGGGCATGGCCTCGGCGGTCCCGCCCAAGGGGACGGTGGAGAGGGTGGCGCGGTCGCCCTCCCCGGGGCGGGCGATGGCGGCGGACACGCTGGTGGACCCGACGTCGATGCCGAGTGCGTAGCGTCCAGTCATGGGGCGACTCCTGGGTGGTGCAGAGCCGTTCCGGTGGGCCTCGACTGGCTGGCCCGCCGGGGCGGGGGTGTCGGGGGTGACGAGTTCGCGAAGCGCGATCACTCGTCATCCTGCCACACATAACGATGTATTTCACCCCTGTGCCGGGCCCCGTTCCAGCCCGTGGACCCGGGGTGCCGACCCCGGGGAAGCGTCCCCCCGGCCGAACCACCCCCACGGGTGAAAACCGGGTTGGCAAGCGCTGATGCTCACGAAGGGCTGGTAGGAAGGGTGCATGACCGACCTGCATGCCATCGACCGGACCGCACGATCGCTGACCAACGAGAAGGGCGGCTTCCCCGCCCAGGAGCAGGAGCCCCCGGGCCTGACCTCGAAGATGGATCCGCACCCTGACCACGGCGAGGAGACCTGGGTCGGCCGCGACCGCCTCGCCGGCCTCAAGGCCCTCATCACCGGCGGTGACTCCGGCATCGGCCGGGCCGTCGCCATCGCCTTCGCCCGCGAGGGCGCCGACGTCGCGATCAACTACCTGCCCGAGGAGCAGTCCGACGCCGAGGACACCGCGTCCTGGGTCGAGAAGGCCGGGCGCCGCTGCGTGCTCGTCGCCGCCGACCTGTCCGACGAGGCGGCCGCCCGCGCGATGGTCGACGAGGCCGTCGAGGGGCTCGGGGGGCTGGACGTCCTGGTCAACAACGCGGCGTTCCAGTGGGCCCGCCGCGACCAGGGCCTCGCCTCGGTGAAGACCGAGGAGATGGACCTCGTGATGAAGGTCAACCTGTACGCGCTCATCTGGGTCACCCAGCAGGCCCTGCCGCACCTGGGCGAGGGCTCGAGCATCATCAACGTGAGCTCGATCCAGGCCTACGACCCCTCCGAGCGGCTCATCGACTACGCCTCCACCAAGGCGGCGATCAACAACATCACGGTGAACCTGGCCAACGAGCTCGGCCCGAAGGGCATCCGCGTGAACTCCGTCGCGCCGGGGCCGATCTGGACGCCGTTGCAGCCGGCCACCAAGGACGGCGACACCATGCCGGAGTTCGGCGTGGACACGCCGCTGGGGCGTCCGGGACAGCCGGCCGAGCTGGCTGGCGCGTTCGTCTACCTCGCCTCGCCGCTGGAGGCGTCCTACGTCACCGGCACCGTGCTCGGCGTCACCGGGGGCCGCGCGGTCTTCTGACCGACCCCCGCTGCGGCGTCACAGGGCGCCGTAGCGGGCCTTCGCGGCCTGGATCGCGGAGACGTACCCGCCGCGACGGACGGCCTCGCCGTCCCAGACGGTGGGTACCGCGAGCATGCCGCGCACCTGGTCGAGCGAGACGAAGCCCTTGCGGACCATCCAGCTCTGCAGGCCGCCGACGAGCTCGCGGGTGTAGCCGCGCCCGTGCCGGATCAGCGCCGCGGTGGTCATGACCACGTCGGCGCCGGCGAGCAGGTACTTCACGACGTCGTCGGAGGACTCCACGCCCGACGACCCGGCCAGCGAGGCCGTGGTGTGGTTGCGCAGCGAGGCGATCCACGTGCGGGGCAGGCGGCCCTCCTGCGGCGTCGACAGCTCGAACTCGGCGTCGGTGTTCAGCGTCTCGATGTCCACGTCCGGGTTGAGGAACCGGTTGAACAGGACGAGCCCGGCCGCCCCGGCGTCCACCAGCTGCAGCGCGACGTTGCCGACCGCGCTGAAGTAGGGCGACATCTTGACCGACACGGGGATGTTCACCGCGTCGGAGACCGCCGAGACGATCTCGAGGTGGCGCTTCACGACGAGGTCGCCCGAGGTCTTCACGTCGCCGGGGACCATGTAGATGTTCAGCTCGATCGCGGCGGCGCCGGCGTCGGCGACCTCGCGGGAGAACTCCACCCAGCCGCCCAGGTCGGCGCCGTTGAGCGAGGCGATGATCGGCACGTCCACCGACTTCGCGGCCCGCTCGACCAGCGACAGGTACGAGAACGCGGCCGACTTGGTCGTGATCGGCGCGGTCGGGAAGTAGTCCAGGGCCTCGGCGAACGCGTTGGACTGCACGTCGATGAGCTGCTCGTCGCGCGCCACCTCGGCGCGCAGCTGCTCCTCGAACAGCGAGTACAGCACGATGGCGGACGCCCCGCCCGCGGCCAGGGCCTCCACCCCCGCCAACGTCTGGGACAGCGGACCGGCCGAGGCCACCACGGGGTGCTCGAGCTCCAGGCCCAGGTACTGGGTCGTGAGGTCCATCATCACTCCTTCGCGTCGGCGGCGAACTCGGCCGCTGTCCGGTTGGACATCTCTTCGTAGTCGTTCCACCGGCGGTTGACCTGCATCTGGCCGAACTCGACCATGCGCTCGGCGGCCTCGGGGTCGGTGGCCTTCAGCATGCGGAACCGCAGCTCGTTGTCATGGTAGGTGCGCAGCGGGAACCGCGGGCGCGGCGAGTCGAGCAGGAACGGGTTGCGGCCCTGCTGGCGCAGCACCGGGTTGAACCGCATGAGCGGCCAGTGTCCGGAGTTCACCGCCATGTACTGCTGGTCGAGGCCCTTGGCCATGTCGATGCCGTGGGCGATGCAGTGGCTGTAGGCCAGGATCAGCGACGGGCCGTCGTAGGACTCGGCCTCGCGGAACGCCTTGAGCGTCTGCTGCGGGTCGGCGCCCATCGCGATGCGGGCGACGTACACGTTGCCGTAGGCGATGGCCTGCATGGCCAGGTCCTTGCTGATGGTCTCCTTGCCGCCGGAGGCGAACTTCGCCACGGCGCCCATCGGGGTGGCCTTCGAGGCCTGGCCGCCGGTGTTGGAGTACACCTCGGTGTCGAGCACCAGCACGTTGACGTTGCGGCCCGAGGCGAGCACGTGGTCGAGGCCGCCGGAGCCGATGTCGTAGGCCCAGCCGTCACCGCCGACGATCCACACCGAGCGGCGGAGCAGGTGGTCGGCCACCGAGCGCAGGTCGGCCGCGCGCGGGCCCTCGATCCGGTCGAGCAGGAATTTGAGCTCCTCCACGGCCCGGAACTGCGCCGAGATGTCCGACTCGTACAGCTGGTCGTTGTCGAGGATGCCGTCGACCAAGCCGTCGTCGCCGAGCTCGCCGCGCATCTGCTCCAGCCGCTCGCGGGCGAGCTTGGTGTGCAGGTCGGCGGCCAGCCGCAGCCCGAGGCCGAACTCGGCGTTGTCCTCGAACAGCGAGTTGGACCACGCCGGGCCGCGGCCGTAGTGGTTGCGCGACCACGGGGTGGTGGGCAGGTTGCCGCCGTAGATCGAGCTGCAGCCGGTGGCGTTGGCGATGGACGCCCGCCCGCCGAACAGCTGGGACAGCAGCTTCAGGTACGGGGTCTCGCCACAGCCGGAGCAGGCCCCCGAGAACTCGAACAGCGGCTCGAGGTACTGGACGCCGCGGACGGTCCCGAAGTCGACGCGCGACCGCATGTTGACGGCGATCGTCTCGTAGAACGCCACGTTCTGCCGGGCGGGGCCGCGGTCGAGGACGGGGGTCAGGTTGATGGCCTTGCGCCCGCCGCCGTCGGTGACCTGGACCGGGCACGCCTCGACGCACAGGCCGCAGCCGGTGCAGTCCTCGGCGTACACCTGCAGCGTGTACCGCGCGCCGGGCAGGCCGGCGGCGTTCAGCTCGGCGGTCTGGAAGGTGGCCGGGGCCCCCTCGAGGGCGGCCTCGTCGTAGTACTTCGCGCGCAGCACCGAGTGGGGGCACACGAACGCGCAGTTGCCGCACTGGATGCAGGCCGCCTCATCCCAGACGGCGATGATGTCGGAGATGTTCCGCTTCTCGTACTGGGTCGTGCCCGAGGGGTAGGTGCCGTCGACGGGCAGCGCCGAGACCGGCAGGCTGTCGCCCTCGTCGAGCAGCATCGCCGAGGTCACGTCGCGCACGAAGGCCGGGGCGTGGTCGGGCACCGGCGGGATCATCCCGACGTCGGAGGCCGGCTCGTCGGGAACCTCGACGCGGTGCAGATGGGCGACCGCGGCGTCCACCGCCGCCTCGTTCTTGGCCACGACGTCGGCGCCACGGCGTCCGTACGTCTTGCGGATCGACTTCTTGACGTCCTCGATGGCCGCGTCGCGCGGCATGACCTTGCTGATCGCGAAGAAGCACGTCTGGAGGACGGTGTTGGTGCGGTTGCCCATGCCGGCGGTGCGGGCCACGGAGTTGGCGTCCACGGTCCACAGCTCGCAGTTGAACTCGATCAGGCGCTCCTGCATGCGGCGGGGGAGGCGTCCGAACAGCTCCTCGGGCGGGTAGGGCGCGTTGACGAGCACGACCGTGCCCTGGCGGGCGTAGCGCAGCACGTCGACCCGCTCGAGGATCGACCAGTGGTGCACCCCGATGAACCCGGCGGCGTTGATCAGGTAGGGCGCGGTGATCGGCTTGGGGCCGAAGCGCAGGTGGCTGACCGTGCGCGAGCCGGACTTCTTCGAGTCGTAGACGAAGTAGCCCTGCGCGTAGGTGCCCTCGTTGCCGCCCAGGATCTTGATGGTGTTCTTGTTCGCGCCGACCGTGCCGTCGGAGCCGATGCCGTAGAACACCGCGCGCAGCGTCTCGGGGGACTCGACGTCGAGCCAGCCCGGGTAGTCGATGCTGGTCAGCGACACGTCGTCGTTGATGCCGACGGTGAACCGCGGGCGGGGGGACGCCGTGGCGAGTTCATCGAACACGCCCACGACCATGCCGGGGGTGAACTCCTTGCTGGAGAGGCCGTAGCGGCCGCCGATGACCTTGGGCAGGCTGGCGCGGCGTCCGGACGCCACTGCCTCGGCCAGCGCGCTGGTCACGTCGAGGAACAGCGGCTCGCCGCCCGCGCCGGGCTCCTTGGTGCGGTCCATGACCGCGACCTTCGTGGCGGACGCCGGCAGCGCGGCCAGGACGTCCTCGACGGGGAAGGGGCGATAGAGCCGGATCTGGACCACGCCGACCTTCTCGCCGGTCGCGTTCAGGTGGTCGACGGCCTGGATGACGGTCTGGGCCGCGGAGCCCATGATCACGATGACGCGCTCGGCCTGGGGGTCGCCGTGGTACTCGACCAGGCCGTAGCGGCGGCCGGTCAGCGCGGCGAACTCCTCCATGGCCTGGCTGACGATGCCGGGCACCTTCTCGTAGAAGGGGTTCACCGTCTCGCGGGACTGGAAGTAGGTGTCGGGGTTCTGCGCCGTGCCGCGGATGTAGGGGTGCTCGGGGCTCAGGGCCCGGCGGCGGTGCTCGCGGATGAGGTCCTCGGGCACGTAGGCGCGCAGGTCGTCGTCGCTGAGCATGTCGAGCGTGTTCAGCTCGTGGCTGGTGCGGAAGCCGTCGAAGAAGTGCAGGAACGGCACGCGGGAGCGCAGCGTGGAGAGCTGGGCGATGGCGGCGAAGTCGTGGGCCTCCTGGACCGAGGCCGAACCCAGCAGGGCGAAGCCGGTCTGGCGCACGGCCATGACGTCCTGGTGGTCGCCGAAGATCGACAGGCCCTGGGCGGCCAGCGAGCGGGCGGCGACGTGGAACACCGTCGAGGTGAGCTCGCCGGCGATCTTGTACATGTTCGGGATCATGAGCAGCAGGCCCTGCGACGCCGTGAAGGTCGTCGACATGGCGCCGCCCTGCAGCGCGCCGTGGAGGGCGCCGGCCGCGCCGCCCTCGGACTGCATCTCGATCACGGTCGGGCGGACGCCGAACACGTTCGCCTGCCCCTGGGCGGCCCACTCGTCGGCCAGCTCGGCCATCGTCGAGGACGGGGTGATCGGGTAGATCGAGCACAGCTCGTTGAGCCGGAAGGCAACGGATACAGCGGCCTCGTTGCCGTCGATGATCGCTCGGGTCATGGTGGTGTCGTTCCTTCTCAGCGCTCGGGGATCATCTCGATGGCGTGCACGGGGCACTGCTCGTAGCAGGTGCCGCAGCCGGTGCACTTGGTGTAGTCGTACCGGTACCGCAGGCCCTTGCCGAGCTTGATCACGGCGTCCTCGGGGCAGGAGCCCAGGCAACCGTCGCACTCGATGCAGTTGCCGCAGCTCAGGCAGCGCCACGCCTCGGTGCGCGCCTGGTCGTCGGTCAGGCCGCCCACGATCTCGTCGAAGTTGAGCCGCTGGGCGACGTCGAGCTCGGGCTGGGTGGTGGCGCGGTCGTCGCCCCAGTACCAGAGGTTGAGCTTGTCGAACGTGGCGACCGGGTTCTTCGGGTGCTCGGTCACGGGGCGCTGGGCGAGCCAGCGGTCGATGACGCGGGCGGCCTTCTTGCCGTGGCCCACGCCGATGGTGACGGTGCGCTCCGAGGGGACTGCGTCGCCGCCGGCGAAGATGCCGGGCACGTCGGTCATGAGCGTGTTCGGGTCGACCTGGACGACGTCGCCGTCGAACCGCATGCCGGGGATCGTGCGGAGGAAGCCGGAGTCGGCCTCCTGGCCCAGCGCGAGGATGACGGTGTCGGCCTCGAGCGTCTCGTAGCGGCCGGTGCCGACGGCCTTGCCCTCGTCGTTGATCTCCATGATCTCGACCTGCATGTGGCCCTCGTCGAACTGGTTGATGGTGCGCAGCCAGTTCATCTTCACGCCCTCGCGGACGGCCTCGTCGTGCTCCTCGGCGTGCGCGGGCATGTGCTCCTGCGTGCGGCGGTAGACGACGATCGACTCCTCCGCGCCCAGGCGCCGGGCCACGCGGGCGGCGTCCATCGCGGTGTTGCCGCCGCCGTAGACGGCCACGCGGCGTCCGATGACCGGGCGCTCGCCGGAGGCGACGTCGCGCAGGAAGCCGACGGCGTCGACGATGCGGCCGGCGTCCATGGTCGGGATGTCGACGCGCTTGGACAGGTGGGCGCCGATCGCGACGAACACGGCGTCGAAGTGGCCCTCGGCCTGCTCGGCGAGCAGGTCGGTGACCGTGTGGTTCTGCACGAACCGAACGCCCAGGGCGCGGATGCGGTCGACCTCGGCGTCGAGGACGTCACGCGGCAGCCGGTACTCGGGGATGCCGTAGCGCATCATGCCGCCGGGCAGGTCGGAGGAGTCGTGCACCTCCACCTCGTGGCCCAGCATGGCCAGGTGGTAGGCGGCGCTCAGGCCCGAGGGGCCCGAGCCGATGACCAGCACCTTGCGGCCGCTCGTGCGCGCCGGCCCCTGGAACTGCCAGTTGTTGGCGATCGCGAGGTCGCCCAGGTAGCGCTCGACCGAGTGGATGCTGACGGCGCCGTCGAGCTCGACCCGGTTGCAGGAGGTCTCGCACGGGTGGTAGCAGACGCGCCCGTGGATCGCCGGGAACGGGTTGTTCCGCGTGAGCTCCAGCCAGGCCGCGTGATCCTCCTTGGCCTTGACCAGGCGCAGCCACTCCTGGATGTTCTCGCCGGCCGGGCAGGCCTGGTTGCAGGGGGGCAGGAGGTCGACGTAGATGGGCATCCTGACGCGGGTCGGGCCCACTCGGCCCTGGGAGGCGCCCAGGTCGGGCAGGGGCGTCAGGTTGCGCGGCGTCGGCTGTTGCATGGGAGACCTCCGGTGGTCACAGTTGTCCCCCAGACACTACCGCGTGTAGTAGAACTTCGCCTCCCCGCCGGAGCGGTCGACCTGCGTCGTCAGGCGGCGGGCTCGGGGCGGACCATGCGCAGCATGTCCATGTCGCCCCAACTGGGCCCCGAGCGGCCGGCGAACCCGTCGGGGTGGAACCCGTTGCGCTCGTAGAAGCGGATCGCGCCGACGTTGTCGCTGATCACCCACAGGTAGGCGGCCCGCCGGTGGGGGAGGGCGACGTCCATGAGGCGCAGGCCCAGCCCCGACCCCCGCACGCCGGGCATCACGTAGAGGGTGTCCAGGCACCAGGCCGGGCCGGGGTGCTCCCAGGTCTCCCCGAACAGCTCGCGCTCCCACTGGCCCACGCCGCGGAACGCGGCCGCGACGCCCACGACCGCCCCGCGCTCCCCGCGGGCGACGAGGTGCACCACGTCAGGTTCCCCACCGGACGCCGTGGCGGCGGCCGCGGCGTCCACCTCGTCGTGCATCTGCGCGACCCGCCGGTCGAAGGAGGACCACAGGGCGCGTGCGTGCCCGCCGTCGGCGATGTGCGCGTAGGCGACGTGCTGTTGGGCGATGTGGGCGCGGACGACGTCGTCGACGTCGTCGTGGCCGACGGGCGTGATGAGGCTCACAGGTGGCGCTCCAGACGCTCGCCGGACGGCGCTACGGAGAAGGCAACAAGCATGATCCCCATCGTAGGTGGGCGCTGTTGCCCCGAATTGCATCGCCAGCGATTCACCTGCATGTCAACCGATGGCAACTTCCCGGCTTCCCCACATCGCGGTGGAACAACGGGTGATACTGCTGTCAACCGAGCAGAACAGCAACGCCGATTGCGACCCCTGATCACCCCAGGAGACAGCAAGAAATTCGGCTCGGGTACCTGGTTCAAGGAAGAGAGAGGTCGAGCGCCAATGCCTGACAACAACTACCGCCCCGAGGGCGATCCACTGGGCGGGTCGACCCAGGTTCCCGGCACCGATGACATGGCCGCCGTGACCCCCGCCGGCGTCACGGTCGTCGACGGCGACGAGACCGACGACGAGCGCGACTTCGTACCCCCGAAGGGACGCCTCGGCGCGACGATCGCCCTGGGCGTGTCGCAGTCCATCGACAACTCCGAGGGTGGCGTCTCCAAGACGTTCTTCCCGCAGATCATGAACGCGTTCGGCCTCTCAGACGCCGAACTCGGTCTGCTGAACGCCCTCGGCAACGCCGCTCGCATGATCTTCGGCCCCGTCTGGGCCATGCTGGCCGACCGCTTCGGCCGCAAGCTGATCCTCTTCATCGTCACCGGCCTGTGGGGCGTGTGGACCCTTGGCGCCGCCTTTGCCCAGTCCTGGACGATGCTGCTCGTCCTGTACGGCATCTCGCTGGTCGGCACCGTGGCGTCCGAGCCCATCCTCAACGGCCTGCTCGGCTCGCTGTACAAGCGCTCCGAGCGCGGCAAGGCGTTCGGCACCGTCCGTGCGACGGCGTCCGGCCTCGGCTTCGTCCTGACCCCGGCGCTCGGCCAGTTCGGTGGCGACCCCAACGGTTGGCGCTACGCCTTCATCACCATGGGCGTCCTGTCGATCGTCTCCGGCATCCTGATCCTGATCTTCGTGAACGAGCCCAAGAAGGTGGAGAAGGAGAACGCCGACGAGCTCAAGGCCGAGGCCGGCATGTTCTCGCTCGCCGACGCCGTCAAGCTGTTCAAGATCCCGACCATCGCCCTGATCGCCCCGATGCTGCTGCTGGTCACCTCACTGGTGCTCTTCGGCTTCATGGGTCAGGTGTGGGCCCGCGACATGGGCTTCGGCGTGAAGAACGGCTCCTACCTCTACACGGCCTTCTCGATCGGTGCGACGCTTTCCGCGCTCCTTGGTGGCTTCCTCGCCGACGCCTTCGTGAAGAAGTTCGGCCACAAGGGCCGCATCATGCTGTTCCAGATCTACGCCGTACTCTTCGGCTCGATCATCGCGATCACCATGTACTTCTACAAGGTCTGGACGCCGGGCATCCAGTCCGGTGACGGCCAGCAGGTGCTGCAGGACCCGAGCATCGTCTACTACGTGCTCGTCTTCCTCATGGGCCTGGTCTTCTCCATCGGCTTCTCCGGCTGTGTCCTCCCGATGGTGTCATCCGTCTGCCCCAAGCAGCTGTCCGCCACCTCGTTCGCCGTGCTGTTCTCCCTGATCCAGGGCGGCATCAACGTGGTCTACAGCCTCGTGCTCGGCAATGTGTCCAAGGCGATCGGCAGCCTGCCGCTCACCATCCTGCTGCTGGTCTCTATCCCGTACTTCATCAACGCGATCTACTTCTTCGTGTTCTACAAGACGTACGAGAAGGATGTGCACCTGCAGGCCGAGCGCACCGCGCTCATCGAGCAGGGCAAGTTCTGATCCACGAGACCCAGCAGGGGCGGACGCCGACGGCGTCCGCCCCTGCTGTCTGTCCTGGCCTCAGGTGACGATCGCCCCGATGCCGGAGACGATGCCCCAGATCAGCAGCCCGACCAGCACCAGCGACACGAGCACGAAGCCCACGACGGTGGCGACGGCGAGCCCGAGGTAGCCCTTGGCCGAGACGTCGACGTGGCGTCCCTCGGCCACGCACTTCTCGAGCAGGCGGTAGTTCTTGCGGTTGGCCCGGTGCATGACGTCGGCGGCGTCGCCCACGACCGGGACGAAACCCAACCCGGTGTCGACGAGCAGGTTCCAGCCCATGCGCGCCAGGACGGGGATCGGCACGCGCTGGCGCACGGCGTCCACCATGATCGCGCTGGACAGGCCCGTGCCGACGATGTCGCCGATGCCGGGGATGAGCCCGACGAGGGCGTCGGCGCCGATGCCGATGTCGGTGCCCGGGATCTTCCCCAGGTCGTCGGAGAACCGCGCCAGGGTGCGGCTCATCGCGATCTCGGGGTAGACGCGCTGGGTCTCGGTGGCGCGGCTCGGGCGTGTGCTCATGGGTTCCATTGTGAACGCCCAAGTCAGGGCGGGGTATCGGGGCTTCCCCCGATCGGCGCCGGCGGTCCCGTCGCCGGGGCACGGGTTCAGGCCCGGACGCCGTCGGCGCGCCTCCCGGACCCACGGCGTCCGGTGCCCTTGGATGGGTGTGACCGGGGCTCGTATGAGGCGCCCCGGTCGCTGCTTTCGCAGGCTCAGCGCGTGTAGAAGACCGCCTGGCGGCGACCCGCCACGTCGTGGACGGAGATCGGCAGCCCGAACACGCGCGACAGCAGGTCGTCGTTCATCAGCTCGTGGGTCTTGCCCGCCGCCACGACCTTGCCGTCGGCCATGGCGACCATGTGGTCGGAGTACACCGCCGCGGCGTTGAGGTCGTGCAGCACCACCACGAACGTGCGGTCGAGCTCGTCGGCGGCGCGGCGCAGCAGCTTCATCATCGCGACCGCGTGGGCCATGTCGAGGTTGTTGAGGGGCTCGTCGAGCAGGATGTAGTCGGTGTCCTGGGCGAGCACCATCGCGACGAACGCGCGCTGCCGCTGGCCGCCGGACAGCTCGTCGAGGAACCGGTCGCCCAGCCCCTCGAGGTCGAGCCAGCCCATGGCCTGCTCGACGTGGGCGCGGTCGGCGTCGGTCAGCCGGCCACGGGAGTGCGGGTAGCGCCCGAAGCCGACCAGGTCGCGGACGGTGAGGCGGATGCCGGGGTGGTTGTCCTGCTTGAGGATCGCCAGCCGCTTGGCCAGCACGTCGGACGGCGTGGTCGCGACGTCGAGCCCGTCCACCGACACGGTGCCGGCCTTGGCGCCCATGAGGCGGGCCATGACCGCGAGCAGGGTGGACTTGCCGGCGCCGTTGGGGCCGACGAGCGCGGTGACGCCGCCCTTGGGCACCAGGATGCTGACGTCATCGACGACGACGGTCTCGCCGTACGCGGCGCTGACGTGGGTGCTGATGATCAACGGCGGCGACCTCCGGCCAGGAGCAGGATGATGAACGTGATGCCGCCGACGAACTCGACGATCATCGAGAGGCTACCGGCCAGGCCGAGCACGCGCTCGAAGGCCCACTGCCCACCGACGAGGGCGATGGTGCCGGCGAGGATCGTGCCGGGGATCGTCCAGGCGTGGCGCTGGGTGCCGAGCGCCCGGTAGGCGAGGTGGCTGGCGAGGAGGCCGAAGAACATCGTGGGCCCGACCAGGGCGGTCGAGGTGCCGACGAGGAGGGCGACGCCGACGAGCACGATCATCGTGACCCGGCGGTGGTTGATCCCCAGGCAGATGGCCAAGTCGCGGCCCAGCCCGACCACGTCGAGCTCGTGGCGGAACCACCACGCCGCCGCGGTGAGCGTCACGACGATCGCCGAGCTCAGGCCGAGCAGGGCGGGGTCGGCGCCGGTGAAGTCGGCGAAGAAGCGGTCGGAGAGGACTTGGAAGTCCTCGGGGCTCATCAGGCGCTGCAGGAAGGAACTGAGCCCTCGGAACAGTCCCCCGATGAGGACGCCGACCAGCAGCATCATCGTCAGGCTGCTGCTGTAGCGCCCCATGACGACCGAGAACAGGATCAGCGAGAACAGCACCATCGCGCCGAGCTCGACGCCGAACATGATCGGCGCGGGCAGGCTGGAGGCCCCGAACGCGCCGAGGGTGAACACGGCGACGGTCTGCAGGGCCATGTAGAGGGAGTCCAGACCCATGATCGAGGGCGTGAGGATCCGGTTGGCCGTGACCGTGTGGAACAGCACCGTCGAGACCCCGATGGCGGCCGCGACGACGACGAGGGTGGCCAGGGTGATCGCGCGGCGTCCGAGGATGTAGTTCAGGTTGCCGCTGAGGTCGCCGAGCAGGTAGACCGCGATGCAGGCCAGGGCCAGCCCGCCGAGGATCGCCAGACGGGTGCCGGGCCTGCCGAGGGCTTGGGTTTTCCGCGCCGAGGGCTTGCCCTTCGGACGCCCAGGGCTCGGGTTGTCTCCCGCCCCGGCCGGAAACTCAAGCCCTGGACGCCGAAAACCCAAGCCCTCGGCGGGGGCCGCCGCGCCCCGCTCAGACACGTCGCCCCTTGGCGAGCAGGGCGAGGAACGCCACCGCGCCGACGACGCCGAGCACGGTGGCGATCGGCATCTCGAAGGGGTGGATCACCAGGCGGGCGATCAGGTCGCACACCAGCACGAGGGCCGCGCCGAGCAGCGCGACCCACGGCACCGAGCGGCGGGCGTTGTCGCCGATCACCGCGCGCACCACGTTCGGCACCACCAGGCCCAGGAACGGCAGGGCCCCGACGGTGATGACGACGGTGGCCGACGTGACGGCCACGACGGTCATGCCGACGGCCATCGTGCGGCGGTAGTCCAGCCCGAGGTTGGTGGTGAAGGCCTCGCCCAGGCCGGCGACGGTGAACCGGTCGGCGGTCACGGCGGCCACGACGACCAGCAGGCCGGCCACCCAGAGCAGCTCGAACCGCCCGGCGACGACGGCGGAGAAGTCGCCGGTCGTCCAGGCGTTCAGGCTCTGGACCAGGTCGGCGCGGTAGGCCACGAACGTCGCGAACGCGCCGATGACCCCGCCGAGCATGAGCCCGACGAGCGGCACGATCAGCACGTCCTTGAGCGGCACGACCTTGAGGATGCGCAGGAACAGCGCGGTGCCGGCCAGGGCGAACGCCGTGGCGAGCACCATCTTCACGATGATCGGGGCGCCCGGCCACAGCAGCGCGCACGCGAGCAGGCCCAGGGTGGCGAAGTCGAGCGTGCCGGCCGTCGACGGCTCGACGAACACGTTGCGGGTGAGCAACTGCATGATCAGGCCCGACACCGCCAGGCCCGCCCCGGCCAGGATCAGCGCCACCGTGCGCGGGACGCGGCTGACCGCGATCAGCTCGTAGTCGGCCCGGCCCGTCAGGACGTCGGCCACCGACACCTCGGCCACGCCGACGAACAGCGAGACGCCCGCCAGGAGCAGCACCGCCACGACGCCCCCCGCCAGCGCACCCCAGGTGCGGGCGGGAGCGGCGGTGGCGACGGCCCCGTGACGGGCGTCGGCGCGCTCGGGCGTGGCGACGGACATCAGCTGACGGCGTCCTTGACCGCCTCGACCATGCGCTCGGTGGAGTCGAGGCCGAACCCGATCAGGTACCAGTCGGCCCCGTCGAGGTAGGTGACCTTGTCGTTGGTCCAGGCCGGCGTGCGGGCGACGAGCGGGTTGTCGAGCACCTGCTCGGCCGCCTGGCCCTGCTGGCCGATCGCGGCGTCGCGGTCGACGACGAAGAGCGTCTCGGGGTTGGTCTCGGCGATGAACTCGAAGCTGACCGCCTGGCCGTGCTGGGACGCCTCGAGGTCGGTCGCCGCGGCGGGCACCCCGAGCACGTCGTGGATGAGGCCGCCGAAGCGCGCGCCGGGGCCGAAGGCCGAGACCTTGCCACCGGAGGTGAGCAGGATCAGCGCGTTGGTGTCGGCGGGGACGGACTTCTTGGCGTCCTCGATCTTCGCGTTCAGCTCGGCGAGCTCCTCGTCAACCTTCGGGCGGACGTCGAACAGGTCGCCCAGCGTCTGCGCGCCCGTGGTGAGCGACTCGATCGGCTTGGCGTTGTCGGAGCTCAGGTCGATCGTCGGGGCGACCTGGTTCAGCTCGGCGAACTTGGCGGCCGAGCGGCCGGAGATGATGATCGCGTCGGGGGCGAGCCGCGCGATGGCCTCGAGGTCGGGCTCCTGGGCGGTGCCGACGCGCTCGACGTCGGCGTACTCGTCCAGCGAGGAGGGCAGAGTCGCCTCGGCGGTGCCGATGACGCGGTCCTCGAGGTCGAGGGCGTCGAGGGTGTCGAGGCTGGCGAAGTCGAGCACGACGACCTTGGCCGGGTTCTTCGTGACCTCGGCGGTGCCCTGCTTGTGGGTGATCGTCACGGTGCCGGAGCCCGCGGGCGCGGCGTTCGCCGGGGCCGGGGTGCCTGCGGGGGCGGAGCAGCCGACGAGGGCGACGGATGCTGCGACGGCGGGCACGGCCACACGGGCGAGGAGGCGGTTCATGGGGCTCCAGACGAGGTCGGGTGAGGTTAGGTTTGCCTAACTAAGGCTTACCTAACCACGGCACGGGGGCGCGCCACAAATTCGCGACCGAATATTGAGACCTGTCCGTTGCGTAAATCAGGGACCCGGCGGGCCCGGGCCGCTCAGCCCAGGTGCACGACCCGGTCGCAGCGCGCGACCACGGCTGGGTCGTGGGTGATCACCAGCAGGGGCAACCCGGACGCCGACGCCCAGACGTCGTCGAGCAGCGCGTCGGCGGTCTCGGGGTCGAGGTGCTCGCTCGGTTCGTCGAGCACGAGCACCTGGTACTCGCCGACCACGAGCCGCGCGAGGGCCAGGCGGCGCTGCTCGCCGCCCGACAGCGCGGTGCCGAGTTCACCGACCAGCCGGTCGGGGGAGAGGTCGAGCCGCACGCGGTCCAGCGCGGCGGCCACGTCGTCACCCGTCGCGTCGCGGTTGCCGATCTTCACGTTCTCGGTCACCGAGGTGCTGAAGACGTGGGCGTCCTGGGCGAGGTAGCCCACCCGGCCCTCGACCTCGACGGTCCCCGCGACCGCGGGGATCAGCCCGAGCGCGGTGGCCGCGAGCGTGGTCTTGCCCACGCCCGACGGCCCCACGAGTGCCACGGACTCGCCCGGGCCCACCTCGAGGTCGATGCCCGAGGCCAGGGGGGCGGCCCCCGGCCAGCCGATCGCCAGGTCGTGGACGGCCAGGTGCGGGGCGTCCGAGCGCTCGGCCGTGGCCCGGTCGCCCGAGCCGACGGGCGGGGCGTCCAGCACCTCGCGGACGCGGGCGAGCGCGACCCGTGCCCGGGCGGCCGTCTGGGCGGCCTTGGTGAAGTCGTTGAACACCTCGTGCAGGGCCAGCGGCACGAGCGTCAGCACCGCCAGCATCGTGTGGTCGAGGGTGCCGGCGCGGACCGCCTGGGTGCCGAACCACAGGCCGGTGACGACCGCGAGGCCGGCGGCGAGGGTCTGCACGGCCGTGGCGAGTCCGCGCGTCCAGGCCGCGCGGGCGTCGATGTCGCGCAGGCGGGCGTCGGCGGTGGTCAGGCGGTCGAGCGCGGCGGTGTCGGCGCCGTAGGCGACCAGGTCGGGCGCGGTGCGGGCCAGCTCGTGGACGACGTTGGCCAGCTCGCCGCGGGCGGGCAGGGACGCCGCGTCGGCCTGCGCGGACAGGCGTGCGGCCAGCCACGGGGCCAGGGCGCCGGCCACGAGCGCGGACAGCAGCAGCGCGACCGCCGCCGGCCACGCGAACACGCCGATGACCACCGTCGTGGCCAGGATCACGAACAGCCCCGAGAGGAAGGGGAGCAGCACCCGGACGACGAGGTCGAGCACGGCGTCCACGTCGGCGACGACGCGGGTGAGCAGGTCGCCGCGGCGGCGGCCCAGGAGGGTGGTGCGGGCGAGTGTGGCGTAGGTGTCGAGGCGCAGGGCCGACTGCAGGCGCAGGCCGACGTCGTGGCCGACCAGCCGTTCGAGGTAGCGGAAGACGCCGCGCGAGATGCCGAAGGCGCGCACCATGACGGCCGCCGCGGTGAGGTACATCACCGGCGGGTGCTCGGCGGCCCGCGACAGCAGCCATCCCGAGACGCCCATGAGCGCGACCGACGAGAACGACGCCAGGAAGGCGAGCAGCACGGCGAGCGCGATGCGGGGGCCGCCCGACGGGGTGGCGCGCAGCAGGCGGGTGAGGAGGTCGATCACGCCGGGCCCCCGATCGTGACCACGCGGTCGGCCTCGGCGAGCACGGCGGGGCGGTGCGAGACGACGACCGCGGCCACCCCGGTGCCGCGCAGGCTGCGCAGCAGGGACGCCTCGGCGTCGGCGTCGAGCCCTGCCGTGGGCTCGTCGAGCAGCAGGAGCGTCGCCCCGGCGTCGATGCGGACCAGGGCGCGGGCGGTGGCGATGCGGCGGCGCTCCCCGGCCGACAGGCCCTCGGCGTCGTCGCCGATCGTCCGGGTCGCGTCCATGCCGGGCGCGCCGGCGCGGGCGAGTGCGTCGGCGACCGCGGCGTCGGACGCCTCCGGGTCGCCGAGCCGCACGTTGTCGGCGATCGTGCCCGCGACCATGCCGGGGTCCTGGCCGACGAAGGCGAGGGCGTCCCGGGACGGCACGGTGACCGACCCGGCGGTGGGGGAGAGGAACCCGACCAGCGCGTTCAGCACGGTCGTCTTGCCCCCGCCCGACGGGCCGGTGAGCACGACGAATTCGCCGGGGGCCACATCGAAGGAGACCCCCTCGACAGCGGGGCCGGCCGCCCCCGGATAGGTGTGGGCGAGGTCGCGGACGGCGACCACGGGTGCGCCGACACTCACCGAGGTGACACCATCGCGCGTGATTTCGGTGCTCTGGTGTCCGGAAGGTGAGTGTCGCGCCTCGGTCCTGTCCGCCTGGTCGCCCTCGATCACCGCGAACGCCTGCTGCGCCGCGGCCATGCCGTCGGCGGCGTCGTGGTAGTGGACGCCCACCTGACGCACGGGCAGGTAGGCCTCTGGCGCGAGGATCAGCACGAACAGGGCGGTGGCGAGGTCGATCTCGAAGTGCACCACCCGGAAGCCGACGGTCACGGCGACCACCGCCACCGAGAGCGTCGCCAGCAGTTCCAGCACGAGGGCGGACAGGAACGAGATCCGCAGCGTGCCCATGGTCTCGGCGCGGTGGGCGTCCTCGGTCTTGCGCAGTCCGATCAGCTGCGCCTTGGCCCGGCCGAACACCTGCAGGGTCGGGAGGCCGGCGACGAGGTCGGCGAAGTGGCGGGCCAGCCGCTGCTGCGTGCGCCAGCGCTTGGCGGTGCGGGCCTCGGTCGTCCAGCCGACGAGGGCCATGAACACCGGGATGAGCGGGATCGTCAGCGCCACGATCACCGCCGAGGTGAGGTCGGCGGTCAGGATCGCGACGCCCACGACGACCGGCACCGTCACGGCGAGCAGCAGCTGGGGGAGGTACTTGGAGTAGAAGCCGTCCAGGGCGTCCAGCCCGACGGTGAGCAGGTTGACCAACCCGGCGGTCGACGTGCGGTCGTCCAACGGGGACGCCAACCGTGCGGCCATCACGTCCCGGCGCAGCTGTGACTTGACCGCCGCCGCCGCCCGGTGCGCCAGCAGGGTGTTGAGCCACGCCAGCAGCGCCTTGCCGCCGAAGATTGCGGCGAGCACGGCGATGATCGCGCCCAGCGCCGGCCACTGGCCCGTGCCGGGCACGGGGGTGACGTACTCGACCCCGGGGGCGGCCTCGAACACGCCCGCGATCGCGCGGGACAGCACCCACGCCTGGGTCACCGTGAGCACCGCGGTGAGGGTCCCGATCAGGACGCCCCCGGCGATGTACCAGCGCGTCGCCCGGCCCCGCCTCAGCAGGCGCGGATCGATCGGTCCCTTCGGGGCCGGGGGAGCGGCCGGGGGCGCAACGGAAGGGACGGCGTCCGGTCGGACGCCGCCCCTCGCGTTGTCGTTGCTGGGCACCCCCACAGACTAGGCGGCGACCGCCACGTCGTCCGGGATGTTCTTGGTGCTGATCCGCTTGCGGAAGATCCAGATCGACCAGGCCTGGTAGGCCAGCACGATCGGGACGAACACCACCGCGGCACCCGTCATGATCGTCAGGGTGAGCTCGGTGGAGGCCGCGGTGACGCGGTCCAGCGGGACGGCGGCGGCGGAGTTGTCGAAGCCCAGGTTCGGCCACATGCGACCGAAGATCCAGACCGCGACCAGCAGGATCGCCACGGTGGTGGCGATGAACGCCCAGCCGTCACGGCCCTGGCGGATGGCCAGCCACGAGGCGATCAGGCCGACGGCGGCGAGCACGGTCAGCAGCCAGCCGACGATGCCCCAGCCGTAGGCCAGGTTCGCCCACACCAGGTAGATGGCGCCGCCGACGATGGCGACCAGGCCGACCTTGCCGGAGAACGCCTCGGCGCGGTCGTGGACGACACCCTTGGTCTTCAGGGCCAGGAAGTTCGCGCCGTGGAACAGGAACAGGACCACGAGCACCACGCCGCCCAGCAGGGCGAACGGGCTGAACAGGCTCCAGAAGCCACCGGTGAACACGTGCAGGTGCTGCGAACCCTCGGCGAGGGCGACCGGCATGCCGATGATGAAGTTGGCGAAGCCGACGCCGAACACGAGCGACACGACGAACGAGCCCGTGGCGGCCATCCAGTCGAAGGTGTTGCGCCAACGGGCGTCCGGGTGCTTGGCCCGGTACTCGAAGGCCACGCCCCGGATGATGAGGCCGACGAGGATGAGGAAGAACGGGACGTAGAGGCCCGAGAACAGCGTCGCGTACCAGCCGGGGAAGGCCGCGAAGGTGGCGCCACCGGCGGTGAGCAGCCAGACCTCGTTGCCGTCCCAGAGCGGGCCGACGGTGTTCACGATGACGCGACGCTCCTTCTCGGTCTTGCCGAGGAAGGGGATGAGCATCCCGACGCCGTAGTCGAAGCCTTCGAGGACGAGGTAGCCGATCCACAGGACGGCGATGAGCACGTACCAGACCACCTGGAGGGTGCTGGGTTCAGTGGCGAGGGGCAACAGCATGGCAGCTCACTCCTTCTCAGTACGCGAAGGAGAGGACGTCGTCCTCACCCTTGATCTCGACCGGGGGCACCTCGGCCGGCAGGCCGGCCTTGGCGTAGTGGACCATGAGCCCGACCTCGACGACCGCGAGGGCGCCGTAGAGGAGCGTGAAGCCGATCATGGAGGCGAACACCGTGCCCGCGCCGACGCCCGGCGAGACCGCGGACGCGGTGGGCAGCACGCCCGCGACGATCCAGGGCTGGCGGCCCATCTCGGTGAAGATCCAGCCGGCCGAGTTGGCGAACAGCGGGCCGAGCACGACCGCGAGCAGCGCCAGGTTCAGCAGGGCGCCGGACTTGGGCAGCTTGTCCTTGCGCAGGGCCCACAGGGTCCAGGCGCCGACGGCCATCGCGATGAAGCCGAGCGTCATCATGATGCGGAACGTCCAGTAGCTGACCGGGATGTTCGGGACGAAGTTCGTCACGCCCACCGTGCGCAGCTTGTCGGCGTACGCCGCCTGCAGGCTGTTCTCGGCCGCGTCGACCGGGAGGTTGAACTCCGCGTTCGCGAGGCGCTCGTTGTAGATCTCCTCCAGGTTCCGGATGCCGTGGATCTCGGCGTACGGGTCACCCTTGGCGAGCAGGCCCAGGACGCCGGGCACGTGCAGCTCGAAGACCGGACGCGAACCGTCCAGCGTGCCGATCGTCAGCAGCGAGAAGGGGGCCATCTCGCCGTTGCCGCCGGCGGTCTCGTACAGGGCCTCGGCCGCGGCCATCTTCATGGGCTGGACCTGGTACATGATCTTGCCCTGGAAGTCACCGGTGAGGATCGTGCCGAAGCCGGCCACGATGAGCACCCACGCGCTGAACTTGGCGGCCCAGCGGTAGGCGGAGACGTCGGTGTCCTCCAGCTCGGTGCGGTTGGCCTTGTTCAGGCGGGCCAGGTGCCACACCGCGATCGCCAGGATGAAGCCGCCCGCGGCCATGTAGGCCGCAGCCAGCGTGTGCGGGAAGGTGGCGAGGAACACCGGGTTGGTGAGCAGCGCCATGAAGTCGGTCATCTCGGCGCGGTCGGTGACGGGGTTGTACATGGCCCCGACCGGGTTCTGCATGAAGCTGTTGGCCGCGAGGATGAAGATCGCGCTCAGCATGGTGCCGATGGCGGCCAGCCAGATGGTCATCAGGTGGAGCTTCTTGGGCAGCTTGTCCCAACCGAAGATCCACAGGCCGAGGAAGGTGGACTCGAGGAAGAACGCCAGCAGCGCCTCCAGCGCCAGCGGCGCCCCGAAGATGTCGCCCACGAAGCGCGAGTACTCCGACCAGTTCATCCCGAACTGGAACTCCTGCACGATGCCGGTCACGACACCCATGGCGAAGTTGATGAGGAAGAGCTTGCCGTAGAACTTGGTCAGGCGGAGGAACTTCTCGTCGCCCGAGCGATACCACATCGTCTGCATGACGGCGACCAACAGCGACAGTGCGATGGTCACGGGCACGAAGAAGTAGTGGTAGACCGTGGTGATGCCAAATTGCCAGCGGGCAATAGTTTCCGGACTCATGACCCGGGAATGTACTACCTACCGTCGTAGGGTGCCAATTTCCAAACGGCGTTATGCGCGGTTGTCACCCGCGCTGGTGACACGCGGTGGACCGCGCCCCGCGTGCGGCCGCCTGACGGGACGCGTGTTTCGCGTGTCGAGAAAGTACTACCCATTGTCGTAGATGCTGGTCCGTGTGGTTAGGATGGGGCCCATGCCGATCCTCGGAGACCTCGAACACGCGGTGATGGACGTGTTGTGGGCTCGGCCTGCACCCACCCCGGTGCGCGACGTTCACGAGGAGCTCGCGCAGGGCCGGGAGATCGCCTACACCACGGTGATGACGGTGTTGGACCGCCTCGCGAAGAAGGGCGTGGTCGCCCGCGAGCTGGACGGACGCGCCTGGCTGTACCGGCCGGCCCGGTCGCGCCTCGACCTGTACGTCGCCACGATCACCGATGCGCTCGAGGGGCTCACCGAGGAGGAGCGCGCCGAGGTGCTCGGTCGCGTGGCCGCTGCGTCCCCGGTGGTGTAGGGGAGCCTCTCCTAGCTTGAGGGCCTCCCGCCGACGGCGCAGGATGCTGTCATGACCGACGTCCGTGCTCTGGTGCACCGGTTCGACCAAGACACCGGGACGCACGCCAGCATGCTGAACAAGCTCCGGGCCGCCGTGCTCGGGGCCAACGACGGCGTCATCTCCACCGCCGGCCTCGTCATGGGCGTGGCGGGCGCCACCACCAACACCGCCGCCCTCGCCACCGCGGGCATCGCCGGCCTGGTCGCCGGCGCGCTCTCCATGGCCGTCGGCGAGTACGTCTCGGTCTCGGCCCAGCGCGACTCGGAGCGCGCGCTCCTCGCCAAGGAGGAGCACGAGCTCCGGACCATGCCCGAGGAGGAGCTCGAGGAGCTCACCCGCCTGCTGCAGGAGAAGGGCATGTCAGACGCCGTCGCGCGCGAGGCCGCCCGCGAGCTCACCGCCCACGACGCGCTGGCCGCGCACGCCGACATCGAACTGCGCCTCGACCCCGACGACCTGACCTCGCCGACGCACGCGGCGGTCTCCTCCCTGATCGCCTTCGCCCTCGGCGCGCTCATCCCGCTCCTGGCCATGCTCCTGAGCCCGCCGAGCACCCGCGTCGTGGTCACGGTGGTGGCCGTCCTGCTGGCGCTGTTCCTCACCGGCTTCCTCTCCGCCCGCGCCGGGGACGCCCCCGTGGCGCGCGCGATCGTGCGGAACGTGATCGGCGGCGTCCTGGCCATGGGCATCACCTTCGCGATCGGCACCCTGGTGGGCACCCAGATCGGGTGAGCATGCCCCCGGGCGTGGGACCATGAGGCATGTCCTTCGACGTTGACGACATCCTCACCCAGGCCACCACCGACGAACTCGCGCGCCTGGTGTGCGGCGACGGCACCTGGCACACCAGCGGCATCGAGCGGCTGGGCGTCCGCCGGGTGCGGGTGGCTGACGGGCCCCACGGCCTGCGCGTCGAGCTCGGCGCGTCGCTGGGGGAGTCCCGGCCGGCGACCTGCTTCCCGCCCGCGGTGGGGCTGGCCTCCTCCTGGAACCCCGCCCTGCTCAAGAGGGTGGGGCAGGCGCTGGGCCGCGAGGCGTCCGAGCAGGGCGTCGACGTCGTGCTCGGCCCGGGCGTGAACATCAAGCGCTCCCCGCTGGGCGGGCGCAACTTCGAGTACTTCAGTGAGGACCCGCTCCTGGCCGGGACGCTGGCGTCCGCGCTCGTGTACGGCCTGCAGGCCGAGGGCGTCGGCGCGTGCGTGAAGCACTTCGCGGCGAACAACCAGGAGACCGACCGCATGCGCGTCGACGTGCGCGTCAGCGAGCGCGCCCTGCGCGAGATCTACCTGCCGGCGTTCGAGAAGGTCGTGCTGAGCGCGCACCCGTGGATGGTCATGTGCTCCTACAACAAGCTCAACGGCACCCACGTGTCGCAGGACCCGTGGCTGCTCACCGACGTGCTGCGCGGCGACTGGGACTACGACGGCGCCGTCGTCAGCGACTGGGGTGCGGTGCTCGACCGGGTCGAGTCCCTGGCCGCCGGGCTCGACCTGGAGATGCCGCACGAGCTGGGCAACTCCGACGTCGAGGTGGCGGACGCCGTGGAGTCGGGCCAGATGTCCCGCGAGCTGCTCGAGCTGGGCGCGGCGCGCATCCTCGCGCTCACCCAGCGGGCCGTGGACGCCGTGCGCCCGGCTGGGCCGGTGGACGCCGCGGCGCACCACCAGCTCGCCCGCGAGGCCGCCCAGGAGTCGATGGTGCTGCTGGCCAACGACGGCGTCCTGCCGCTGGCGCCCCGTGCGAAGGTGGCGCTGGTGGGCGAGTTCGCCCGGTCCCCGCGCTTCCAGGGCGGCGGGTCGTCGAAGGTGAACGCCACGACGGTGGAGCGGCTCGTCGACACGCTCGCCGCCCGGCGCCGGGTGACGTTCGCGCCCGGGTTCCTGCTCTCGGGTGAGTTCGACGACGCGCTGGTGGACGAGGCGGTGGCCGCGGCCGAGGCGTCCGACGTCGTGGTCGCCTGCCTGGGCCTGCCCGACGCCGAGGAGACGGAGGGGCAGGACCGCACGCACCTGCGCCTGCCCGACGCCCAGCTCGCCCTGCTCGCCGCGGTCGCGGAGGTCGGCAAGCCCATCGTCGTCGTGCTGAGCAACGGATCGGCGGTCGAGGTGTCGCCGTGGCTCGAGCACGCGAACGCCCTCGTCGAGGGCTGGCTCGGCGGACAGGCCGGCGCGCTCGCCCTCGCCGACGTCCTGGTCGGTGACGCCGAGCCGTCCGGACGCCTCGCCGAGACGCTCGCCGTCCGCCTGGGCGACCACCCGTCGTCGCTGATGTTCCCGGGTGAGACCGGGTTCGTCGACTACGGCGAGGGCGTGTTCGTGGGCTACCGGGGCTTCGACGCCGCCGACCGCGAGGTGGCCTTCCCGTTCGGGTTCGGCCTCGGCTACACGACGTTCTCCTACGACCGGCTCGTGGTGAAGGTGACCGGGACGCCGGCGTCCCGCGACCTGCGCGTGGCCGTGCAGGTGACCGTGACGAACACCGGGGACCGCGCCGGCTGCGAGGTCGTGCAGGTCTACGTCGGCAATGCGCCGGCGTCAGTGCCGCGCCCGCCGCGCGAGCTGCGCGCGTTCACCAAGCTCCGCCTGGAGCCGGGGGAGTCGCGCACCGTCACCCTGCCGCTGGACGCCCGGGCGTTCTCGTTCTGGTCCCAGGTGCACGGCCGCTGGGTCGTGGAGTCGGGCCTGTTCACGATCGAGGCCGGCCCGAACTCGCGCGACCTGCCGCTGGTGCAGGAGCTCAGGCTCGACGTGCCCGCGCGCCGCGCCCGCCTGCACGCCGAGTCGACCATCGCGGAGTGGATGGCCGACGAGGAGGCGTGGGCCGCGCTGATGGCGCGCGTCCCCGGCGGGGCCAGCATCGAGTTCACCCCCGAGGTGATGGCGGTGATGGCCGGGCAGCCGCTGCGCCGGTTCGCCAAGTACCCCGACGTCCCGCTGACCGCCGCCGACGTGGACGCCGTGCTGGCCAGCCACGGCTGACCCTGCGCCGACAGCCTGCCTTCCGCGCGCCGAGAGCCTGCCTCCCGCTCCGCCGCGGTGGGTCAGGCGGCGTCCGGGTCCTCCGCGGCGCCGGAGAACTGCGACTGGTAGAGCCGGAAGTACGCGCCCCGGGCGGCGACCAGCTCCTCATGGTTGCCCTGCTCGACGATGCGGCCCTCCTCCATGACGAGGATCACGTTCGCGTCGCGGATCGTCGAGAGCCGATGGGCGATGACGAACGACGTGCGGTCGGAGCGCAGCGCGGCCATGGCCCGCTGGAGCAGCAGCTCGGTCCGGGTGTCGACCGAGGACGTGGCCTCGTCCAGGATCAGCAGCGACGGGTCGGCCAGGAACGCCCGGGCGATCGTGATCAGCTGCTTCTCGCCGGCCGAGACGTTCGAGCCCTCCTCGTCGATCACCGTGTCGTAGCCGTCTGGCAGGGTGTGCACGAACCGGTCGACGTAGGTGGCCGTCGCCGCGGCGACGATCTCCTCCTCGGTGGCGTCGGGGCGGCCGTAGGCGATGTTCTCCCGGATCGTCCCGCCGAACAGCCACGTGTCCTGCAGCACCATGCCGGTCTTCGAACGCAGCTCGGAGCGCGGCACCGAGGCGATGTCGACGCCGTCGAGGGTGATGCGGCCGGCGTCCAGCTCGTAGAACCGCATGAGCAGGTTGACCAGCGTGGTCTTGCCGGCCCCGGTCGGGCCGACGATCGCGACGGTCGAGCCCGGATAGGCCTCGAACGACAGCCCCTCGATGAGCGGCTTGTCGGGGGTGTAGGAGAACGCGACGTCCTCGAACCGCACCCGCCCCTCGAGCGGGGTGGGCAGCGACCCGGACGCCTCGGGCGACTGCTCGTCGGCGTCCAGCACCTGGAAGACGCGCTCGGCCGACGCCACGCCCGACTGCAGCAGGTTCGCCATCGACGCGACCTGGGTGATCGGCTGGGTGAACATGCGCGAGTACTGGATGAACGCCTGCACGTCGCCAAGGCTCATCTGGCCGGTCGCCACGCGCAGGCCGCCGACGACGGCGACGGCCACGTAGGAGAGGTTCCCGATGAAGAACATCACCGGCATCATCAGGCCCGAGATGAACTGTGCCCCGAAGGCCGCGGTGTAGAGCTTCTCGTTGTCGTGCGCGAACGCCTGCTCGACCTCGGCGGAGCGGTTGAACACCTTGACCAGCGCGTGGCCGGTGTAGGCCTCCTCGATCTGGGCGTTCAGGTCACCCGTCGACTTCCACATGGCCGCGAACCGTCCCTGGGCGCGCTTGCCGATGACCATGGCGGCCACCATCGAGATGGGCACCGCGACGATCGCGATCAGCGCGAGCACCGGCGAGACCCAGAACATCATCACGAGCACGCCGATGAGCGTCAGCAGGTTGGTCAGCAGCTGCGACAGCGTCTGCTGCAGCGACTGGGCGATGTTGTCGATGTCGTTGGTGACCCGGGAGAGCAGCTCGCCGCGCGGCTGGCGGTCGAAGTAGCTCAGCGGCAGCCGGTCGAGCTTGGCCTGCACCTGCTCGCGCATGCGGTAGACCGACTTGTTCACCACGTCGTTGAGCAGCCAGCCGGACGCCCACATCAGCAGTCCGCCGGCCACGGCCAGCGCGAGGGCCAGGAGGCCGACGCGGCCGACGGCGTCCCAGTCGACGCCGACGCCCGGCACGACCGACATGCCCTGCAGCATGTCGGCGAAGGTGTCCTGCCCCCGGGCGCGCAGCCCGGCGACGACGGCCTCGAGCGACGTGCCAGCCGGGACGCCCCGCCCGATCATCGCGCCGAGCAGGCCGGTGAACAGCAGGTCGGTCATCGAGCCGAGGATCTTCGGCTGCACCACGTTGGCGACCACCGCGATCGAGGTGAGCACCATGACGGCGATGATCCGGGGCCGCTCGGGGCGCAGTGTGCCGAGCAGGCGGCGCAGGGAGGGGCCGAAGTTGATCGCCTTCTCCTGGACGCCCATGCCGCCCATGGGCCCGTGGCCGCGGACCTGCGGGCCGTGCTTGGGGCGCTCGGGCGCGTCGGTCACCTTGGGGGGCTGCTTCGCGTCGCTCATGCCGCCTCCTCCGCCTTGAACTGGGACTCGACGATCTCGGCGTAGGTGGGCGAGGTCACGAGCAACTGGTCGTGGGTGCCGACGGCCTCGATCCGGCCCTCGTCGAGCACGATGATCTGGTCGGCGCCGGCGATGGTCGCGACCCGCTGGCCGACGATCACCACCGCGGCGTCGCGGGTCTCGTCCACGAGCGCGGCGCGCAGGCGGGCGTCCGTCGCGACGTCGAGGGCCGAGAACGAGTCGTCGAACACGTACACGTCGGGCTTGGCCACCAGGGCGCGGGCGATCGAGAGCCGCTGGCGCTGGCCGCCGGAGACGTTGGTGCCGCCCTGGGCGATCCGGGCGTCCAGCTGGCCGTCCATCCGCTCGACGAAGTCGCGGGCCTGGGCCACCTCCAGCGCGTGCCAGAGATCCTCGTCCGTGGCGTCGGGCTTGCCGTAGCGCAGGTTCGAGGCGACGGTCCCGCTGAACAGGTATGGCTTCTGGGGCACGAGACCGATCGAGCCCCAGAGCACCTCGGGGTCGAGGTCGCGCACGTCCACCCCGTCGACCAGCACGCGGCCGGCCGTGGCGTCGAACAGCCGCGGGATCAGGTTGACCAGCGTCGACTTGCCCGAGCCCGTCGCGCCGATGAACGCCAGCGTCTGGCCGGGGGTGACGGCGAACGAGACGTCGCTCAGCACCGGCTCCTCGGCGCCGGGGTAGGAGAAGGAGACGTCCTCGAACCGGACCTCGCCGTGCCCGGCGACCTCACGCACCGGCGAGGCGGGCGGCACGACCGACGAGTCGGTGCGCAGCACCTCCTGGATGCGCACCGCGCACACCTGGGCGCGCGGCGCGATCATCAGCATCATCGTCGACATCATCACGCTCATCAGGATCTGGATGAGGTACTGCAGGAACGCCGTCAGCTGGCCGATCTGCATCTCGCCGGCCTCGACGCGCAGGCCGCCGAACCACATCACGCCGACCGAGGACGCCGCCATCACCATCTGCACCACGGGGAAGAAGGTGAGCATGCGGCGTCCGACCCGCAGCGAGGTGGTGGTCAGCTCGCTGTTGGCGCGGTTGAAGCGGGTGGCCTCCCACGGCTCGCGCACGAACGCGCGGATGACGCGCAGGCCGGCGATCTGCTCGCGCAGCACCCGGTTGAGCGTGTCGATCCGCACCTGCATCTGCCGGAACAGCGGCAGCGCCTGCAGCAGGATCGCCACGATGATCGTGCCCATCACGATGACCGCGACGGCGATCAGCCACGACAGGCCGATGTCCTCGCGCAGGGCCATGAAGATGCCGCCGACCATCATGATCGGGGCCTGCACGATCATGAACGCCGTCATCATCACCAGCGTCTGCACCTGCTGGACGTCGTTGGTCGTGCGCGTGATCAGGCTCGGGGCGCCGAAGTGGTTGACCTCGCGGGTGCTGAACGACAGCGCCTTGTGGAAGATCGCGGCCCGCAGGTCGCGCCCGAACCCCATCGCGGTGCGCGCGCCGAAGTAGATCGCCGACATCTGGCCGACTATCTGCACGGCGGTGACGCCGAGCATGATGAGCCCGAGGTCCCAGATCTTCGCGGTGTCACCCTGGGCGACGCCCTCGTCGATGATCCGCGCGTTCAGTGTGGGCAGGTAGAGCGCCGCCGCGGTGGCGAGCAGCTGGAAGAGGATGACGAGCGCGATGTTGCGCGCGTACGGCTTGAGGTAGGTCCTCAGCGTGGCCAGGAGCATCAGGCGTCCTTCGAGATTCCGTGGAGCAGGAGGTCGGCGAGCGCGTCCGGGTCGGCCAGGTCGCCGCCGCCGAAGAAGCTGTGGGTGGTGCCGAACGTGACGGCCAGCAGCGCGGACGCCGCGGCCTCGGGCGTGCCGCGCAGCCGGTCGGCGTGCCGGGCCAGCACGCCGGCGACGGCGTCGACCGCGCGTGCCCGCAGGGCGACCGGGTCGGGGCGGGCGCAGTCCTCGGACGCCGCGGGCTGCGGCCGCTGGTGCACCAGGCCGAGCAGGATGCGGATCCCCGCGATGCGCTCGGCGAGGATCGCCGCGGTGCGGGCCACGGTGTCCGGCAGGTCGAGGTCGCGGGGGAGGGCGTCCAGCTGCTCGGCCAGGGTGTCGTTGGTGAGCGCGTCGTGGAGGCAGGCGTGGACGAGGTCGTCCTTCGACTCGAACACCCGGAAGATCGTGCCCTCGGCCACGCCGGCGGCCTCGGCTATCTGGCGGGTGGAGACGGTGGCGCCGTGCTCCAGCAACAGGGGGAGGGTGGCCTCGACGAGCGCCGCGCGCCGCTCCTCCGGAGGCATGGGTCGTGCTCTGCTCACGTCGGCCCAGCATAAGTGAGTGAGTGCTCACTCACAACTCGTCCTGACGCCGCCTGCCCAGCCCGTGGGGCGTCCGTTCCCACCCGACCACCCGCCCACTAGGCTGGATGGGTGGACACCGCTGCAGGCCGCATCGCGTTGGTCATCAATCCCAGCAAGTTCGACGACCCCGACGCCGTGCGCGCGCAGGTCGAGGAGATCTGCGCGGAGGAGGGCCGGCCCGCCCCGGCCTGGTACGAGACCACGGTCGAGGACCCGGGCGTCGGCCAGGCCAAGCAGGCCGTCCGCGACGGCGCGACGGCAACTGCGGCGAGCTGACCGCCGGCGCGCAGCTCATGCCCGACGCGAAGGTCGACGACGGCCTGCTCGACGTCATGGTCGCCTCCCCGCGCGGGCTGATGGGCTGGGGGGCGGTCGTGGCCGACCTGGTCACCCGCCACCGCTTCGGGCACAGCGCCGTCCAGCGGGTGCAGGCCAAGAAGGTCGAGGTGCACCTGGGCCGCCCGGTCGAGGGCGAGCTCGACGGCGACGCCATCGGCCAGGTGCGCGCCATGCTGTGCGAGGTGCACGAGGCCGGCCTGCCGATCCGCCTGCCGGCGCCCCAGGAGGGCTGGAGCTGATCCCGGCGGCCGTGTCGCTTTCCTGCTAGACCCGGCCCGTCGCGTCCGTGAGGATGGGGGCATGGTCCCCGACCGAGACGCCTGCCTCGCCGCCGTCGCCAGCCGCGACGCGCGGTTCGACGGCACGTTCTTCACCGGGGTGACCAGCACCGGCATCTACTGCCGCCCCTCCTGCCCGGCGCGCACGCCCGCGCCCGCGAACATGACCTTCCACCCGAGCGCGGCGGCCGCGCAGGCGGCCGGGTTCCGCGCCTGCAAGCGCTGCCGGCCCGACGCCGTGCCCGGCTCGCCGGAGTGGGACGTCCGCGCCGACACCACCGCCCGGGCGATGCGCCTCATCGGCGACGGGATCGTCGACCGCGAGGGCGTCGACGGGCTCGCCACCCGCCTGGGGTACTCGGTGCGGCAGGTGCAACGGCTGACGCTCGACGAGCTGGGCGCCACGCCGTTGTCCCTCGCCCGGGCGCAGCGGGCGCACACCGCGCGCGTGCTGCTGCAGACCACCGACCTGCCCCTGGCCGAGGTCGCGTTCGCGGCGGGGTTCGGCTCGATCCGCTCGTTCAACGACACGGTGCAGCAGGTCTACGCGACCACCCCGTCGGGGCTGCGCGGCGACCGTCGCCGGCCGCGGGCCGAGGCCCCCGGGCGCCTGCTCGAGATCTCCCTGCGCCTGGCGTTCCGGCGCCCCTTCGAGCCCGGGAACGTGTTCGGCCACCTGGCCGCGACCGCGGTGCCCGGGGTGGAGGAGTGGCGCGACGGCGCCTACCGCCGCACCCTGCGGTTGCCACACGGCGCCGGCTTCGTGGCGCTCGCGCCGCGGCCCGACCACGTCGCCGCGACGCTGCACCTCGCCGACCCGCGCGACCTCACGCCCGCGATCGGCCGCTGCCGCCGGCTTCTCGACCTGGACGCCGACCCCGTGGCCGTCGACGCCGCCCTCGCGACGGACCCGGCCCTGGCCCCCCTCGTCGAGGCGACCCCGGGCCGCCGGGTGCCGCGCACCGTCGACCCCCACGAGTTCGCGCTCCGGGCGGTGCTCGGCCAGCAGGTCTCCACGTCCGCGGCGCGCACCCACGCGGCCCGGCTCGTCGCCCGGCACGGCGACCCGGTCACCGACCCGGTCGGCGGCCTGACCCACCTCTTCCCGACGCCTGAGGCCCTGGCCGACCC
Organism: Propioniciclava sp. MC1595; assembly: GCF_017569205.1. Taxonomy (GTDB): domain Bacteria; phylum Actinomycetota; class Actinomycetes; order Propionibacteriales; family Propionibacteriaceae; genus Propioniciclava. Next base: position 623,716 of record NZ_CP071870.1, read on the forward strand.
GGACCCGGCCGCCCTGGCCATGCCGGCGTCCCGCGTGCGTACCCTGACCGGGCTGGCCGCCGCGCTGGCGTCCGGGGCGGTCGACCTCTCGCCCGGCA